>CAYOAF010000118.1:0-12509 GCA_964401855.1 uncultured Dehalococcoidia bacterium
CTCTCCCGGGGAGGAAACGTCACGACCTCGCTGTCGAACGGTCTACCTGAAACTGGGACCGAGGCTCACACGGTCTGTCACGTCTATATTGTAAGATACAAGGCTCAGGACGAACGGATTGGGCGCTCCTGCTCCGTTCGCCGTGAGCTTGTCGAACCACTTTTTGAGATAATTACCAAGCGATGAATCGTATATAATTGATCCGACATGCCGGAAGAGCTGCCAAAACTCCGAGACTTGAACCTGCATTGGGTCCGATGGCAAGGCGAGCAAGTCCTGGCATTGCAGGATTCCCTTCGGCTTAGTCCGGGCAGTGCGCTCGTGCCGCAAGCATTGACCCCGCTACTCGCTCTCCTCGACGGCACGCGAGACCCCGACGCCCTCCGCGCCGGCTTCTCGCTGCGGACCGGCTTGCATTTGCTGACCAGCCAGGTCGAGTCGTTCCTCCACAGCTTGGACGATACCTTCCTCTTGGACAACCAACGGTTTCGCAGCGCCTTGCGGCAGGCCATGGAAAGCTATCGGTCTGGGTCCTTTCGGGCGCCCGCGCTGGCAGGGGGATGCTACCCGAGTGACCAATCAGAACTACAAGACACCATGGACGGGTATTGCCGCCAGGCGGGAGTCAGCCACGAAGAATCCCTGGGCCGGGTCGTCGGGCTGATCAGCCCCCATATCGACTACAATAGGGGCTGGCGCACCTATGCTGAAACGTGGCAGCTGGCCAGAGTGGCGGTACAAGAGGCTGACCTGATAATCGTGCTGGGCACGGACCACTCGGGCAGCCCGGGCAGCGTCACACTGACCCGTCAGAGCTACGGCACCCCGTGGGGAGAGCTGCCCACCGACACCGGCCTGGTGGACCGCCTGGCCGGCATTCTCGGCGAGGAGCGGGCTTTTCAAGAAGAATCCCACCATATCGGCGAGCACTCCATCGAGTTGGCTGCGGTCTGGCTGCACTACATGGCAGATCGGAAGCCTAAACGATTGCTCCCGGTCCTCTGTGGTTCTCACGAACCGGTGCTTCTGGCGAACGGTGTCGATGCCGCCCCTGTTTGGGAAGCCATCGCCCTCTTGGCGGAGGTGGCCTCCAGGAGCCAGGTCTTGGTGGTGGCCGCCGGAGACCTCAGCCACGTGGGCCCGGCTTTCGGCGACCCGTCGCCCATCGCCGATGCTGACCGGGCCCGAGTCCGGTCTTGGGACGAGTGGTGGCTGGATGCAGCCTGCTCCGGCAGCAGTGACCTGCTCAAAGACCTCATCTTGGAGCACGGGGACCCCACCCGGATCTGCGGCTCCGCCCCGATTCATTATTTGACCGCCATCTTGGGGAAGGCCCGGGGCCGGATGATTACCTATGACCAGTGCCCCGCCGACGAGCTTGGCTCATTTGTCTCCGTGACCGGGGTTTTGTACCAGGCCATGTCTAATTGATCGTCGCGCAAGGCTTGTATGACGGCGGTATTGCTGAGGGCAATCAAGGCCGACGAAGTGCTGCAGCGAATTCCGGTCGTGGTCCTCACCAATTCCGGCGCGGAGGGCGATGTCGCCCGGGCCTACGAATACCGCGTCAACAGCTATCTGGTCAAACCGGTGGACTTTGATCAATTCTGGAGTATGATGGCGGACCTCGGTTTCTACTGGCTGGCCTGGAACCGGCATCCGTGAGGTTGACCGGTTAGGCGGGAACTGAAAAACGGTCCGGTCAACTCCTTCCCTGGTTTTGCGCTGGCTGTTGCCGCCTAGGCGCTGGTCCATGGGGTACAATGGTTTCCCTGAATCCAAATTTAGCCGCCAGGTGACCGCACATGGACAACGACACGCCCACAAGCCCCGGCGCAACTTCCAGCGGGACCGGGGAATTGTCCCGAGAACGCCTGGAAGAATTCCGGCAGGGATTCGAGGCCGACGCCTCGAAAAAGTTGCTGCAAAACGTGGTAACCCAGCACGATGTCAATGACGTGGCATTGAGCCGGTCCGTGGTAGCCGATTCACCCCATTCGTTCTCGATCATGCTGGACGATTGGTCGGTAACCAACCAGGCCAGGTCGGGCCGCTGCTGGATGTTTGCCGGTTTGAACGTGTGCCGTTCCGATACCAGGAAATTGCTGAAGGTAAAGGACTTTGAGTTCAGCCAAAACTATCTCATGTTCTGGGACAAGCTGGAACGGGCCAATTTCGTCTTGGAGGCCTTCATTGAGACAGCCGACAGGCCTCTCGATGACCGCACGGTCGCCTGGCTCTTGCGGAGCCCGATTTCCGACGGCGGGCAATGGGACATGTTTACCGCCCTGGTGGCCAAACACGGGGTGGTTCCCAAAACGGCCATGCCGGAGACCGAGAGTTCCGGGAACTCGGCGCGCCTGAACTCGAGCTTGAATTACCAGATGCGGCAAGGGGCAAAGAGAATCCGGGAAGCCTATGCGGGTGAATCCGGTATCGACGAGCTACGCCGGATCAAGACCTCGGTACTGAAGGTCATCCACGATATCTTGTGCATCCACCTGGGTACCCCGCCGACGATTATCGACTGGCAGTGGAAAGACAAAGACGGCGATTTCACCCGGGTGGGGAAATTGACGCCCTTGGAGTTCGCGGAGAGGTATCTGCTGACGCCCATTAGAGACTACGTGAGCCTGGTTCACGATCCCAGGGAATCAAGCCCGGTGAGGGCCACTTTCACCGTAGCCCATCTGGGGAACGTGGTGGACGCGCCGCCCGTAAAATACCTGAATATCGACATCCAACTCATGAAGGACATCGCCCTGCGCATGTTGCAGGACGGCAAACCCGTGTGGATGGGTTGCGACACGGGGAAACAGATGCACCGGGACCTGGGCCTGTGGGACTCGGAGTTGTTCGACTACGCCGGTGTGTACGGGGCCAATTTCTCCTTGGAGAAGGCGGCCCGGTTGGAGTATCGCCAGACCAGCATGACCCACGCAATGATGTTCACCGGGGTGGATGTGGTCGACGGCGTCCCCCGCCGCTGGCGGGTGGAAAATAGCTGGGACGACAAGGTGGGAAACAAGGGCTTTTTCCTGATGAACGATTCCTGGTTTGCCGAGTACATGTTTGAAATCGCCGTGCCCAAAGAATACCTATCCCCCGAATTGCAGGCTGCTATGGAGCTTGAGCCTATAGTCTTGCCCGCTTGGGACCCCATGGGTTCGTTGGCCGGCTAGGGTAGATTACTCCGTGCCATCCACGGACGCCGATCACCCGTCTCGGAGGGTCCATGCGCATCGATGTCCACAGCCACCTGGTTTTTCTCGACTACCTGCAACACCTGGCCGGCCGCAGTTCGCTGCCCAAGGGCGTCCTTGAGGGCGGCACCTATTTCGTGAGTTGCGCCGGGGGGTACCGGCATGCCTCGGCCCTGGCCCACGCCGACGTGGACGCCAAGCTCCGGGCCATGGACGACCTGGGCATTGGCATATCGGTCCTCAGCCACGGGGTCCCCGGCCCCGAACTCCTGGGCGGGGATGAAGCCGACGACTGGGCTTCCCGGATCAACGACCACCTGGCCGAGGTTGTCGGCCGGCATCCCGGCAGATTCGCCGCCTGGGCCGCCCTGGGCTGGGGTAGCGCCCAACGCGCCATCGCTGAGATTGACCGCTGCGTGAGCCAACTGGGGTTCAAGGGTGTGTATCTGTTCTCCAACATCAATCAGAAGACCCTGGACAACCCGGAGTTCTGGCCTGTCTACAAGCATGTGGCTGAGTTGGGGGTGCCCATGGACATGCACCCAACGGCCCCCCTGAACATGAACGGCATCGACCAGCGGCCACTGGTGCCGGGGATGGCCTTCATGTTCGATACTTCGCTGGCCACGGTGCGAATGATGATGAGCGGTCTGTTCCAAGAAGTGCCGGACCTGAAGTTGATCGTGCCCCACTTGGGCGGATTCGTCCCCTACATCCGGGGCCGGGTGGAGCGGGTGATTGACACCTGGACGCCGCCGGAGGAATGGGAGCAGCTTTCCCAACCGGCCTGCCACTACTTTGACAAGATCTACCTGGATACGGTGGCCCACAGTCCCGAGGCGCTGGAATACTGCTACAAGAGCTATGGCGCGGAAAGATTGCTATACGGCACCGATCACCCATTCTCCCATTACGATGAATTCAACGCGATGATAGACAACCTGGCCTGCACCGAAGCCGAGCGCCGGTTGATCAACGAGGGAAACGCCCGCCGGTTGCTGGGGTTGTAGGAGAGAATGCCGCCATCCGGCAGACCGTCGGAGACAACGGGACCGCGACAATACGCCAGGGGTCACCTCATCGAGGCCACGTTGCCAAGGTGATGGCTTCCATTGACCGGCAAAGACTTCAAAACTGGACCCTTAGAAAGCTCGCCAAAACGGCTCCAAAATCCTGATCTCCCGGCTTCCAATGGGTCCTGATCTTGCACGTCGCCAACAATCTAGTACTCGGTCAACTTGAATCTGCAAATTGTCATTAGTACGAAAACAGCCCTCGGAGGCGCCTCTCCCCAGGGAACAAGGGTACGGCGTGTGCTGCTCCGCTTTCGGCGGAGCAGCACACGCCTCTCCTCTTTTCTCTTCCGCCGGGACCCTGGTGATCAAAAGGAGATAACCGATGTCAGCCACCGAAACGACTCTCTCCGCCCTGGAACGCAACTGGCACATGGTGAATTCGGCGCTGGACGGAGTGGACGAGGAGATCATGACCAGCCGCCCCAACGATCAATCCAACCCGATCAGTTGGCTGCTGTGGCACATGACCAGAGTGGCCGACCGTTTCATCCATACCCGGCTGATGGAAGCGCCGCAATTGTGGATCAAGGACGGCTGGCACGAGAAGTTCGGGATGCCCGCCGACCTCCACGACTTCGGCATGGGTTGGAGCTTGGAGCAGGTAGCTGTTTGGCAGTCACCGGGCAAGGATGTGCTGGCAGCATATTTTGAGGCGGTGAACGCCGCAACCCGGGATTATCTCCGGCCCCTCCCAGCTTCCGAGATGGAGCGGCAGATACCCTTTCCCGCTCCGCCCGACACGATTTCCATCGGCGACGCCCTGGGTATCCTGGTTTGGGACAACATCGTGCACGGCGGTCAGATCGCCTACTTGCGAGGCTACTATCAGGGCATGGGATGGCAAAAGGAGCGACGGAACCCTCGCTCAATCTAGCTTCAATCCTGCCAAACGGACTGGGTCTGCCTCACGGCCTCGTTGCCATCTACTTGCACGGCCAAGAGGGCCCGGCCGTTTCCCGGCGATGCGGACGCAGCGCCTCGAGTGGGGGCCTTGGCCCAGGTTTCACCCCAGGGAACGTCGGGTAGATTGCAGCTCCGGCGCACCTCGTTAATGGTGAGCGCTCCCCGGTCCAGCAGTTGCATCTCACGGGTTACCCGGCTGTTTTCATCCTCCCGCAGGGCCTCGATGACGCTTTGATCGAACTCCACCACCAGGTCCGGATAGC
This sequence comes from uncultured Dehalococcoidia bacterium, assembly GCA_964401855.1. Lineage (GTDB taxonomy): Bacteria > Chloroflexota > Dehalococcoidia > Lucifugimonadales > UBA3495 > CAJWBT01. Next base: position 5,446 of record CAYOAF010000118.1, read on the forward strand.
CCAGGCGGAGCAGCAACATCCGGTTCAGCTGCTCTTCCAGGAACCTCATCTGAGGCAGCATGGTGTTACGCCAGAACAGGCGTTCGGCCGCGTTGACGTTGGAAAAGGTGGCCCGCTCCATGTCGGAAAGGAGAGGCTTCGGCACGCCGTAGGTGCGGCTCACCTCCTCCAGGTTCCATCGCAGCCCTTGGATGAAGTCCATGTCCCGATGGCTGAGGCCCAGGGTCTTGATGTCCTGAACGAAGCTGGTGACGGCTGGACGGTGGGCGTTGCCCGGGCCCCAGTACCGGGCCTCCCAGCGGGTGTAGAAGCCCTCGATCTCAGTGTCCGTCATACTCTCGTTGGTCAGCAACACGAAGTCCGGCTGGGCCGAATTACGGAGGAAGTTGCGGTTGAAGCGCAGCGCGTCCTTTTCCATGTCCACCGCCATGCGAACCGGGGCGATGGGCGACAACCCGGCGTACTCCCGCAGGGGATTGAAGTAACAAATCCATAGCATCTCATCGGGGGTGTAGGCCACTGGTCCGCTATGCCCCTGGTAGACAAACCCGCGGATGTGCTGCCGCCGGTCGGCCAGAACGCTGACCCGGTCCGGCCGCAGCGGCCAGATTTCCCATTGCTCCTCACCGCCCCGCTCCAGCGCCCAAAAGGAGGACCCTCACAGGTTCAAATATATCTCCGTGGCGCGCCACAGGTCTCAGCGGGTGTACTACGGGTTCACTCGGTCCAGCAGCCGATGCACCGGATGAGAGGGGTCCACGGCCAAGCGGACGCCATCGGCTGCTTGCCGGTAGACCACCAACGGCGGACGGCTCAAAGCCTCGGCCCAGAGCCTGATTACGGCATACACCGACACCGATGAAGCGTAGTACTCCCCATATTCAGTGCTGGCCCACCCGCTATTCGAACCGGCGACTCCCTGGGCCCAGTCCACGTCTGCTGCCGCAGCCCGGTTGGCCTGCTGCTGGGGCCGCAAGGGGGACACGCCGCGGGGTGATTTCTGCCCGCCGGGCAGGAGCCTCGCCGCCCCGGAGAACACCGAGGCCGGGCCTTTGACGGCTTCGACCACCCTTCGTAACCTCGGCCCGATTCCCCCCATTGACGCGATGCCGTCAATCATTTTGGCATCCTCCCCGATAGCCTTCACCCTATCGTCCGTTTCCGTGCTTCACCCACAGGAGCCTCATTCTCACCGCCGCTCACGTCCAGAGCTACATCCTGCCGGGAGGCTGGAGAAAAGCCAGCATCAAGGCGTCGGCCTTATCCGAGGATGGCAGACCCCTTTGCCGCATGGAATCCTTGCTCTCCATTTGAATCCTGCCCTGGCTGTCGTAGCTGTAGCGCAGAGCGGCCAGCTCTCCCATCAGATGGTTGTCGGCGGGAATCCTGATGTTCCCGGAAGAGAATAGCTCCCGCAGCCGCCAGTGGCCCTCGGCCTGCAGGTTGGCGAAGAGGCCTTCCTGGCCGGCGTGCCGGGCCACGTTTATACCCTTGACCCGGTATCCCTGATCCCGCAGCCGGTCCACCGCTCCGGCACCAACCCCGATCTCGTCGACGCACACCCGGTCGGGCTGCCAGTCTTTGATCGCCGCGATGGCCCATCCCGCCAGATGCATGGTGTCCATATCGTGAAACGTCCGTATCTCCTCCACGCTCCGCCTCCAGCTGCGCAGAATCACGCTGCGGTCCGAGCCGAAGCGGGCCACGTCCACTGACAGCACCACTTCTTCTTCTGTAAGGCCGGCTTCCGGGACCTCGGCATCCGGGGCCGTCCCCTGGACTACCGCCTCTATGTCGGAAAGCCGGATCAGCGTGTCGTCGGCCTGGTCGGGGAACTCGCCCAGCACCCGGGCGCGGAAGATGGGGTTGTCTTCTCCCCAGGTCTCTTTGTGCTCCTTCACTCATTTGTGCGAAGTAAGTCCGGGAATCACCGCCTTTTCGGCTATGACGTTGGGACTGTCCAGCGCGGAGATGGTAATGGTGTTGTACAGGTGACGCTCCTGGTAGAAAGCCCGGCGGAAGCCCCCCCGAAACGGTGGTCGGGTTCCCGATAAGGAGGAGCAGCGGGTCCGCCGCGGTTGTTACCGCCTCAATGGCCTCGTAGATTTCGTCGCTGACACCCTCGGCCTCATCTACCGCGATCAGCATGTTTGGATTGTGGAATCCCTGGAACTGGTCGGCCGTATCGGCGGAAAGGCCCAGGGCAAACCGGTCCTCGGCCAGCTCCCAGCGGGTGTCCAGCATCTTGCCGCCCAGAGTATCCTTGACGCGGCGGTGGAACCGGCGAATCTGCCGCCAGAGGATGTAGCACACCTGACGAAACGTCGGGGCGGTGCTGAGCACGATGGCCGGGTCGTGGCAGTGAATGAACCAGAGCACGGCCACCGCCGCGCAGAAGCCCTTGCCGAGCCCGATGCCCGACTTGACCGCTACTCTCCGGTGCTCCGGCAAAGCGGCCAGCACCTCCTCCTGTTTGCTCCACAGCTCCACGTTGAGGACCTCGCGGGCGAAGTCCAGCGGCGTGTACGGCCCTCCGGCCATATCGCCGGCCTTGCGTTCAGCCATTCCCCGCTACTCCCGTATCTGGTGGCCGGAGCGGACCGCCACTGTCCGGGAAGGGCCGGAGGGCGGGCCTGTATCATCCGAAGCCGACGGGTGAGAAGCAGGGGGGCTGAATAGAAAACCACATTTCTGGCAACGAAAGACATCGTTGTCTGCCAGCCACTTCCTGTCCAACCGCATCAACCGTGGGGAAAGGCAACGTCGGCATCGCAATCCCGATCACCTCCTGAAAATGTGCAGGGACGGCCCAGCACCTAGTCGGGTCCGTCCCTGTTCATCTCACGCTATGCTTCGGCAATCGGGACTGTCAACCGGGGCCGCGTCACCGGCAATGCTTGGCTCAGCAAGGCCTCACTGTAGGGACTGAGGGCCTCTTCGGATTACCGCCTCCGGCGGTTCTACGGGCCTATCCTGAGAGCAGCCGGAGGACCGAAGTGGCCTCGTTTGAAGTCATCGGATATTCCAGTTCGGCCAATCAGTTCTCGTCGCGCTCCTGGATTGGGGGATTGGCGCCGGGGTGCCGCCGCTGTTGCAGCAGGTAGAAAGCCACGCCAGAAAGGGGTATGAGGATAATCAGCAGGCTCAGCCCGGCCACGACGAACCATGGCCCCACGTCCAGAAGGTGGTCCAGGCGGGCTTTGATCCACTGCACGAGGTCCGGGTCGGCCGGCTCTCCGTGGTGGGCGGCAATGGACCACAAAATCGGCCACGGCATGTCAGCTCAGTCGTTGCCGGCCGCGGCGGGCGCTGTCTGCGCCGCGTAGCGCGCCGAGTACTTGCGCTCATTGATGGAAAACGCGGAGACGGCCGCGGGAAACAGCAGCGAGCCTACAACCAGGAACGGGATTGTGTAGGAGCCGGTCAGGTCTTTAAGGTAGCCGGCCAGCAAAACGCTGCCGAAGCCTCCGATTTGGTGAAACGTGAAGCATATTCCGGAAATAGCGCCCAGGGCACGCAAGCCATAGACGTCGGCTGTGAGGGTAGATGTCAGTGGCGCAGTGGCAACCCAGGAGATTCCGGCAACGGCGGCGAAGAGCCACACCCCCAGCTCGCCAGACAAGACCGGAATGTCTATCAACGGCGGCAGCAGCAGGATCAAGTACGCCATCCCGCGGGTAAAGTAGGTGATGGCCAACAGGTCTTTTCGGGTGAAATGGTCGGAGAGGATCCCTGCCCCGATGCTTCCCACCACGTTCAGACCACCCATCAGCGCAAAGATCGTGGCGGCCAGGCCCGTCGAGATGCCCCGGTCTTCCTGGGCGAACGCCACAAAGTGGAAGGCCAAAACGAAGGTGGTGGCCCCGCAGACGATATAAGACCCGGACATTTGCCAAAAGGGTGGGGACCGAAATGGCTGGGTCCATCGGTCCGTGTCCAGGGGGCCAGACAGGCGACCGGCGGAGCCCAATGCGTCAGGCTGCGGCGGCTCCGGGTCTCCGTCGGGCTGCAGCCCTTTCTTGGCCGGGTTATCATGAAGGAACATCCAGGCAAAGGGCAAGCCCCACAGGACGATGAGGCCCAACACCGCCCAGGTTGCCCGCCAACTGCCGGTAGCGGCCATGAAATAAGAGGCGAAGGGGACCAGGATGATGGCCCCGAAAGAGGTCCCCGAGGCGTTCAATCCTAAAACGGTGGCCCGCCGGCGGCGAAACCACCTGGACAGGAGCGCCCACGTATTGACCGTAGAGGCCCCACTCAACGCCGTGGACGCGACGATGCCAAACATGAACACCAGGAAGATGATGTGGAAGGTGAGGCTCAGGGCGATGGTGGTCAGACCCACCGCGGCGAGACCGGCCAGGATCACCTTCTTCCCGTGCCGGTCGAACAGCATGCCCAGGAAAGGTTGAGTCAGGCCGTTGACGAGGACCCCCATGGCGCCCGCCACAGAGATGGTGGTACGGCTCCAGCCGAACTCCTCGCTCATGGGAATGACGAACACGCCGATGGCGTTGCGGGCCCCTACCGTGACCAGGGCGAGGAACATGCAGGCGCCGACAACGTACCAGCCATAGTACAGGCCGCGCCTCTGGGTTGTGTTTGTTGTCATTCTTTGCTGGCGTTATTCAGGCCGGCCTATCCTGTTGGGCAGCCCGGTGTTCACATTACGCGCCCGCGCCCTCTTCACCACGTCATCCCGCGGCGCTCTCTCTCGAAACCAGAGCATCCATCTTAACACCCGGCCGGGCACCGTATCTATGGGTCTCCTGCGTCACGGACGGCAGCGAGCCGCCCCGGCAGCTTGGGCCGCCGCATAGTGACATAGGCGCCTGCGGAAGCGACGGCAACCACCGAGGCTACCACCAGGGGAACGTCGTAGCTGGAGTGGTGGTCAAACCACCAGCCCGAGGCGAAGGGCATTACCAGCCAGGCCCAGCTGTAGCTCATGCCGATAATCCCCCGCAACGTAGCGTAGTGTCTTCGCCCAAAGTAATCGCCCACAGTCCCCCAGTTTATCGGTGTAATGCCTTCCGATGTCCCTCCAATGGCCGCCGCGACCACGATGACCCAGGTCCTGTCCGAGGACAACAAAAGGACGAAAGCAACAACGTACAGAAGCATCCCTCCGCCCAAGACTGCCTGCTTCGGAGCCCGGTCGGCAAAGTATCCAAACACAAGCTTGGAGGGGACATTCATGCCCGTCCACAATGTGTAAATCAAGCCCGCTGTAGCCGGTTCCAGCCCTTTCCATTGAAATATCGCGATAAGGTGGACCTCTACCGCCGCCCTGGACGCCTGTCGCAGCATGGTGCCAATCAGCAGCGACCAGTAACCCCAGGTGCGCAGGGCCTCCTTCACCGTGTATTCAACCTGGTCGATGTAGCTGGCCCCTCGCGCCGCCGAGTCCAAGCGCCGTTGCCCAGCGGCCTGACGGGCAGCGGCAACCTCCTCCGGTGTCACCCCGTCGGGCAGTAGGCCGATGCTTTCCGGGGACTCTTTGAGCAATCGAGAGAGCGGCAGGACGACCAACAAGTACGCGCAAGCCGCCATTACTGCGGCGGTCCGCCAGTTGAAGACGGAAATCACCAGGACCATGACGGGTATCATGGCCGTCGAGCCCAGATTCCCCAAGGCCTCGCGAATCGCCATGGCCCTTACCCTAAATCGGATGAACCATTTGTTAATCATGGCCATCATGGCATCTTCAAACGCCATAGTAGCCCCGAAGGAGATGAACAACATGTAGGCCACGGCGAAAAGCCAGACGTTGATGGCGGTGGCGAAGATAATGAACCCGGTACCGGCGAGCACCGTGCCGATAATCAACATCCTCCGGGTACCGAACCGGTCCACCATGTAACCAACGGCGGGTCCGCCCAGGGCGCCTTCCGAGCGGGCCAACGAGAATATCAGGGACGCGGTGGCCCGGCTCAACCCCAGGCTGGTCTCCACCGGTATCAGGAAAACCGTTGCGCCCCGCGAAAAGAAGCTGTTGTTCACGGCGCCCAAAAAGCTGACCAGGGCGAGCATTCGCCATCCGTAGAACATCATCTTCGGGTGGCGGAGGTTGGAAGCAGTACTACCCATGTAGTCCCATCACCTGCCTGAGCCGGCCGGTGGCAGATTGGTTTGGTTGGGCGGCCCAGCGCCCAGTCTACCAACTTGCTCCGACATTTCCCACCATGCCGCACTCAGTGAACCCCCCGCGGCAACCGGCTGCGGCGCCGAATGCAGCGTGTTACGCTGGTCGAGTCCCGATCACGCCAGGCGAGATTCCTGGCCCGGAGCAACCCTATCGCCCGCCTCCAACCACGGGGCAACCGTGAAAACAGCGAAAACAGCGCTTCGGCCAAGCCCGGAATCCACGATGCCCTCTGGAGGTTGCGTCAGTAATGCGCGCCATCGATATTCACGCCACATCACGCCAGAGGCCTTCATCCGGGCCACGGAATCGGGTGACAACTGGTATGGCCTATCCGCCGATCTGCTCGGCCCACACCGGAATAACCCCCGCACGTCGTGGACGCCGGCGGAACGGCTGGCAAACATGGACTCTCTGGAAGTGGACGTTCAGGTACTATCGACCAACGCCTTCTTTTACGCCTACGACAGGGACGCCGAGACCGCCGCCTGCATGGCCCGGGAGTGCAACGACCACGTGGCCCAGCTAACCAAAAACCATCCGAAGCGGTTCTCCGGCCTCTGCCAACTCCCCATGCAACACATCCCGTCCGCCGTCGCCGAGCTGGAGCGGGGGGGGTGGCCCGCCTGGGTCTGAAGGGGGGCCATGATCGGTGACCGCATCAACGGCCGCACATTCGATGAGCCGGAGTTTCTGCCTTTCTGGAAGGCAGCGGAGCAGCTGGGCGCCGTCATACTGGTCCACCAGGGAGGCCCCGCGGTGCTCGATGAGCGTACCGGCCGCTACCATTTGCCCAACACCATCGCCAACCTGGCGGACCGGGCCGTTACCTTCGCGTCTCTGGTCTTCGGCGGCGTCATGGACCGGTACCCCGCCCTGAAGGTTTGCCTCGCCCACGCCGGCGGCTACACCTGCTTCG
>CAYOAF010000119.1:0-26365 GCA_964401855.1 uncultured Dehalococcoidia bacterium
GTTTCTGCGTCATCACTTCGGTCAACCGCGACGATCTGCCCGACGGCGGCGCGTTCATCTTCGCCGCCTGCATCAAAAAAGTCCGCGAGCAGGCCCCCGGATGCAAGATCGAAGTGCTGATTCCCGACTTCAAAGGGTCCCGGCCGGCGCTAAGAAAGGTCGTGGACGCCCGCCCCGACGTGCTCAACCACAACATAGAGTCTGCCTGGCGCATCTTCCCTCGGGTAAGGCCCAAGGGAGATTACCATCTTTCCCTGGAGCTGCTTGCCAAGGCCAAGGAGATCGACCCGAGCACGGTCACCAAGTCGGGCATTATAGTGGGCATGGGAGAGACTACGAAAGAGATACTGGAGACCATGGAGGACCTGAGGGTCGTGGGCTGCGACCTGCTCACCATCGGCCAGTACCTGCGCCCGTCCAGCAACCATCTTCCCGTGGCCCGGTTCTACACCCCGGACGAGTTCGCCGGGCTGCGGGAAACTGGGGAAACCATGGGTTTCAAGCACGTGGCTTCGGGGCCCTTGGTCCGCAGCTCTTACCATGCCGGCCGGCAGCACAGCGCGGCGCTAACCCAGGTACCGGAAAAGTGAAAGACACCCCTGATTCAGGGGCGGAAGGCGGAGGGGCAACCAGGCCGGAGCCTAGCCAGACGCTGGCGGCGTTCTCGCAGACCTTCGGGTTGGGGGTCCTTTCTGCCCGTAGCCCCGGGGAGTGACCAGGGACCCCTGGTGCAGATAGCTGGTCGAGTTGCCGATCACCACGGTGGTTACCATGTCTACGTTCTGGCAATGCTCTTCAAGGTGCTGCAGGTCCGTGAGGGTAATCCGCTGCTCCGGCCGGTAGGCCTCCCGCACAATACCGACGGGCGTTTGCCCGGAGCGGTGCTCCAACAGGATGCGCCGGGCCTTCAGTAGCTGCCAGTCGCGTTTCCGGCTGCGGGGGTTGTACAAGGCGACCACGAAATCCCCTCTAGCCGCCGCTTCCAGCCGGAGTCGAATCGCCTCCCATGGAGTCATTAGGTCGCTGAGACTGATGGCGCAAAAATCCTGCATCAGCGGTGAGCCCAGCAGCGCGGCCGCCGCCTGCATTGCCGATACTCCCGGGATTACCTCCACCGGCGGGGTCTCCCCGTCCCAGCCTCGGTCCGCCAGCACCCGGAATACAGGCCCGGCCATGCCGTAGATGCCGGTGTCGCCTGACGAGACCACCGCCACCCGGCGGCCCGCCGATGCCAGGTCCACGGCTATGGCCGCCCTCTCCGACTCCTGGGTCAATTCCATCGCGACAAGCTCCTTGCCTTCCAGCAGGTCCCTCACCTGATCGACGTAGGGCCGGTACCCGACCACCACGTCACATTTGGTGATGGCGGCCAGCGCGGACAGTGTCAGGTGTTGACGGGCGCCCGGTCCGAGTCCCACCAGGTAGAGCTTGCCGTTTCCGCTGCTTGTTTCCACCGCCCCTTCCTTTTTGCTACAGAGACTCAGAGTCACAGAGGGTTTAGAGGATGACTCTTTTGATGCCTTGTTTGAGTAGCCCAGAGTTGAAGTTGATCAGGAATCCTATTTCCCTTGCGGTAACCTCGTTTATCTCCGTGCCTCTGTGTCTTTGTGGCAAACCTATCCCCCGCAGCTCGGAAAAACTACGCGGGCTACGGCGATGGTGGCCCGAGATGTCTTGACCCGGCTTACCAACAACTCTTGGCTCCCGGCGGCCAGAAGCGCGGCGGGTTCGGATACCCCCCACGCGCCCAGCAGCCGGTGGGCCACCCTCGAGGGAGTCGGGCTGCCCGAGGTCTTACTACTGGCCGGAGACGCTTCTTTGCTTCCCCTTTCGGGAAACCCCTTCGCGCCCCCCTTTCGTAAAGGGGGTTTGGGGGGATTTGCAGTATGCCCTTCCTCATCCAATGGTTGCGGACCGAACACGCTGTTCAGTTCCTCGGTGCCGTAGCACAGCATCGCGACACCGTGTTTCCCGGCCAGGGCGCTCAGTCCCGGCTCAACCCGTTTCAGCTCTGCCGTGGCGATGCACCGGAGGCTGCCCAGCGCCAGGTTGTGACGGCGAAAGGTATCAGTGAGCAGGTCTTCCAACTCCTGGGCCGGGACACCCCGACGGCACCCCATTCCCGCCGCCAGGGTGCGTGGGCGGTAGACCATCACGGGCCGGTCTCCGAACGCGGACCGGTAGCTCTCTGACCGGCCTGGCGCGGGGTTCTGGCGGTCGGTGATGACCAGAGCGGCGGCGCACTTTGATCGGATCAAGCTTTCCAATGTAGCGTATTCGGCAATGTTGCCGGGCAACGGCCGGACCTTGGGCCGCCAGTGGGGCTCTCCGGCCTCCTGGTAGACTCCCACCAGCTCCCCGTTGACCACAGCGGCGCTGGCCCGGGTGACCGCCACCGGCTCCGCTTCCAACCTCCAGCCAAAGTCGCGGCCCAGAAGGTCGACCGCCAGCGTGCCGGTAACATGGGAGGCCGAGGTGACGACCGGCGTGGCGCCCAATGCTCGGGCCACCTCTTCGGTCAAGAGGTCGGCCCCGCCCAGATGCCCAGAGAGCAGGCTCATGGCGAACCGGCCGGCGTCGTCCACGCAAACCACGGCCGGGTCTTTGCGCTTGTCCTTGAGGCAGGGAGCCAGGAGCCGCACCGCCGCCCCCACGGGCAGGAACAACACCAGGCGTTGGTACTCCCCGAAAACGCGGTGGACCAGGGAGCGCGCCGGTGGGTCGAAGGGTAAGGACTCGCCGTCGTCCCGGTGGAAGCGGCGTTGGAGATACAGGACCGTGTCGCCGGGCAGGGACGCGGCCAAAGAGCGCGCCAACGCCGAGCCATGGCGCGAGACCGCCACGATGGCAGTGCGAGTCATGGCCTTACCCTCACCGCGCTCTCTTGCCACGGGTGGCGGCGCCGGATGATTTCGGCTTGGCCTCGGCCCCGGATCGCCGGTACAGGTGACTGTAATCCTTTGAGTACAGATGGGATGAGGCTTGGGTATCTCCCGGAGCGTCCGGCTGACGCAAAGCCGGGTCCAACACCTTGCCGACCAGAATCAGCGCCTGCCGGGTAATCTTGGCCTCCCTCACCTGGGCCGCGATGCCGGCCAGGGTGCCCCGGATCACCTTTTCATCGGGCCAACCCACCCGGTGCACCACCGCCACCGGGGTTTCCTTTGGGTAACCGGCGGCCCGCAATTCTCTGGCTATCTTGGTCATTCGGGGTACGCTCAAGAAGACAACCAGGGTGCAGCCGTGGGCCGCCAGGTCTCGTAGCTGCTCCCCCGAGGGCATGGCGATGCGGCCCTCGGCCCGGGTCATGATCACTGTCTGGGAAAGCTCCGGCGCGGTCAGCTCGACCTTGAGGCGGGCGGCCGCGGCAAAAGCCGAACTGACCCCGGGGACCACCTCGTACTCGATGCCCTCTCTTTCCAGGACCCGCATCTGCTCCAGAATGGCGCCGTAGACGGCCGGGTCACCGCTCTGGATACGGGCCACCGTCTTTCCCTGGCACACCGCCTCGGTCATCAGCCCCATGATTTCATCCAGGCTGAGGGACCGGCTGCCGTGCACCTCCGCCCCTGGCTTGGCGAACTCTACCACAGATGGGTGGACCAGGGAGTTGGCGTAGACTACGACATCGGCGGACTCGATGATCCGCTTCGCCTTGAGGGTCAGCAACTCCGGGTCTCCCGGTCCTCCGCCGACAATGTAGACCTTGCCTTCTTTCCTGGCCATGCGACCTACCTTCTTACGATCAATACGGAGAAGTAGTCCAGGTCATTTTCTTCAAGCCGCCGGAGGTCCCGCACGACCTTTTCCCGAGACGTGGAGGCCCGCCGCACGTATAAGCCTTTGCCAGCCAGCCCCAGGGTTTCCGGATTGGACAGGCCGCCGAGCAGGGTGCGGTTCACTTTCATCAAGATGACGGTGTCGTAGCTGGCGACAGTCTCGGAGAGGTCGTCGATCCCATAGACCGCTGGCAGAACGGCCAGCCGCTGCCCTTCGGTTACCAGAGGGATACCGGCGCCGGCCGCGGCCGCCATCACAGAGGAAACGCCCGGAATGATCTCCACCGGAATGCCGGGGTGTGCGGCGCGGATGCCGTCCAGCAGGTATGAGAAGGTGCTGTACAGCATGGGGTCGCCTTCGGTGATGAAGGCCACGTCCTGCCCTTGCTGAAGCCGCCCGGCAAGGGTATTCGCGGCCCGGCGCCACACCGTGGCCGCCGCCTCGGCGTCGTCGGTGGGGAAGGCGAACCGGAGGACCTCCTGCCGCTCCATGTTCAGAAATTGTTGCACGATGCTGAGGGCGTAGCTGTCCGGCCGGGTCTCGGCGTGGGGCACGCAGATGACCGGCGTACGCTGAAGGACTCGCAGGGCCTTGAGCGTGAGCAACTCAGGATCGCCAGGCCCCACGCCGACTCCGTATAGGCGGCCACAGGTCGCGGAAGACGGGTCATTGGCCATGGGGTCACTCCTCACGCCGGGCGGTGACGACAAACACTGGATTCAGCGCGTCCAGGCGCACCGTCCCGCCGGACATCTCCTTCCCGCGAGCCGAACTCACCATCGTCAATTCTGTGGCGAACCCCAAGCCTTTTAGTTGGTGGTAAGCGTCATGAGTCCGCTCCAGCACCGCCAGGTTGACCACGATTTGGCCCCGGGGCTGGAGCCGCTCCGCCACCGCGCTTAGGATCGCGGCCATGTGGCCCCCGCTCCCTCCGATAAACACCGAGTCGGGGGTTGCCAGACCCTCCAGGATGCCCGGTGCTTCGCCCTGGACTACGTGAACGTTGCCAGGGCCCCAGCGGGCCACGTTCCGGCGCAGGAGGGGAAGGCTGTCTTCGTCCCGCTCGATGGCGTACACCGAGCCCTGGCGAGCGATGAGGGCCGCCTCTACCGCCACCGACCCGGCCCCCGCTCCAATATCCCACACCACACTGCCGGGCCGCAGGCCCAACGAATACAGAGTGAACGCCCGGACCTCCCGCTTGGTGATCTGGCCTCGTTGCGGGCGGTGCTGCTCGAAGGCATCATCGGGCAGCCCAAAGGCCCGGTCAAATCCCTCTTCGGGCGTCTCTGCTCGTTGGGGGCCGGCACTGGGCTTTTCTCTAACCATTTTGGCTAACCATCGAGGGCAGCGCCCGATGGAGCCGCCAGTGGAATGCCATCAGGCGAAGTGGAGGCCGAGCCCAACAGCGCCCCATCGAAATCGAAGCACAGGGTATCGACGATCAGCGCGCCGGAATCGGCGCCGAGGTGCTTCCGGCTTTCCCGGCAGACCAGCCGGCACATGAGGGGGAACACCGCCAGCAGGTTGTGGGCCTGGGCAATCTCCTGGAAATGGCGAGCGCTGGCGGCCTGGCGCATCTCCTCCTGGACTTGAGGGGAAGCGCCGCACCCGGCGGCCAGGGAGGCCAGGAACGCGCAATCTACCTTGTTGCCGGCGACGTGAGTAACGAAATAACCCATGGCCATTTTCGAAAGCTTCCCCACCATGCCAGCGTGGGTGGCCCGCGCCACATTCCGCGTGACGCAGCGCTTCAGCGCGGGTCCGCTGAAAATGCCGGCTTCAATGTAGGCCATTTCAGGCAAGCCCAGGCGCCGTTTGGCAAAAACCTCGCTCTGGGTGCCGGTGGACAGCACCAGATGAGGCAATCCGTTGGCCGAGGCCACGTCGATGGCCAGGTGGACGCTGGCCCGCCACGCCGCCGTCGAGTAAGGCTGGACCACGCCGGTGCTGCCCAGGATGGAAATGCCGCCCATTACCCCCAGGCGGGCGTTGGTCGTCTTCTTGGCGATTTCCTCTCCGCCGAGGACAGAAACCCGCACGGTGAAACCGGCCTCCGCCCCCAGGCCCTGGCTGCCGGCGGCCTCCCGCACCGACTCGATGATCATCCGCCGGGGCACCCGGGTGACCGCGGGTTCGCCGACATCGATGCCGGTGCCGGGGCGAGTCACCGTTCCCACTCCGGGGCCTCCAACGATCCGGATCTCTCCGTCCAATCCGGGGTCAAGGGACACAGAGGAGCAAATCTCAGCACCGTGGGTCACGTCGGGGTCGTCGCCGCCGTCCTTGACGGTTGAGCACAGCACTTTCCGGCCGTCACAGGACCACTCACACCGGTGCACGCGGAAAGTGGCGTCCCGGCCGATGGGCAGATGAATCGAGGTTTCGCCGACCGGTTGGCCGGTGAGCAACGCCAGGGTGGCCGCCTTAGCCGCCGCGGCCGCGCAGGCGCCGGTGGTGTAGCCGGTGCGAAGCCCGCGTCCCCTAATCGTCGGGAGGCTGTATTCGCTTTCCGGCCTTCCGTTGGCGGCCTGGCCGTCATTCATCAGCGTGTTGCATCCTCTGGCCGCGCGTCTCAGCGCCCATTGGTTTCCACCCGCTTCCAGAGTTCCCGGACTCGTTCCGCGGCCACGGCCACCACCCGGTCGTCCGCTCCCAGGGGAGGCGCTACCGCCATGGGCACATCCGGGTACTCCAGGCACAGCCGGTCCATACCGCCCAGCACGTTCCGCTTCAGGATCAGACCCGGGAAAAAAAGGTAGGGGACACACAGGACCACGGAAGCCTGGCGCCCTTCGACCAGGTATCGGGCTGCCGACTCCATTGTTGGGTCACCATAGTGGGACTGGGCTGCCGCCACCGCGTGGCCGGGCCCCAAACGCTTTTCGACGAGTTGCCCCAGCTCCTCCAACCACCGGCAATCATCGTACCGGGTCTGGGTGCCGGCCTTGACCAGCAGCACCCCGGCGGTGCGGTCCCCGCGGTTGGGAGACGGTAGCAGGCCCCTCATCCCAAGGACCCGCTGCACCACCAGGTCGGCCAGGTGGGGGTCCGCGCCCAAGCCTTCAGTTAGGTGAATCTGCACCTGCGGGGACTGGACTCGAAGCCCGGCCAGCATCTCGTCCAACTCCAGCGTCGCATGCTTGCCGTGTCCCAGCAGAAAGGGCATCACCGCCACCCGACGGAACCCCCGCTCTCTCAAAAGACGGACAGCCTGGTCCAGGAAAGGTTCAATGAACTCGAGGCACGACAGCACGACCTGGTTGCTCTGGAGCCCCAACAGGGCCTGGAAGCGGCCCGCCGCCTCATTGAGTCCCTGGGGCGTGCTGGGGCACTGGCGGCACCAATCGGGCATTTCCCGGTGCCTCCAGTAGCAGGAGCACTCGCTCCGGTCGGCGCCGTGCTGACTGCCGTGGGCCAGCAACACCACGCCCCAGGCTGAAGCGCCGGAGCTGGGGCCGAGGCCGGTAAATCCAGTGGCCCGCCTAGCCTCGTTGGTCACGGCGCATCCGCCTCCTTGGCGAGGGACAGCAAGGTGTTTACCGTGGCCGCCGCCGCCGAGCTGCCGCCACGGTATCCCCTGATGCAGATATGGGGAACGGAACTGACGAGCAACGCCTCCTTGGATTCGGCACAAGCCACGAAACCTACAGGCATGCCGATTACCAGCGCGGGCGCGGCCAACCCTTCGTTGACCAGGTCCAGCACGGCCAGCAAGGCGGTGGGAGCGTTGCCCACCACCACCAGCGCGCCGTCCATGTGCGGAGCAAGCTCACGCATGGCGGCTATGGACCGGGTGGTCATTTCCTTCTGGGCCCTGGCAGCCACCTCGCGGGTATCTATAGCGCATCGAGTGGACACCTTGCGGCTGGAAAGCAACGCTTTGGAAATCCCTACTTCCACCATGCGGACATCGGTGATGACCTGGGCTCCAGTTTGGAGGGCGGCAATCCCCCGCAACACGGCGCCGGAGCTGAACCGGACCAGGCCGGCTATCTCCGGGTCTCCTTCAGCCCGCACGATGCGGCATACCACGTACCGTTCGCCGGCGGAAAGAGACAGGGAATCGGGCAAGCTGGCCTCGACCCTCCTGAGACTCTCCTGGTCGATCTCTTCGGGCAGCAGAGCATATTCTTCTACTAGAGACATAGCCCCCACGGGTATTCATGTTGCGAGCTTCGGAGGCTCCTGAAGGTCTTCGTCGGCCAGCCGGAATATCTCCTTGGCGACCCGGAGGTCCGCCGGCGCATGCTGGCCTTTCAGGTAGACCGTCGGGCCGTGAAGCAGCTTGTTCACGATGGCGCGGGTCATGGCCTCCACGGAGGCCAACTGTTCGAGAGTCAGGTTGCCATTCAGCCTCCTGAGGGTTTTATCAAGCTCTCCTCCCCGGATCTGCTCCGCCTGGTCGCGCAGCGCCAGCATCGTGGGCAGGACGGCCAAGGTGCGCCACCACTCCTGAAAAGTCGCCGTCTCTTCGCCGATGAGTTCCTCGGCCCGCCGGGCTTCCCGTTCTTTCTCCTGCCGGTTAGCTTCGGAAACCGTCTCCAGGTCGTCCACGTCGTGGAGATGAACATTGTCGATCCGGCCCACGGCGGGGTCGATATCCCGGGGGACGGCAATATCGAGCAGGAACAGTGGCCGGCCGGGGCGCAGGGCCATGGCTTCGCGCACCATATTGGCCTCCAGGACGTATTCCGGAGAGCCGGTGCAGCATATGGTCATGTCTGTTCGGCGAAGAGCTTCAGCCAGGTCTTGGAAAGGTATGGCCCGGCCCGACAGTTGGCAGGCCAGCTCTTCGGCCCGTTCGTAGGTGCGGTTGATCACGGTGATCTCTTGCAACCCGGACCGGCACAGCGCGACGGCGGCCAACTTTCCCGCGTCTCCGGCGCCGACGACCGTCACCCGCAGGTTGTGGAGGTCCCCCAGGGCGCGCCGAGCCAACTCCACGCAGGCCAGGCTGACCGACGACGCGTTGCGGCCGATTTCGGTCTCCCGACGCACCCTGCGTCCAACACGCAACGCCCGCTGGAATAGGTGCGACAAGGGGCCAGGGACGGTGTCTAAATGGCTGGCGGTTTCCAAGGCGGCCCGGACCTGGCCAATGATCTGCTCTTCGCCCAGGATCATCGAATCCAGACTGGAGGTCACCCGGAAGAGGTGATGGATGCACTCCTGGCTCCGGCCGACGTAGAGATACCGCTCGACATCCACCAACGAGATGTCGAACCGGTCGGCCAAGAACTGCTTGATACGCTCCTCACCGCCCCCCAAATGCTGGTGTGAACTCGATACGACCGCCGGCTCCATGGCGTAGAATTCCGAGCGGTTGCAGGTGCAGAGGATGACCCCCGGCACCCCATAGCGTTTCATGACATTCAACGCTCCGGGCAACTGGGCTTTGGTCAGCGACAGTTTCCCCCGGATTTCCAGGGGCGCGGTGCGATGGTTTAGCCCAACGACCAAGAATTCCGACGACGATGCTTCGATGGAACTCATCTCGTCCAGCGGTTCCCCGGCACCGGCAGTCCCGCCAAGCGTGTCAGAGCAGTTCTCTCGGACAGAACACCTGTCTTTGAGCACCCAATCAGCGCATAGATGATGTCACCGGCAGAGCGGCGTAACGTCCTTGTCGGCTCGAAAGCCCCTCCGGGCCATGGTGCGATGGCTTGTGAATTCATTGTAAGCTAGGAGTCCCCCTGAACAGATGCGAGTGTAATGGGGACTCCCATCACTGTCAACGGTTGCCCTGGGACCGGGATGTACCTGGGCCAATCCGGAGCGGCCTCCGTCCGGCACGAAGAACTGCCATAATTGCAGGGGGCGGAACGGGACAGAAAACTGGTGATGCCGCGGCCTGAATAGCGCCGATACGGCCGTGAGTACAGCCTTCCGAAGTCGCCCCCGGTCGCTGCGCTAATCCGGAGCAAGGAACACGTGATGGCCACGCAAGCAGTCCTGCCTCCGTGTAAAGATGCCTGGTCTGAGCTAAAGGGCTTCGGTGGCGTGATGCTCTCGGGCGAGCATGTCCTCTAGGATTCTCTGGAGAGCCATCGTGTGACTGCAAACCCCCCGGGCGGCGAAGAAGTGACATCCGCACTGCCAAGCGCCGGAGTCAAAACCGACATCGTATGTATTGTGATTACCTTGGAACGTGGCTTTGAAGCTGGTGAACGTTACCCGTTCTTTCTCTTCTGCGTATCTCCTGGCTTTTTCGATCTTCCCGATAATGCCAGAGTCCATCAGCACCTCCCGAAACTTCAACCCTGTCAGTTTGATTGTACGGGGGCCGGAACCAAGGGTCAAGGTAGATGGTCGGGAAAAGGGAAATCTGGCAGGTGGCTGAAGAAGGTTACGGCGTGGTGCTGCCTGTGCTTGATTGTGATGCAAGCTGGTCATCTTCCGAACAGGTAATTACAGATACTCACTGTAGCTGACAACAGTGCCGGTATATTGCTTGACTCGATCGACTTCGCCCTGTGCAAAGCCGCATTGCCTACCAGTCGAGAGCCGTGTGCCAACATGTAATTGGTCTGGTCCAAGTCTCCTGCTGCGTGGGCATCATTAATCAATAATTCCAATTTCTTGCCAGAATATCCTTTTTGTTCTAGCCCTTCTTCCACACAGGCCCGTGAGATGGCAACCGCCCCCTGAAACCCTGAGCTGAAAAAACACATCTCCGCATCGAGGAAGACCTCGCCCACCAAAGCTGGCACCCGGCTGTCCAATTGACCATAGGAGGCCTTTCCTGGGTAGAAGTTCACCGCATTATCTTTCATGCCAAAGATCGTTTTCTGTTGGCATCGCGTGCACGTAAGAACGCCAGTTATTAAGTTGCCGGGGTCGTCGAGGGAATAGCTCGTGATACGATAACGGAGTTCCAACTCATGCCCACAGTGGTCACATACTAATTTGGCCATAGTCTCTCCCCGATTTTCTCTTATAAAGGAAGTATAGCAATCTATTGTCCAGTTTTCCCGTCAATCAACTGAACCTCCCAGAAACAGGCAACTTTCTCAATTGACGCTCTTTGTGCCGTAGCATACAATTCCAGTCAGTTCGACGTAGTCCGTCTCTGGCCTGAGAAGTCACCTCTTTTTCCCTGTTCGCGAAGGCCGGGACATCATCGGGACGTAGACGGGTCGGGGCCGGCAGGCCGAAGGCAGGGCAATGAACGGCGATCAGGTCAGGGACTCCTTCATCCAGTTCTTTGAGAGCAAGGGGCATCTGCACATGCCCAGCGCGTCGCTGATCCCGGCGGGCGACCCCACCCTTTTGTTCACCAGCGCCGGCATGGTCCCTTTCAAGCCCTTCTTCACCGGGGAGCAGACCCCGCCCTCCCGCCGGCTGACCAGCAGCCAGAAGAGCTTCCGGACCACCGACATCGACGAAGTGGGCGACCACAAGCACCTGACCTTCTTCGAAATGCTGGGCAACTTCAGCATCGGCGATTACTTCAAGGAAAGGGCCGTGGCCTACGCCTGGGAGATGGTTACCCAGCGGTTCGGACTGGCCACGGAGCGCCTGTTCGTCACCATCCACCTGGATGACGACGAGGTCTTCCAAATCTGGCGGGACCAGGTGGGCGTCCCTGAGGAGCGCATCTACCGCTACGGCGACAAAGACAACTGGTGGGGCCCGGCGGGGAATGAGGGCGCCACCGGGCCTTGCTCGGAACTCCACTACGACGGCGGGGCTGAGAAGGGCTGCGGCCCCGTGGCGGAACCGGAGGTTTTGACCGCCATGTTCCGGGAGGAGCGGGACGCCTGCCCTGAGCCGGGCCGAAGGCACGGCGAGCCCAAACCAATGCCCGGCTGCCATCCCAACTGCGACTGCGAGCGTTTCGTCGAACTGTGGAACTTGGTGTTCATGCAGTTCTACCAGGACGCCCAAGGCAGGCGAACCCTCCTGCCCGCGCCAGGTGTGGACACCGGGATGGGGCTGGAGCGGGCCGCGGCCGTGCTTCAAGGCAAGGCCAGCATCTATGAGACGGACCTGTTCTGGCCGGTCATCCAGAAGATTTGCGAGATCAGCGGCAAGTCCTACGGCGCGGGCCCCGATACCGACTACGCCCTGCGGGTGGTGGCGGAGCACACCAGGGCCAGTTCTTTCCTCATCGGCGATGGGGTTGTGCCGGGGAATGAAGGCCGGAGCTACGTGCTGCGGCGAGTCATCAGGCGGGCCATCCGCTACGGCCGGCGTCTGGGCCTCGATGAGCCGTTCCTGACCCAGGTAGCCGAAACGGTGATGCCCGTATTCAGGCACGTCTACCGGGAGATGCTGGAGAACCACGACTTCATCCTGCGGGTCATCCGCCTGGAGGAGGAGCGGTTCGCCCGTACCTACGACGACGGGAACTCTATCTTGCGAGGAATGATCGCAATTCGTCGCAAGGCAGAGCCCCACATGGCCGGCGTCGTCTCGGGTGTCCGAACTGGCACTGACAACCCGTCGGAAGCGTTACAAGCCCTCACCGGAGGGAACGGCCATGCCGAAGACTCAAATGAAGGCATCGGGCAAGAACTGGCTTTCGACGCGTTGATGAGCGCCGTAACCGAGAAGCTTGTTGATGCGGTGTTGTCCTGGCCGGGACAAATCTCCGGCAAAGAGACGTTTGTGCTCTACGACACCTACGGCTTCCCGCCGGAGCTTACCGCCGAGATCGCCCGGGAGCACGGCCTGGACGTGGACATGGAAGGCTTCGAGCGGGAGATGGGCTCCCAAAGGGAGCGGGCCAGGGCCGCCCACGCCTTCACCGGTAGCATGGAAGTGGTGACCGCCTACGAAAACCTGGGCGTGGATCGGACCGGGTTCGTCGGGTACGACGGGCTGCAAGGTAAAACGGTGGTGGCCGCGATTCTGGTGAGTCCTTCGACAAGCCCAGGACGAACGGAGCCCGTGACCCCAGGGTCAGCGGAGCCCGCGGGGCACGCCACACAGGGCCAGAAGGTGGAGCTGGTCCTAGAGGAAACTCCCTTCTATGCGGAGGGGGGCGGGCAGGTCGGCGACCGGGGAACGATCAGCGGCCCCAACGGACTGATCCGGGTGGAAGATACCCAGAGTCCGGTGGCCGGGCTGACCGTACACCGGGGCATAGTCGAGGAAGGGGATGTCTCCCTGGGTGAAAAGGTATTCGCCCAGGTGGACCCGGCGCGCCGGAGGGATGCCGCCCGGAACCACAGCGGCACCCACCTGCTCCACGCATCGCTGCGGGCGGTGCTGGGCCCCCACGTGCGCCAGGCCGGGTCGCTGGTGTCGCCGGACCGGCTGCGGTTCGATTTCAGCCACGTCAGCCCCCTTTCGGGTGAGGAGGTTGGGTCAGTCCAGGACCTGGCGAACGAGAGGATACGAGACAACCTCCAGGTGTCCGCCCATGAGACGACCTATGCCGAGGCGGTGCGCGAGGGAGCGCTGGCCTTCTTCGGGGACCGGTACGGGGACGTGGTGCGGGTGGTTGCCATGTCCGGTGGTGAGCCCTTGGGTGGGGATCATCTTGAAAACGGCCGAACGGCCGAGGACGGGCCTTTTAGCCTGGAAGTATGCGGCGGTACCCACGTGACGGCCACCGGCCAGGTGGGCACCCTGTTCGTCCTGGGCGAGTCCAGCATCGGCGGCGGGATGCGCCGTATCGAAGCGGTGACGGGTCAAGCCGCCGAACGGTTGTTCGTCGACCATGCCGCCAAGCTGGAAAGCCTGTCCCGCAAACTACAGACCCCCGTGGCCGACCTGGAAACCCGGTTAGACACCTTCATCCGGGACACCGAGGAACTCAGGCGCCGCCTCGCTTCATTGGAGCGGACCGCGCTCCGGAATGAAGCGGAGACGATGCTGAAACGGGTCGAGGAAGTGGAAGGGGTCAACGTGGTGGCGGGCCGCACGTCGGCCACCAACCCCGAAGCCATGCGGGAGATGGGGGATTTCTTGAGGACCAGGCTATCCAGCGTGGTGGTAGTCCTGTCGGCCGTGATTAACGGCAGCCCCTTGCTGGTCACCATGGTCACGCCGGACCTCGTGGACAAGGGTCTGCACGCCGGCAACCTGGCGCGGGATACCGCCAAGGTCATGGGCGGCGGCGGCGGCGGCCGGCCCGAGATGGCCCAGGCCGGCGGCAAGCAGGTCGAGAAGCTGGAAGAGGCTTTGCAGGCGGTGCCGGGGTTGGTCCGGCAGAGCCTGTCCTGAAAATATCGCCTGAGCTTCTTGCCTGAGCTCTTCGAAAGGAGTTGGGACGCTGAGACTGCTGGCTCTTGACCTGGGAGAGCGCCGCATCGGCCTGGCGGTCAGCGATGCCGCGGGGACCCTGGCTTTTCCCGCGGGCCACCTGGCGCGCTCCAAACTGGGGCCTGACGTAGAGCGTGTCCTGGCGCTGGCCCGTGACCGGGAGGTCCAGGGGTTCGTCGTCGGTATACCCTTCAACTTGGACGGCGGAATGGGCCCGAGCGCCCGGCGAGCGCGAGGTTTCGCCCAGTCCCTCCGGAAACAGACTGATCTCCCCATCTACACGGTGGACGAGCGCTTCACATCCGTGGAGGCTGAGGGTCTGTTGCGGGAAGAGGGCCGGCAACCCTCTAGGGAGAAGGGCTCCGTGGATGCGGCTGCGGCTACGTTGATCCTTGAACGGTTCCTGGACCTGCAGCGGGAATAGGCTGCTTGTTTCTGCTTCTTTCTTCCGAACAAGGGGAAACCGGGGCGCACGCCCCTGTCGCGAGACCGAATTACCTGATATATTAGTAGCGTGTTCCCTCTGGACAATAGCGAAACATCCCCGGCGCTCATGCAGTTTGTTATTCCTGTCAAAACCGCCGCTGGTCGGGTGATGGCGCACGTCTATAAAGTGATGGTGAGGTAGTGTTCGGCGAGTCCTTAGAGATTCAGAAACTTCTCGGCGCCATATTGGCCGGGTATTTGCTCGGTTCAATCCCCTTCGCCTACCTGGCGGCCCGGTACCGTGGTATTGACATCTTCAATACCGGCAGCCGGACGGCAGGGACCGCCAACGTGTTTTGGAACATCAGCCGGCGCACCGGCGTCCTGGTCTTCCTGGGAGACGTGGCCAAGGGATCGGCGGCGGTGTCGTTCGCCGGGCTGCTGGGCGTATCGTGGTCCGTAGCCCTGCTCGCCGGTGGCGCTGCGGTCCTGGGCCACTGGAAATCGGTCTTCTCCGGTTTTCGGGGTGGTGACGGGATGGCAACGCTGGTCGGCGTGACCGTCGCCCTGGAGCCAGCGATGGCGGCCTTCGGCATCCTGATCGGCATGGGCGTTTTGTTGCTCCTGCGCCGCTCGCCCTTGCGTTCGACCTGGGGCATTGCGGCCTGTTTCATCGCGATGCTGGGGGTGAGCCAGTACTATCAGTTGGACCGTGACCTGGTGATGGGCCTGGTGGCCCTGGCCATGCTGGTCCTCTTTCGGAGTATCATCGGCCGCCGGGGACGGATACACGTCCCAACCCTGGAAACGGATGAAGTGGACCTGGCCCTTGAGTTTGAGCTTGAGCTTGGCCCTGAGCTTGACCTGAACCTGAACCTGAATTTGGAACCGGGCCACGAGCCGGACACCGAGTTGGGTCCGGCCGCTCAAGAAAACCTCTAGCCGCTCCCTCCACCGGCGCTCTGCCAACCCCACTGGAGCCGCCGGAGCTTCATTACCCAGCCCAGGTTGGCGTCTGCGGCTGCCTCATCCCGGAATTGCGGCGCCAGGCGTACAGCCTCTTCCAAGTGCTTGGCGCAGCTGTCGAGGTCGCCGGTCTGAGCGTACAGCCTGGCGGCGTTATAATGGGCGGCGGAAAAATCCGGAGCCGAGGCCAGTGCCTCCAAGTACTCGGCCAGCGCTCCATCCATGTCTCCGGAGGCTTCCATCGCAGCCCCCAGGTTGCTCCGGGCCTCAGCAAAAACGGGACGCAAGACCAGCGCCCGCCCATAGTCCTCAATGGCGCGTGGGTAATCCCCCATCTCATCGAAGGCAAGCCCTCGGTTATTCAACGCCTCGGCGTCTTCGGGAGAGAGCTTGACCACATTGGAGTAATCCAGGACCGCTTCCTCCAGGTTGCCCCGGTAGTAGTGCGCCCTGGCCCGGTTGAAGAACGCGTCGGTATTCGACGGATTGAACTCCACCGCGGCGGTGTAATCTGAAATCGCCTGCTCATGCTGCCCCAGCTCATCCAAGGAAGCACCTCGGTTGAGGAAGGCATTGGAAAGGTCGGGCCGCAATCCGATGACCCTGTCGAAATCCTCTATGGCTTTGTCATGCCGGCCCAGACGGGCCAGCACCAGGCCACGGTTGTAAATCGCCTGGAGGTAATCCGGCTTCAGCCCGACCGCCCGTCCATAGTCCTCGGACGCAAGCTCGTGCTCCCCCAGGTCATCATAGGTGTTGCCACGCTGGTAATAGGCCTCGGCCAGGGACGGCTGGCGTTCAGCTACCCTGGTGAACTCGCAAAGCGCCTCCCGCAGCTTCTTCAACCTGAGGTAAGCCAATCCCAGGTTGAACCCGGCGTCCGGATGGTCCGGCCGGAGTTCCAAGATATGACGGTAAACCTTGGCCGCGTCGGCGAACCGCCTCACACCGAAGCAAGCATTGGCGTATATCAGGCTGGCCTCGGCCATGGGAGCAGCATCCAAGGCAGCCAGCACCTCCTGGATTTCTTGCTGTGCTTGATCAGCCAGTCTCGCTCCACGAGGCCGGGGCGTGAGGCGGGCCACTCCGATTTCATTTTCGGATAGCAGTTCGGACAAAAGGGATAGCAGCGCGTCGGTTGGTCCCATATCGTTTCTAAGAATAACACCGGGCGCGGTTAAATGGAACGGAGCTTCCTCGTCCCGTTGATGAATCTCGCCACCGCCTATACAATGGAGTTGGTGTGTTTATTTCTTTACGTGGGAGTCCAAAATGACACAAGCTAGCCAGCCAGAAATAGTAATGTATACTCACCCCTCGTGCGCTTTTTCGGCGGCGGCCAAGGCGGACTATCGCAAACGGCAAGTGGAATTTGTAGAGATAGATGTTTCTCTGCAGCCGAATGAGATCCCCGCCCTAAAACAGCTGACCGGGGGAGAACGGCTCACCCCGGTAATCGTCGAAAACGGTAGCGTCACAATCGGTTTCAAAGGCGGTTATTGAGATTTCTAACGGCGGGCCTGTAAGGCCCGCAACCCCCTTCGTACGCCCCTTTGTCCACGGGTCCGGATTATCGTCACTGACATTCGCTTGTTGTAGGCGCCGGAAGGCTATGGTAGGATGCTGCGCAGGCCCCTAGATACCGATAACGTGAGGATGAAGGGAATGGATAAAGACAAACAGGCAGCACTGGAAATTGCGCTTGGGCGAATCGAAAAAGATCACGGGAAAGGCGCGGTAATGCGCTTGGGCGAGGTGAGCCATCAGCTGGCCACCGATGCTATCGCCACCGGCTCCCTGGCGTTGGACATGGCCCTAGGTATTGGTGGCATCCCCAAGGGGCGGGTGACCGAGATATTCGGAGCTGAATCCGCCGGCAAGTCCACCCTGGCCATCCATATCATGGCCGAAACTCAGAGGGCCGGCGGCATCGCAGCCTACGTGGACGTGGAACACGCCATGGACCCCAGCTACGCCGCCAACTGCGGCTTGGACTTGAACGGCCTTCTCATTGCTCAACCGGACAGCGCAGAGCAGGCCCTGGACATCACCGAGCAACTGGTCCGCAGCGGGGCGGTGGACGCGATAGTGGTCGACAGCGTGGCCGCGCTGGTGCCTCAGGCGGAGATCGAGGGAGACATGGGGGACACCCATGTCGGCTTGCAGGCACGGTTGATGTCCCAGGCCCTTCGCAAGCTGACCTCCACTATCCACCGGTCTCGGACCGCGGTGGTGTTCATCAACCAACTCCGTGAAAAGATCGGCATTGCTTACGGCAACCCTGAGGTAACCCCGGGGGGTCGGGCCCTGAAGTTCTACAGCTCGGTCCGGATCGACCTGCGCCGAGTTGAATCGCTGAAACAGGGCGCCGAGGTAATCGGCAACCGGGTCCGCGCCCGGGTCGTGAAGAACAAGGTAGCTGCCCCCTTCCGGGTCGCTGAGTTTGACATAATGTTCAACCTGGGCATCAGCAAGGTTGGTGACATTCTGGACCTGGCGGCAGCCGCGGGCATAATCAAGAAGGCGGGAGCCTTCTACTCCTACGGTGAAACCCGGTTGGGCCAGGGCCGGGAGAACTCCAAAGATTTCATGACCCAGCATCCTGAGATCGCCGACTCAATTGAAGCCCGTGTCCGGGGCGGCTTTTCGGGACCGGACGAGCCGCCCGCCGGGGGTGCGGACTCAAACCACCAACAACCCGATGACACGGTGCCGGCCGCTTCCGAGCCGGAACAGCCGAAATAGGCGGCTGCCTCTAAGGCAAAGAGGTCCGTCGCCGCCTTGACAGGTGGCAGGGCCCCTGAACCGTGCCCCCCTTTGGCCACCTGAAGCTGTACCACGGCTTGAATGAAGCCGGACCAAGGGGAGGCGATACCTGTTCCCACGGGCAGGTATCGCTCAAAAGCCTCTCCGGGTCTCATAGCCGGAGAGGCTTCGAGGCGGTCCTTTCGAGGAGCGGCCACGGACCGGGCTACCCTCCACCACCTGCGCCTAAGATGAAGATATGATGCTTTCTGAAGAATCCGGCATCGGCCGCGACGGAGACGGTACTCTAGCCCAAGCCAAGCGGGATGCCCTCCGGTTCCTTGCGTACAGGGCCCGGAGTGAGGCCGAGGTCCGGCGGCGGCTCGGAAAAAACTACCCTTCGGACGTCATCGGGCGGGTGATCGACGACCTAAAAAAACTCCGCTACGTCGACGACATCGCTTTTGCCCGGGAGTGGCGGAAGCGTCGTGAGCGGAAAGGGCCCCGGTCCGCTGGAATGTTACGCCAGGAATTGCTGGGCCTGGGCGTAGAGACCGAGGCGGTCCGGGAGGCTCTGGAGGGCTTCGATGCCGGTGAGAGCGCCTACCGTGCGGCACGGCCCTTGTCCGGGAAGCTGAAGGATACCGAATTTCCTATCTTTCGGCGCCGGCTCTGGTCTTATTTACAACGGCGCGGCTACGATGGGACGGCGATCGACGACGTGGTCAGCCGGCTCTGGAGGGAATTAGCGGACCCGCTGGACGGCGGCGTAGACGCCGAAACCGAGAAATAGCAGCCCAATAAAACTGAAAACGAAAGGGTTGAGCATCCAGCTCACAAGAAAGGCGCCCACGACTGAGGTGCCGGTGATCCAGGCCAACGCGGTCCCGCGCTTGCGGTTGACCGACCGGCTGATCAGTTCCCCAGCCCCGTAGCCAATGCCAATGGCCGCCAATGACGGGAAGAATGGGATCGCCCCAAACAATGCGGTGAACAGCATCCAGAGAAGGCCACCTCCGGTGACTACCCCTAGCGCAACGCCTACGGCCCGGGCGTAGTAAGTGGGCCGTACGTCGTAGGTGGGCATTCGTACCGCTTTGCCGCATTCCCGGCAACGGATGCCCACCGGCGCTTGCACCATGCATTGGGTGCAAACATGCTTCCCACACCGGCTGCAAAACAACCCTGTTTCCACCGACGGGTGCCAGTGGCAGTAGTGGACCGGCCCCTGGTTTTGGTCTGGTTGCGGTGATTGGTCCATAACACTCGGCTCAGGCTGAAATTGTTCTACTTGGTGCCGCGGGGTCTTCGGTCCACCCAGTCGGCACGGTCATCCACGTCCCGGTCCCGAAACAAGCGGTTGAAAAGAACCTTCCTTTTCGAAAGGTTTTTCGGCAACGGAGTCCAATTGGATAGCACCCGTTTGAAGGCGATGAGCAGCAGCAACCCAGTACAATACCAGCTTATCATGCCCGGGTCACCGAGGAGGACTGCACAAAACGGCAGCAGTGCCAGGGAGATCAGCACCCAGACGCCCGAACTTCGACTCACGGCCCAGCCTCCAACGGCGACCGCGATAGCCGCCCCCATCAACAAGGGCGAGAGGGCTAGTAGGGTGCCGGTCGTGACCGCGATGCCCCGGCCTCCCTGAAACCTTAGGAAAACCGACCAATTGTTTCCTGCGATAGCCAATAACGGGGCGGCCATCAGAAGGGTTGAGGAGTGGTCCCACCCCAGCAGATACCGCCCGATCCAAACGGGAGAAGCCCCTTTGAGGAGGACCTCAGACACAAACAACGGGACCACCCAGCCTTTGCCGACGTGGCGGAAAATGTTGGCCCCCCCCACGTTGCCGCTGCCGTAGCCCCGAATGTCTACTCCCTTTACCAACCTGCCCAATAAATAGGCGGAAGGAACAGACCCCATCAGGTAGGAATAAATGTAAAGTGCTGCTATTTCCATAGAAAGCGGCCGGCCCCAGGGCGACGTTAGCGGCCGGAGGCTTTCGCCAATCTCACGGCCGCCTCTTCCAGGCGTTCCACCGTCGACAGGGGTGGTCCCAGTGTACCTGGCAGGGGTTCACCGGCGTTGCCCAGCCCATGGTAGTCGCTGCCCCCGCAAGGTATCAGGTCGTATTGGGCCGCCAGACTCTCCAATTTTCGGACCATGTCCGCGTCGAACTGGGCGTAATGGACTTCAAGGCCCAGCAGACCGACCCCCTTCAATTCGGCGATCCTGGCCTCCATATCCTTTAGATAGGCCGGGTGGGCCAGCACCGGTACACCGCCGACCCTGGTCAGCATCTGGATCGCCTCTTCGGGTTTCAACTTCTCCCGCTCAACGCGGGCCAGCCCGTTATTGCCCAAATACTCGTCGAAGGCCTCCCGGGGTTCTTTGCAATAGCCGTTCTCCACCATGGCCAGGGCGATGTGGGGGCGGCCCACGGCACCGTCGCCGGCGATCTCCAGAACCCGCCCCCATTTCACGTAAACCCCCAGAGTGGCCAATTTTTCCACGATCAGACGGCCCCGCTCCAGCCGGCCCACCCGGAAACTCCGCAACACTTCCTGGAATTGCTGGTCCTCATAGTGGATGAAGTACCCCAGCATATGTATTTCATCGCCGGGGACGTCGGTACTGAGTTCAATTCCTGGGATTATCCGCAAGCCGGGAAATTCCTCCGCAGCCCGGTAGGCCTCGGCCAGGCCCTCGGTGGTATCGTGGTCGGAAATGGATACCTGCTCGAGCCCCTGGCTAGCCACCAGCCGGATCAATTCAGTGGGAGAGAGCCGGCCGTCGGAAGCAGTGGTGTGCAAATGCAGGTCGACCAGCGCACCCATCTAGCCCACCATCCGGTCCAGGCGCTGGATGGCTGTGGCCATCCCCGTCTCTGCGTCGATGTTCAGCAATATCGAGTTCAGCACCACCGGCCCACGCGCCACCGCGAGCCGCTGCGGCAGTCCCGACAGGAACCTCTCTAGGACCATGCTGGTGTCGCTGCCGATAACCGAGTCCGACGGCCCGGTCATCCCCACGTCGGTGACATAGGCCGTGCCTTGCGGCAGAATCTTGGCATCAACGGTACCCACGTGGGTGTGGGTGCCTAGGACGGCACTTACGCGGCCGTCAAGGTACCAACCCAGGGCCTGCTTTTCGGAGGTGGCTTCGGCGTGGAAGTCAACGATGATCACCCGGGGATTGCCCGCGGCTGCGGCTTCCCGCAAGAGGTAGTCGGCGGTGCGGAAAGGGCAGTCCAACGGCGACAGGAAAACGCGGCCAATCAAGTTGACTACCATTACATCGCCCCGGACCAGGCTGCCCCGGCCCGGAGCATTGGGGTAGTTGGCCGGGCGAACGAGGGGCAACTCCCCGTCCATGTGGGGGAGTATCTCTTTCTGGTCCCAAATGTGATTGCCGGAGGTAAGGACATCTACGCCACACTCCAGCAGCTCGTAGGCCGTGTCCACGGTAAGCCCGAAGCCGCCAGCCGTATTCTCGCTGTTGGCTATGACCAGGTCGAGGCTGTATTCTTTGCGGAGGAGCGGCACCATTTTCCGGAGGGCCCGCCGCCCCGGCTTGCCGATCACGTCACCAATCATCAGTATGCGCAAGAGCAATTGCTCCGTATTTCCAGGCCGCCAGCACAGTTAAAGGGGACCCGGGCCCCGGTTAATGCGGCTTCCCGGATCCCCTATTGAAGCTTGTATCCGCGACCCTTCCGGTCCTCTGCCACCGGGGCTTCACCCGGCTGCCGGAAGGTTCCCCAGGCGGCCTGTGGCGGCGGCGAGCGGGAAGGTCAGGGTAGGTGCTACCTGGCGTATTCTACATTGCGAGTTTCCCGGATGACGGTCACTTTGATCTGACCGGGGAAAACCAGGTCGTCCTCAACTTTCTTCGCGATGTTTCGGGCCAAGGAGGCAGCTTCCACGTCGCCCAGGTCGTCTGGCCTCACCATGACGCGGACCTCGCGGCCTGCCTGGATGGCAAAGGCTCGTTCGACTCCACTGAAGCTGGTGGCCACCCCTTCCAGGTCCCGGAGGCGCTTCACGTACAGCTCCAGGGACTCTTTTCGGGCCCCGGGCCGGGCGGCGCTGATGGCATCGGCGGAGGCTACCAGGAACGACTCAATGGTCTCATGCTTGTCGCTGTGGTGTTCCAGGATGCCCCGGACCGAGTTGTGGTTAACGCCGTGTTTCACGGCTATCTCTGCCCCGATCTCCGCATGAGGGCCGGAGATTTCATGGGTCAGGGCTTTGCCAATGTCATGGAGCAATCCCCCGATCTTGGCCACCTGCACGTTTGCTCCGGCTTCAGCGGCCAGCATACCGGAGAGTAATGACACTTCGACGGAGTGCTTCAGAACGTTTTCGCCGTAGCTGTACCGGTACTTCAATTGGCCCAGGAGCTTGACCAATTCGGGGGCCAGCCCGCTCACTCCTGCCTCAAATGTGGCTTGCTCGCCGGCTTTCCAAATAGTCTCTTCGGTCTCCGCCCGAGCCTTGTGGACCATGTCCTCGATCCGAGCAGGTTGTATGCGTCCGTCGGCAATCAGCTTCTGCAGAGAGAGGCGCGCGACCTCCCGTCTAACGGGGTCGAAGCAGGATACAGTGACCGCTTCAGGGGTGTCGTCAATAATGACATCCACACCCGTAAGCGATTCCAGGGTCCGTATATTCCGCCCCTCGCGGCCGATGAGACGGCCTTTCATCTCATCGTTGGGCAGGGTTACGACAGTGGTAGTTATCTCGGAAACAACATCAGTAGCAAGACGGTTGATGGCGGTTGTAATTATTTTTCGAGCGTTCTCGTCAGCTCTGGTCTGGAACTCTTTTTCTAGCTCGTAATAGCGGCGGGCCAGGTCGTGCTGGGCCTCTTCCTCACCCCTCTTCAAAACCTGTTGGTGTGCTTCGTCTATGGTGAGGTTGGCTATCTCCTCCAGCGCTTCTCGTTGCTGGGATCTCAGGGCCTCTACCTCATCGAGGGCCACCTGAGCCGCATCCTCCTTGGCGGCGATTTCACGCTGTTGGTCTTCCTGGGCTTCGATCTTACGCTCTAGTTGCTCTTCCCTTTGGAGGTGCCTTCGCTCCAGCCGATTGAGCTCTTGTCGATTCTCCTTGAGTTCGCGTTCGGCCTCGGTGCGTAGGTTCAACACCTCTTCCTGCGCCGCAAGAAGAAGCTTTCGCTTTTCCTCCTCGCCTCGGGCAATTATCCCTTTGGCCGTTTCATTGGCCTCTAGTGCCTGTATACCGTCTGTTTTGCTTTTACCGAATAACCGGGCTACTACCTCTTTCCCTGCGGCCGCCAATGCGGACAGGAAAACGATGATAATTCTCAACAGTATCACCCGTTCCTTCCCGTCTAGTTGGCCTAGTCAGGAGTTCTTGAATATGTGCTAATATCGTAGCGACAAGCGTCAACCCTGTCAAGGAGAACCGACATCCGGGGCCCGTCTTGTTCAGGCAGGACGGGTCTTCCCAACCTCTCCCCGTGGCGCCCCGCTTGACTCACCGGGAACCGCGCGTGAGGCTGGGCCAACGCTCTCCGCTACTGCTTCCAACCCTTCGTTTCGTCGAGAACGTCAAGAGACGGGGACTGTTTTGCTATTGAGCCTCCCGTCCGGCTGCACTATAATGGTTGGGATACTATCTTGTGGTGTCGCGGGAACTCCCCTCCGCCAACCACAGCAGGTGACATTACATGGCCAACCTGGACTACTACGAGGTACTGGGGGTATCGAAGGCCGGTACCGAAGAGGATATCCGTAAAGCATTCCGCAAAAAGGCGTTGGAGTACCATCCGGACCGTAACAAGAGTCCCGATGCCGAAGAGAAGTTCAAAGAGATTAACGAGGCCTACCAGGTCCTGTCTAACGGGGACAGGCGGGCGCGATACGACCGCTTCGGCCACGCTGGTGTGGGCTCCAACGGTGGCTTCGACCGCCCCTTTGAAGGCTTCGACGTGTTCGGCGGCTTCGGGGACATTTTCGACTCCGTCTTTGGAAACAGCTCGGGAAGCCGGAGTCGCGAGACCCAACGGGGCGGCGACCTTCAGCATCGCGTAGTCCTCACCTTCGAGGAAGCGGTCTTCGGTGCGGAGCGCCAGGTAGAGGTCAATCGTCTGGAGCGTTGCCAGCATTGCTCAGGTGCTGGCAACGAACCGGGCACCCCGCTCAACACCTGCCAGACCTGCCGAGGCGCCGGCCAGGTTCGCCGAGCCCAGAGAAGCATCTTCGGCCAGTTTACCCAGGTCAGCGTGTGTCCCACCTGCCAGGGCCGGGGCAGTATCATTCAGACCACGTGCACCGAGTGCCGGGGCGGCGGCATGGAACGGCGCAAGCGGAAAATCGCCGTCAGAATACCCGGCGGCGTCGAGGGCGGAATGCAGGTGCGCCTGAGCGGGGAGGGAGACGCTGGCAACGAAGGCGGGAGGGCCGGCAACCTTTATGTCCACGTGGATGTGCAGGACCACTTGCTCTTCCAACGGGATGGTAACGACCTGTTGTACCGCCTGCCAATTGATGTGACCGAAGCGGCGTTGGGCGCGGAGAAACAGATACCGACCCTCGACAAGGACGGCGGCTTAAAGGCCATCAAGATACCTCATGGGACCCAGCCCGGAGCCGAATTCCGGCTTCGCGGCAAAGGGGTTCCCCTCCTCAACAGCTCCCGGCGCGGTGACCTGAGGGTACTGGTGGACATAGAGGTGCCCCGTACCCTCACTTCACGGCAGCGCAAACTACTCGAGGCGTTGGCCCGTTCGATGGACCCGGACACCTCCCTGGAGGAGCCGTCAGACGTGGAGATGGGAGAGGACGGGCACAAAGGACTGTTCGGCCGGATCTAAGGAGGTCTTGGGTTAAAGACTGTGGAGCCCAGTTGCATCCTCCGGCGCCGGGGCGTTGTGGCTGGCTGGGTCCAATCTAGGTGATTTCGACATGGCCCTTGGATGACGGTTTCCAACACCCGGTTAGTTTTGGCTCCCGGGCTTTTTACGTTTAGGAGGAGACGTGGCTTGGCGGGAGCTTAGCATCGGCGTACCCCATGAGTACGTTGAACCTATCTCGTACCTGTTCAGCCGGTATGGCCACAGCTTGACCATGCAAGCTGACGGGCCCGACCGCATCATGCTTCGGACGTTTCTGCCGGTTGCCTCCAAACAGCGGTTGGCCCGCATCGAGGTCGGCGTCAGGCTGGTCTCCATCTTGGAGCCTCTGGGAGACCTGGTCATCCGGGATATTGCTGAGGACGAAGACTGGCAAGAAGCCTGGAAATCCCATTTCGACTTATTGCGAGTAGGCCGGCGCCTCGTGATAAAGCCTAGATGGATTGAGCATCAGCCTGAGCCCGAAGAAATCGTCATTGAGATCGACCCGGGTATGGCCTTCGGAACGGGGTACCACCCGACGACGCACACTTGTCTGGAGGCGTTGGAGCACATTCTGCAGCCCGGCATGTCGGTCTTGGATGTGGGGACCGGCTCCGGGATACTGGCCATAACCGCCGTCAAACTGGGGGCGGCCCACGTCGTCGCCCTGGACATCAACCCGGAAGCGGTACGAGCCGCCCGGCAGAATTGTCGCCGCACCCGCACGACACGGCAGGTGGCTTTGAGTCTGGGCACGGTACCCCATCCGTTGGCCGGGCCAGGGCAGTTCGACCTTGCGGTGGCCAACATCTCAGCTCGAGCCGTCTGCGATCGTGGACCTTTTATTCTCACCGCTTTGGGGCCACAGGGGGTCCTTATCGCCTCCGGCATGTTGAAAAGCCAGCGGCATGAAGTGGCGAATGCCCTGGAATCGCGGGGTTGTACCCTCATCCAGCAGTGGTCCCAGGAGGGCTGGGCATCCCTGGCATTCCGGCGAGGTCCCCACCCATCGGTTGCCCCGGCACGCCTTATCCGGCCTCAGGTTCCCCGAAACGCTGGCAAAACGCACCCCCGTAGGGGTCCCCCACGACGACCGGGCGGCGATCATCCGTTTCTTCGGTGCCGGTGAACAGGCGGCCTCGAGCCTATCCAATAACCAGGTTCGCCGTCCTTCGACAGCAACTGTCTTAAATGTCAAGAGGTTTGACCCACTGGGGTCCAAGTACGGCGGTGCTTGAACATGGAGTTGAGAATGACCAGCAACTTTCGGAGGCAAGCGGTGAGGGCCACCTTCTTGGGCTTCCCTGCAGCACAGAGGCGTTGGTAGAAGTTCCGGAGGACAGGGTTGTACCGAGTGGCCACCAGAGTA
>CAYOAF010000120.1:0-9761 GCA_964401855.1 uncultured Dehalococcoidia bacterium
GATCATCACCGGGCTGGGAATCCGTAGGTGGTGCTGGTTTCGGGGTGCCAGGTCTACCGAAAGGTCTACTTGTTGGGATGTCCTCGGCCCTTTTGCGGCACCTTTATTCATCTGGCTTGTCATCCGATTGCGAACCGTCGAAACCGGGTTCACTGCCGGCTTCTTCACCGTCGTCCCCGGCGTCCTCGTAAAGGGTGGCGGCGCCGCTCCCGGACTCCTCGCCAACAGGGGCATCGTCGTCCTCGCTTACCTCGTTAAGGGTGGCGGTACTGCTGTCGTCGTCCCCGCCAAAGAGATCGACTCCCTCATTGAAGCCCGGGTCCGGGGTATCCTCCTGGAAGAAAGGCAGTCCGGATGAAGGCTGCGTGTCCTCCGTGATGGGGAACAGCAAATCCTCCGGAGAACCGGGAATCCCCAGCCAGCCACTGGGAGCCAAGGCCCCTTCGGGAAGGACCTCCGGCTCCAGCAGCTTATCCATGCCTGGCATTTCAACGCGTGCCGGGATCAGCCTTCCGATGATGACGTTTTCCTTCAAGCCAAGCAACCAGTCTTGGGCGCCGCTGATCGCTGCCTGGGTGAGGACCCTGGTGGTTTCCTGGAAAGA
Source organism: uncultured Dehalococcoidia bacterium (assembly GCA_964401855.1). GTDB lineage: Bacteria > Chloroflexota > Dehalococcoidia > Lucifugimonadales > UBA3495 > CAJWBT01. The sequence continues at coordinate 605 of CAYOAF010000120.1, forward strand.
CGCCGCTGACAGGAAGCTATCGGTGAGCAGCGAGGCCCGGGTAACTCCCAGAAACACCGGCTTGGCTGTGGCAGGCTCCCCGCCCTCGGCCAACACTTTGGCGTTTTTTTCCTGGAATTCGAACTTGTCCACCATCTGACCCGGAATAAAGTCGGAATCTCCGGTAGACTCAACCTGGACCCGGCGCAGCATCTGGCGCAGGATTATTTCGATGTGTTTGTCGTGAATGCTCACGCCCTGGGACAGGTACACCTGCTGCACCTCGTCTACGAGGTACCGTTGCAACTCGTCTTTGCCCCGGATGTGAAGGATGTCGTGGGGATTCAGCGGTCCGCCGGTAAGGGCCTCGCCGGCCTTGATCTGAGCGCCGTCGGTCACCAGGATGCGGGCCGCGGCGGGAACGATGTGCTCTCGCTCCTCGACGTCCTCCCAGATTATGGAAATACCTTCTGGGCTCAACGCCACCCGGCCTCCCATATTCGCCACCACCTCTTCAGCAGGCGGGGGCGCGTCATCCCCGGCGGCGCCATCTTCACCGGGCAAGGAAGGCACGGTACTCGCCAGGACCATACCCGGCTCCACGTACTCTCCCTCGTCGACGAGTACCTGGGCGTTCTCCGGAAATGGATAGTCCTCCCGGAACTCCTCCCGGCTAACGATCCTCAGCCGCACGCCATCCTCGTCGCTCTCGATCTCCACTGTGCCGTCGATGTCTGCCAATATAGCGGCCCCTTTGGGGACACGGGCTTCGAACAGTTCTTCCACTCGAGGCAGGCCGCTGGTGATGTCCAGGCCGGCAACGCCTCCGGTGTGGAAGGTCCTCATGGTCAGCTGGGTGCCCGGCTCGCCGATGCTCTGGGCGGCGATGATCCCCACCGCCTGGCCCTCTTCCACCACGAGTCCGGTGGCGGGCAACCGGCCGTAGCACATCTGGCAGACGCCTCGGTGGGCTTCGCAATTCAGTGGTGACCGCACCGGGATCTCGGTCACGCCGGCTTCCGCCAATTGTTGGGCGATATCTTTGGCGATCTCCTGGTTCCGGTCTACCAGGATCTCCCCGGTCTCCGGATGGGCAATGGGAGCCGCCGAGAACCGGCCCACCAGGCGGTCCCGCATCGACACATGCATTGGGTCGTCAGGCTGGGTATATACCCAGTATGCGTCAAAGGTGCCGCAGTCGTGCTCCAGGATGGTTACTTCCTGAGCTATGTCGATCAACCGGCGGGTCAGATATCCGCTGTCGGCGGTCCGCAGCGCGGTGTCGGCCAGACCCTTTCTGGCTCCGTGGGTGGAGATAAAGTACTCCAGCGCGGTCAGCCCCTCGCGGAAGCTGGACTTGATGGGCAGGTCGATGATCCGCCCCTTGGGGTTGCTCATCAGGCCGCGCATGCCTGCCATCTGTTTGATCTGGGATATGTTGCCCTTGGCCCCCGACCGGGCCATTACGGCGATGCCGCCGTAGTTGGACAGCTCGTCTTCCACCAGCGCCGTAGTCTGGTCCGAAGCCTTGGTCCAGATCTCCACCGCATATGTGTAGCGCTCGTCTTTGGAGATCAGGCCGGAGAGGTATTGCTCTTCGAGGCCCTCAACCAGCCGAGTGGCCTGGTTCAAGATCTCCGGCTTCTTGGCGGACACTTGGATATCGTTGATGGCGATGGTGATGCCCGAAGCGGTCGCGTATTGAAAGCCCAGCTTCTTGATCGAGTCCAACGCCTCCGCCGTCTCTTCGGTAGATAGATGTTGGTAGAGGTCCGTGGTTAGGTCTTTGAGGCCGCCTCTATCCATCAGCCGGTTTTGGAAACCGATGGATGAAGGCAATATCTCGTTGAATATCAGACGGCCCAAGGTGGTTTCTGTCCAGTCATCACCGTCTTCGCCCTCGATGTCACGTACCATAATGAGGGCCTGCAGGTCGATGATACCCGATGCATGGGCGATGCGCGCCTCGTCAAAGTCGTAGAACCGGCGCCCCTCGCCCCGGCTCCCCTCCCGCAATTCGGTGAGGTAGTAGCAGCCCATGACCATGTCCAAGGTGGGTGCGACCAGCGGTTCCCCGGAGGCGGGCGACAGCATGTTGCGGGTGCTTAACATCGCCTCATGGGCTTCCAGCACCGCCATTCTCGACAGGGGCACGTGGACGGCCATCTGGTCGCCGTCGAAGTCGGCATTGAACGCCGAGCACACCAGGGGATGAATCTGGATGGCGTTGCCCTCGATGAGTACCGGCATGAAGGCCTGAATACCCAGCCGGTGCAGGGTGGGGGCCCGGTTCAGCAGCACCGGCCGGTCTTTGATCACATCTTCCAGGATGTCCCAAACCTCGGGCCGCGCCCGTTCCACCATTCGCTTGGCGTTCTTGATATTGGGGGCGATACCCAGGACGGCCAGGCGATGCATCACGAAGGGCTTGAACAGCTCCAGGGCCATCCGCTTGGGCAGGCCGCACTCGTGCATTTTGAGTTCCGGCCCAACCACGATCACCGAGCGGCCGCTGTAGTCCACCCGTTTTCCCAACAGGTTCTGGCGGAAACGGCCTTGCTTGCCTCGCAGCAGGTCGGACAGGGACCTGAGCTTGTGATTGTGGCTTCCCTGGATGGGGCGGCCCCGGCGCCCGTTATCGATCAGGGCGTCCACCGCTTCCTGAAGCATCCGCTTCTCGTTGCGGATAATTATCTCCGGCGCCCCCAGGTCGGTGAGGCGCTTCAGCCGGTTGTTCCGGTTGATGACGCGGCGATAGAGGTCGTTGAGGTCGCTGGTGGCGAACCGGCCACCGTCCAATTGGACCATGGGCCGCAGCTCCGGCGGTAGAACCGGCAGCACCGAGAGGATCATGTCCGCCACCCGGTTACCGCTGTTGCGGAAGGACTCAACCACCCGCAGGCGCTTGATGGCCTTCTTGCGGCGCTGGCCGGAGGTGGAATGCATCTCGTGGATCAGTTGCTCTCGCAGGGCTTCCAGGTCGATGGTTCTCAAGATGGCCAGGATGGCCTCGGCCCCCATCGCCGCCAGGAAGACCTTGCCGTAATGCTCTTTAAGCTCCCGGTAGCGGGACTCTGCGATGAGCTTGTGGACTCGCAGGTCTTGCAGTTCATCGATCACGGTCTGGAACTGCTCTTCCAGTTGGGTTTCTTCCAGGGTCAGTTGGGCGTTGAGGGCGTCGATCTCCGCTTGGGCAGTCTTAAGCTCCATTTCCGCCGCCGAGCCCTCTTCGGGCTCGGCGTTAGCTTCGACCGTTTCCACCAGCTCCTGGCTCCGCTCCGCGGCGGCCCTACGGCGCTTCTCGACCTCTTGTTCCTGCTTGGCCCGCTCTTCCTTGATGGACTCTTCTCTGGCCTCTTCGTCCACGGAAACGATGATGTGTTGGGCAAAGTAGAGGACCCGCTCCAGGTTTCTGGGAGAGAGGTCCAAAAGGAGGCCCAACCGGCTGGGTGTGGTCTTGCTGAACCAGATGTGGGCGACAGGCGCCGCCAGCCGGATATGGCCCATGCGCTCGCGGCGCACCTTGGACCGGGTTACCTCTACTCCGCACCGGTCACAGATTACGCCCCGGAAGCGGATGCGCTTGTACTTGCCGCAGAAGCACTCCCAGTCCTTGGTGGGACCGAAAAGCCGTTCGCAGAAAAGGCCGTCTTTCTCCGGCCGCAGGGTGCGGTAATTGATGGTCTCCGGCTTGGTTACCTCACCGTGGGACCAGTTCAATATCTGCTCTGGAGAGGCGATGGATATCCGAATAGCGTTGAAATTGGTGCCCTGGGCATCTGTCCTGTCTGCCATTCTGACCATTAAATCGTCTCCAGTGGTAGGTAGAGCTCGGTGTCATCGGATGTTCCACGGGATAGGGAAGGCCGCTCGTCCTCATTCAACAGCTCTACCGACAACCCCAGGCTCTGGAGTTCCTTGAGCAGAACGTTGAATGATTCGGGCACCCCAGGCTGGCCAATAGGTTCGCCTTTGACCACTGCCTCGTAGGTCTTTACGCGCCCCGCCACATCATCGGATTTTACCGTCAACACCTCCTGCAAATTGTAGGCTGCGCTGTAGGCTTCCAGTGCCCAAACTTCCATCTCGCCGAAGCGCTGCCCGCCGAACTGGGCTTTGCCGCCCAGCGGCTGCTGGGTGATCATGGAATAGGGGCCGGTTGACCTGGCGTGAATCTTGTCCTCTACCAGGTGAATGAGTTTCAGGATGTAGATGCTGCCCACGGTTACCAGTTGGTCGAATGGCTCTCCGCTGCGGCCGTCATACAGTTCGAACTTGCCGAAGGTGGGGGGTGAGACACGTTTTTCACGGTGGACCTTCAAGGCCAGTTCGTGCAAGTCCGTGGGGTCCAGTCCCTCCGTTTCTTCTCCGGCCGTGTCTCTAAGCCACAGGCGCAAGCACGCCGCTTGGGCGTCCCCTTTCACCGAGTCATCGAAGAGGTGTCGGCCATCGAGGCCCTGCTCCGCCAGCCAGTTATACACCCGGGTGTAATCGATCCGCTGAGTTTCGTCGGTGAGGCCGACCCCTTTGGCCTGGGCTTGCTGGACGAACCAGACCCTGGCCAAGGCGTCTTCAACAGAGACATCCCGGGCGCCGTCAAACACCGGTGTGTTGGCTCGGAAGTTCAAATTGTGGGCCGCCCAGCCCAGGTGGGTTTCCAGCACCTGTCCTAGATTCATCCGGGAGGGCACACCGATGGGGTTCAGTATGATGTCCACCGGGACACCGTCGGCCAGGTAAGGCATGTCCTCTTCGGGCAATATGCGGGCGACGACCCCTTTGTTGCCGTGGCGGCCGGCCATCTTGTCCCCGACGGAAATCTTTCTGGTTTGGGCTATCCAAACCCGGACCGCTTCATTGACCCCGGGCGACAGGTCGTCCCGGTTGGCCCGGTCCAACACCTTGACGCCGATGACCTTGCCCCGTTCGCCGTGAGGCACCCGCAAGGAGGTGTCTTTAACGTCGCGGGACTTTTCGCCGAAGATGGCCCGCAGCAGCTTTTCCTCCGCGGTAAGCTCGGTCTCACCCTTGGGGGTGACTTTGCCCACCAGGATGTCCCCTGGGCCGACATCAGCGCCGACGCAGATAATGCCTCTTTCGTCCAGGTCCCGCAGGCTTGCCTCACCCACGTTCGGGATATCCCTGGTGATCTCCTCGGGTCCCAGCTTGGTTTCCCGAGCTTCCATCTCGTGTTTCTCGATGTGGGTCGAAGTGAAGTAGTCGTCCTTGACCAGTCTTTCGCTGACAATGATGGCGTCCTCGTAGTTGTAGCCCTCCCATGACATGAAGGCTACCACCACGTTTTGGCCCAGGGCCAGATCTCCATGGTCGGTGGAAGAGCTATCGGCCAGAATGCCCCCCAACTCCACGGTGTCGCCCTTGGCCACGATAGCCCGCTGGTCGAAACAGGTCCCCTGGTTGGTGCGGGCAAACTTGATCAAAGGGTGATTATGCTCGGTTCCTTCGCGGTCCATGACCACGATTTCGCGGCCGGTTACCGATGTCACAGTCCCGGATGCCAGGGAGAGCACCACCTGGCCGCTGTCCCGAGCCACCCGGCTTTCAATACCGGTGCCTACCACCGGGGCCTGGGGCCGGAGCAAGGGCACCGCTTGGCGCTGCATATTGGAGCCCATCAGGGCGCGGTTGGCATCGTCATGCTCCAGGAAAGGGATGAGGGCCGCCGATACGCTCATGATCTGCATTGGGGAGACATCCATCAGGTCAACGGAGTCCGGCGGGTCCTGGATATAGGTCTCGCCGACCCGGATTTCTACCCGGTCTTCAATGAACTGGTTCCGGCGGTCCAGCAGGGAGTTGGCTTGGGCCACCCGGAAGGTTTCCTCTTGGTCCGCTGAAAGATAGATGACATCGTCGTCCCCGGAGGCCACGAAAGGCCGGACGGGCACCGAGGTACCCTGAGGCAGCAGGCGCACGGCGGCGAGCTTCTTGCCGTTGATGAGCCTCCCTTTGGCGACGATCACCTTACCGGATTTATCCACCACGTTATCTCCAGCGATGCGGCCGTCCAGTTCCGGAGCGTCGTTGGACAGGCTCTTCAACACCCGGCGGTACGGGGATTCGATAAAGCCGTAGGCGTTGATCCGGGCGTAAGAAGCCAGGGAACTGAGCAGGCCGATGTTGGGGCCTTCCGGCGTCTCGATGGGGCAGATCCGCCCGTAGTGAGAGAAGTGGACGTCCCGCACGTCGAACCCGGCCCGTTCCCTGGAGAGACCTCCGGGGCCCAGGGCCGACAAGCGCCGCTTGTGGGTCAGCTCGGCCAAGGGGTTCGTCTGGTCCATGAACTGAGACAACTGGGAACCCCCGAAGAACTCCCTGACTGCCGCAACCACCGGGCGAATGTTGACCAGGCCTTGGGGGGCGGCGGTTTCCGGGTCCACCAGGGTCATCTTCTCCTTGACCATCCGCTCCATCCGCAACAGGCCAACCCGCACTTGGTTTTGCACCAGTTCGCCCACGGCTCTGACCCGGCGGTTGCCCAGGTGGTCAATGTCGTCCGGGCGTCCCTGTCCCTGGTTGATCCAGATCATGGTGCGGATAACGGCCACCACGTCGTCCAGGCTCAAGGTCATGAGGGAGGCGTTGCTGGTCTGGTCCAGCCGGCGGTTCAGCTTGTAACGGCCCACCCGGCCCAGGTCGTAGCGCCTGGCGCTGAAGAACAGGTTCCGAATCAGGTTTCGAGAGTTCTCCAGGCTGGGAGGTTCGCCTGGCCGAAGACGCCGGTAGAACTCGACCTGGGCGGCGGCAATGCGCTTTGCCTGCTCGCCGACGAACTCGAAGTCGGGGCGGAGCCACTCCCAGAGGGAGCGCAGGTCGTCTTCCCGGAAGTTCAGGTCCTTGAACTCAATGGCCGGGTCCCGGTCCAAGGTGGACTGAATGTAGCTGTGGTCTTCGTCGGTGTCCACTTCCTTGAAAAGGTCCAGCAATTCTTCGTCCGTCGCCACGCCCAGCGCCCGGAGGAAAGTGGTGGCCGATACCTTGCGTTTCCGGTCGACCTTGACCGAGAGCACGTCCTTGGTGCTGGTCTCGAACTCCAGCCAGGCCCCTCGAGAGGGGATCAGCTTGGCGAAGCACAGGTTCCGGTCGCTCACCACGTTCTTCTCGTGCATGAAGTAGATGCCGGGCGAACGCACCAACTGGCTGACGACCACCCGCTCGGCCCCGTTGATGAGGAAGGTGCCATTGGGAGTCATCATGGGTATGTCACCCATGAAGATCTCCTGCTCCTTGATCTCCCCGGTGTCTTTCATCACCAGGCGGGTCTTGACGTAAAGGGGCCGAGAGAAGGTGATCTCCCGTTCCTTGCTCTCTTGAGGAGTGTAATTGGGTGTGCGGAAGTAGTGCTCCTGAAAATGAAGCTCGTATTTTTTTCCGGTGTAGTCCTCGATGGGAGATATCTCCATGTAGACTTCCTGGAGCCCATCAGACTTAAACCAGTCCCAGGACTGAATCTGACTCTGGATGAGGTTGGGTACATCTAGGACTTGCGGGATTCGGGCGTAAGACTTAACATCAGGAAGTTGCGAAGCATGTCTATCCAGCGCAGGGGGCAAACCCATTTCCCATTCTCCTCAGGGCGAGTGGACATGTCGGTCTGGGAGACCGGAGCAACGGCTCGAAAGGGGAAAAGACAAATCGAAGTCGTTCTGGGGGATGACAGAAGTTGTCACTTGTGGCATATACCCGTAACCCTCTATTATATAGGCAACTAGTTGTTTGTCAAGAGTTTCTTAGCGGCTTTTGCCATGGGTTTGCTGCGCCCCTCGCTCCAAACAGGAAACAGTTCCTCTGCCGTAGTGATTCCGGTACGCCGCGCCAGTTGTAACGCGCGATCCGGCCTCCTTGCCCCGCTGCCTCTGGCCGGATTCCGCGGCCCGCTGAAAACAACAGGCCTTCCGTGCTGAAAACCCGCCTCGGCCCAGCCAACCTGACCATCCAATGAATCGCCTCCGGGCTCTTCGGTCTTCTGGCCGAGGGTATGGGTGACCGCTACGGCGTCCAGGTTACCATGACGCTGGGGGCCCTCCTGTTCATCGTCGGCATGGTGCTGACGGGCACCATGACCGAGCTGTGGCAGTTCCATCTGTTCTTCGGCGTCCCGCCTAGGTTCTTGACGGAATAGCGGGCGCCCTTTTGGACCTCCCCTGTATCCCCTCCTTCGTAAGGAGGGGAGGTGTGGATACTTGCGTAATTAGCGAGGTCTGGGCGCCTGCTTTCGCGCGGTTTCGTGCGAGCCTGGGGGCTTTGTGCTAAACTCCGTTTTCGACCAGGGCCTGATGGGTAAATAGGAGGCATTGAGATGCTAGATTTGATCATTCGCGGCGGTCGGGTGGCGGCCCCTTGGGGAGTGGGCGATTGGGACGTGGCTGTCCAGGGCGAGAAGATCGTCGCCGTCGCCGCTCCGGGGACCCTCACCGACGATGCGGTCCGGGTTATCGACGCCTCCGGCATGGTCGTCGTTCCCGGCGGCATCGAGCCCCACGCCCATATCGCCGCGCCGATCATGGGGCAGGGAGACTTGAAAACCGCTCCACCGGAGCAGGTGAGCCGCGCCGCGCTCTTCGGCGGCACCACCACCCTTCTGGACTTCGCCATCCAATACCCCGGCATCGATCTCAACCAGGCCATCCAGGAGCGCACCGCTGTCTGGAAAGGCTACTCCTACGCCGACTATGCCCACCATCTGATGCTGTTGGGCGCCATACCGACCAACGTCCTCGGCCAATTGGGCGAGGCCGTCGAAGACGGGTTCGCCACCGTCAAGATCTTCACCACCAACGTCCGCCCGGCGGCCACCGCCGGTGAGCCGCGCCTGGTCCGCATGGGCCACCTGCACGACCTCATGGAGACGATCCAGCGCCTGGGGGCCATGCTGATGGTCCACTCGGAGGACGACGACATGGTCCAGCACATGTATGAGAAGCTGGCCCAGGAGGAGCGGACCGAGTGGTGGAACATGCACCTGGTGCACAGCAACGAGTCCGAGGATGTCTCCATCCGGCGGGTGTTGCGGGTCTCCGAGTGGACCGGGTCGCCCGTGTACTTCGTCCACGTCAGCGCCAAACAGGGACTGGAGGCGTTGCAGGAGGCCCGGGCCAAGGGGATGCCGGTCTACGGTGAGACCCTCCACAACTACTGCTGCTTCAACTCCGACAAC
>CAYOAF010000121.1:0-6567 GCA_964401855.1 uncultured Dehalococcoidia bacterium
CAACACCTGCTGTTGGGTACCAGCGAGACCGTGCCCGTGATCGACGGGGCCATGCAGCTCGGCAGTTACCAGAGCATCTTCTTCATCGAGCTTGACCGCGCGCGACCCAGGGAGGTGATGGTGCAGGTGGCGGGGGAATAGTCGGATCGAAGAGGCGCGCCGTGACAGACCTGGACCTGGCCTACGAAGAGTGCCGATCGATCACGCTGCGGGAGGCCAAGAACTTCTATTACGCCTTCCTGACCCTTCCGGCGGCGCGGCGCCGGGCTATCTCCGTTGCCTACGCGTTTTGCCGGTATTGCGATGACTCCGTCGACCAGGTCACCTCCGATGAGGATAAGCTTTCCACGTTGACCGGTCTGCAAAAGGAGCTTGAAAAGACCTACCTGGGGCACGCCGGCGCCCCGGTTTTCGTGGCCCTGGCCGATGTTGCCGAGCGGTATAATATTCCTCAGGCATACTTTCAGGAGGTAATATCCGGGGTCGAGTCCGACCTGGTCAAAAACCGGTATGCAGACTTCGAGGAACTGCGCCAGTATTGCTACCAGGTAGCTTCGGTGGTAGGGCTGATCTGCCTCCAAATCTTCGGGTATAAAGACCTCGCGGCCAAGGAGCACGCCGTCGATTTAGGGCTGGCCATGCAACTGACCAACATCGCCCGGGACGTGCGGGAAGACCTGGATTTCGGCCGCATTTATTTGCCCCAGGACGAGATGGCCCGTTTCGGCTATTCGGAGGAGGAGTTACAGGCCGGGGTCGTCAACCAGGCGTTCATCGAGTTGATGCGGCACCAGGCCGAGCGCGCCAAATGGTATTTCCGGAGCGGATTCCAGCTACTGCCCTATCTCTCGTTTCGCACCCGGGCCTGCCCCGCGGTGCTTGGTCAACTGTACCGAAAAGTGTTGGATCGCATCGAGGCTGCCGGTTTCGACGTCCTGCACAATCGGATCTCTTTGAGTAAACCGGAAAAGGTGCGGATTACTGCCCAGACCTGGTTGTCGAGCGTACTGCCCTTCCTGCCGCCGACCCGCGGGTAGCATCGCCCTTGCCCGGCCTGCCCGAAACATTCGCGGCCCGCAACGCCTGCTGCTTGGGTAGCTTGACTTCTGTCCGAGAACGCGCCAGTCTCTTTGGGGCAGGGTGTTGGATTGCGACCGGGCAGCAATCGGGACGCCGGGATGCCCAAGCGGCTTTCCAACCGGGTGAGGACCTGGAGGGACCACAGTGACCAAGGAACGACCGGACATGGTGGTGGCCGTCACCGGCGCCTCCGGGTACATCGGCACCCGGCTGCTCCGCAACTTGGAGGAAGAAGGGGCGCAGCGCAAGCTCGTTGCCATCGATACCAGACCTCTGCCTTTTCCGGTCCACAACATCACGGTTCATCGCCAGGACGTGTCGGAGTCCATTGAGGATATTCTGCAACGCAGCCGGGTCACTACCCTGGTGCACCTGGCCTTTATCTCCAGGCGCGGCCGAAACCGGCGGGAGGTCGCCGAAATTCGCCAGAAGAACCAGGACGCCCTGAGGACCGTCCTGGACTCCTGCTTGCGGGCCAGAGTGCGCCATTTCATCTACCTCAGCTCCTACACGGTCTACGGGGCTCACCCGGACAACCCCATTCCCTTGACCGATGAGGCGCCCCTGCGCCCGACCCCGGATTTCCCCTACGGCTACGACAAGTTTTTGGCCGAGCAGATGATTGACGAGTTCGCGCGGCAGCACGAAAAAACGCTGGTCACCATCCTCCGTCCGTGCATCGTGCTGGGCCCCACGGCGGCCAATTCGGTCACCAGGGCTTTCTTCCGGCCTTGGTTGCTGGGGGTGCTGGACTACAACCCGCCCCTTCAATTTCTGTACGAGGATGACCTGGCCCGGGTCTTGGCCATCATCATCGAACGGGGTTTGCCTGGCGTGTTTAATGTGGCCGGAGAGGGCGTGGTGTTCTACAGGGAGATGGCCAACATGATAAGGAGCAAACTGGTGAGCCTGCCGCCGTTCCTGGCCTACCCGCTGGTCCAGCTGACCTGGAAGCTGGGTATCCAACGCGAGTCAACATCCTGCGGGCTGGACCTGGTGCGGTATCCCATGGTGCTCGATACGGGCAACCTGCATCGGGCCACTGGGTACAGGTTCTGGCACACCTCCATGGAAACCCTGAGCGCCTATGCCAACTTCCGCCATTTGAATAAAGAACCAACATGAGGGTGGGCCGGCTCATCAAGGTCATCATCGATACCGACCCGGGGGTGGACGACGCCATTGCTCTCCTGATGGCGCTCGCCTGCCCGAGGGTGGAGGTGGTCGGCCTGACCACGGTGGGCGGCAACGTCCCCCTGGCCCGCGGCACCCGCAACACGCTGGCGCTGCTGGAACACGCCGGCCGGCCGGATGTGCCGGTGGCCCGCGGCGCCGCCCGGCCTTGCCGAGGCCGCTACCCCTACGCCTACTCCTTCCACGGGCCGAGCGGGCTCTCGCGGCGGCTGCCCGACCCTCGGGACCGGACCGCGGAAACGAGCGCGGTGGACTTCCTAGCTGCCAGGCTGCAAGGTCGCCCAGGCCAGATCACCCTGGTGGCTTTGGGCCCCTTGACCAACCTGGCCCACCTGCTGCGGCGGCATCCCGGCGCACTGGACCAAGCGGCCTCACTGGTTGTCATGGGCGGCGCGGTCAACGTGGCGGGCAACGTTACCCCTCACGCCGAATTCAACTTTTACAGTGACCCGGAGGCCGCCCATCAGGTCTTGTCTTCCGGGGTGGCGCTGACCTTGGTGGACCTCGGGGCGGCCCATCAGGTTACTGTAACCGACGACGAGGCGGGTAGGTGGAAGGCCCGCTCACACCTTGGGCAGCTGGCGGTCCAGCTTCTGAACAACTGGTTCCGCCGGGGTCCCCAGCGGGAGCGGTTCGAGTTCTACGACCCCCTGGCCGTGGCCATAGACCCGGGACTGGCTATCTGCCAAAGGTCGACCCTGGCGGTGGAGGTTACCGGCCCAGCCCACCTGGGGGAATCGCGGGTCATCGCCGCGAATGGGCCGGTCGCGGTCGCGAGGCAGGTGGAGAGGCCGCGCTTCCTTGCGTTGCTGGAAGAGCTTTTCGACCTGAGCCACCGGGCCGGGCGAGACTGAAAGGTGCTCACGGAACAATCAAGGGGGAAAACTCCTAAAGACTCGGTAGATTTCCCTCTACCTCGATAACGGCGATTACGGGTAAAGTGAGAGTAGAGGCACCAGCCGTGGTCGAGCGGGTGTACCTTGGAGGGAGGGACCCATGGTTGTCGCAACGTCCGCGGACCCCAAGGAGTTGATGGCCCTGCACCTGTCAGCTTTGCGGGACTACGCAACGCGCATCTTGGTCAACAGGGATATTCTGACTCCCGGCGAAGATGAAGATAGAAATCTTCGCATGAGGCAGTTTCTAGAGATGATCACCTTTTACCAATGTACGGAGAAAGAGGCGGTAAGCCTGCTCTATCGAGGGTTCTTCAGGTAAACCCGGCGCCTTGAGGCCGGGCCGAGTACCCGGTCAGCCCTTCTCCGGTGAGAGCGCCGCTTGGGCGGCCGCGAGCCGGGCCACCGGCACCCGGAAGGGCGAGCAGCTAACGTAATCCAGCCCCGCGTGGTGGCAGAACCGGACGCTGGCCGGGTCTCCGCCGTGCTCTCCGCAGATCCCCATCTCCAGGTCAGGGCAGGTTTGCCGCCCGGATTGCACCGCCATGCGTACCAGGGCTCCGACGCCGTCGGCATCCATGGTAGCGAACGGGTCGGCGGGCAGGATACCCTCGGCGACGTAGGACCGCAGGAACTTACCCTCGGCGTCATCGCGGCTGAAACCGAAGGCCATCTGGGTTAGATCGTTGGTGCCGAAGCTGAAAAAGTCGGATTCCCGGGCAATGTCGCCGGCGGTTATCGCCCCACGGGGAGTCTCGATCATGGTGCCGAACTTGTAGGGAACGCTGACTCCCAGTCGCTCCTGCAACCGGGTGGCCAGCGCCGTGAGGCTCTGGCGCAGCCGGCTCATCTCCTCCACGTGGACGGTCAACGGGATCATGATCTCCGGATATACCTCCAGGCCCTCCTTGATCAGGTTGGCGCCGGCGGTGATTATGGCTTCCACCTGCATCTCGTAAATGGCCGGGAAGGTCAGGCCCAGGCGGCAACCCCGGTGTCCAAGCATCGGGTTTTCTTCCCGGAGCCCCTCCACTCGATTCAAGAATGCCGCTTTGTCCCGAAGCTCATCGGCGGACGAAGGTCCTCTCGTCCGCAACTCCACCACCTCGGCCAGCAGAGTATCATAGGCCGGCAGGAACTCGTGGAGGGGCGCGTCCAACAACCGGATAATCACCGGACGGGAACCCATCACCCGCAGGATCTGTGTGAAGTCATCAGTTTGAAGCTGTAGCACTTCAGCCAAGGCGGTGAAAAAGTTTCCGGCATCCGAGGGCAGGCTGGGTGCGGAGAGGGGGTCGCCGGCCAGCCCCGGGTGTTCCTTCCGCCATTGTTCGCCGGCGTCGGCGCTCAGCAACATTCGACGTACGGCTGGGAGACGTTGTAGGTCCAGGAACATGTGCTCCGTTCGACACAGGCCGATGCCTTCCGCGCCCATGGCCAGAGCCTGGGTGGCGTCGGTGGGGGTATCGGCGTTGGCCCACACCCCTAGTTTGCGGGCCTGGTCCGCCCACCTGAGAAGCTCGGTCGCTTCAGGAAGGTCATCTAGGGCGGGCCGCACCGTTTCCAGTTCGCCCATGAAGACATTGCCGGTAGTGCCGTCCATGCTGATGCTCTCACCCTCGTGGACCGTCCGGCCGTTGGCGACAAGGGTCCGCCGCTCCAGGTCCACCTTCAGCGCCTCGCAGCCGACGATGCAGGGCTTGCCCATCCCCCGGGTTACCACAGCTGCATGGCTGGTGGCACCGCCCCGGCTGGTCACCACGCCCTCGGCAGCCGCGATCCCGTGGATATCATCGGGCTTGGTCTCGGGCCGGACCAGGATCACGGCCACGCCCTGCTCCGCCACCGAGGCGGCCAGGGTGGCGTCGAAGTACGCTTTGCCGGTGGCGGCGCCCGGCGAGGCACCCGAGCCCTGGGCCAAAAGTCCGGAACGTACCTGGTCCGACCCGATGTCCGCCTTGAACTGGGGCACTAGGAGCTGAACCACCTCTTCGGGGTTCACCCGGAGCAGGGCGTCCTCCTTGCCGATCAACCCTTCGTTGGTCATGTCCACCGCCGTTCTTACCGACGCCAGCGGCGTGCGCTTGGCATTACGCGTTTGGAGGATGAACAACCGGCCGGTTTCGATGGTGAACTCGATGTCTTGAACGTCCCGGTAATGGACCTCCAGACGCCCGGCCAGATCCATCAGTTGAGTTGAGGCTTCGGGCAAGAGGTGGACCAGGTTGGCGATACCCTCGGGGGTCCGTACGCCGGCCACCACATCTTCGCCCTGGGCGTTGGGAAGAAACTCACCGTAGACCTTCCGTTCCCCAGTCGCCGGGCTTCTAGTGAACAAGACCCCGGTGGCGCTGGTTGGCCCCTGGTTGCCGAACACCATGGCCTGGACCGTCACCGCCGTGCCCATGGCGTGGCTGATACCGTGATGGTTGCGGTAGAAGATAGCCCTGGCATTATTCCAACTCCGGAACACCGCCTCCACCGCCGCGGCGAGCTGCTGCCAGGGGTCGGCCGGCGGCTCGACCCCCGTGGCCTGCCGGATTGCTGCCTTGAAATCGGCCACCACCGTTCGCAGCGTGTCCGCGGTCAGTTCGTGGTCCAGGGTTACTCTGGCCCGTTCCTTGTGGCCGGACAGAATATTCTCGAAAATCGCAAGGTCCATCTCCAACACCACGTCGGAGTAGATCTGGAGGAAGCGGCGATAGGCGTCGAAGGCCGGACGGGGGTCCCCCATCATGGAAGCCAGGCCCTGGACGACCTCGTCGTTGATCCCCAGGTTGAGAATGGTGTCCATCATGCCCGGCATCGAAACCCTGGAGCCGGACCGGACCGAGACCAAGAGCGGGTTGTACGGCGAACCGAACTCGCGGCCCAGGGACTCCTCGAGGAAGAGAACGTTCTCCCGGACACTGTCCAACAACCCGGCGGGCAGTTGGCGGCCCAAGGCGAAGTAATCCAAGCAGGCTTCGGTGGAGATCACGAACCCGGGAGGTACCGGCAGCCCCAGCCGCACCATCTCACACAGGTTGCCGCCCTTACCGCCCAGCAAGCCGTTCATGGAGGCATCCCCTTCTTCAAACCGGTAAACCAGTTTCTTGTTCCGCGAGACATCCGTGCTCATAGTCTGCTTCCTCGCTGGTGCCCGTGGGCCATTGGGGTGAAGTACCATCCGGGTGCCCGGGGGCCTGTGTAATCTTCCATAGCCTGACCGTTGCTACGATCTTTCTTGCCCTTGCGAAGCGTGGCGTCTTGCCGGATATTCGCCCGCTGTCACAGTGTACACCATCCCGGCATTGAGATGGTTCGCCATCGGAAATTGCGGAGCGGGTCTCGGATGCCCATGAGCCAACAGGGGCGGATCACCGAGGACCTGGATTGGGGCGAGGGGCGAGCGGCC
>CAYOAF010000122.1:0-4631 GCA_964401855.1 uncultured Dehalococcoidia bacterium
ATCGGCTTCATCCCGGGCCCGGACTGGTCCGCCGACCCGGAAGCCGCAGCCAACTACATCCGCCTCTGCTTCGCCCTCCCCACGGAGGCCGAGGTTTGGGAAGGGATAGAGAAGCTGGTGAGGGTTTTTCAGCCGGGCGGTGGTAAGGTTTAGCCCACCCCCTAATACCGTGAACCTGAAATCTTTGGGTTGCTGGTGGAGGCTGAGGATATTTTGGATGGAATCGAACAGAATGTAACGGAAACGGCTTATGTTTTATTAAACCAAGATAAATCGCAGAGATTACTTAGTCCTCATTAGTTGATTCTCTGACCACTCTGCAATAGATTTGATCACAGAAATGGCAGTTACCCCCCCTTCCCCCTTTTTTGTAAGTGAATATTCAGCTCGTGGTGGTACTTCTGCATACACTTTTCGTGCCACCGTTCCATGGTCTTCAAGTTCTTTGAGTTGCTTTGAAGATGTGATATTCTCTGGTCTACCGTAGAAGCCTTTACGCTGAATGTACGGCATGCTATCCTACTGTCCCACTCCGTTGCACTTCCTGGACTAACGGGCGGATTTGTTGTAAGGAGAGCACGCATGGAACGAGCCAACTTGCTCGTCACGGGCGGTACCGTTTGGACGCCAGGGGGATTCGTCCGGGGCGATGTGCTCATCAACGAGGGAAAGATTGCCGGGATAGGTACCGGCTCTACGATGCCTGAGGCCTCCCAGGTCATCGATGCCCAGGGCCAGTACGTCATCCCGGGTTGCATTGATACCCACACCCACCAGAGGGAACCGGGGTTCACCCACAAGGAGGACTTTACCACGGCCACTCAGGCCGCAGCAGCAGGGGGATTTACCTTGTCCATGGGCATGCCCAATGTGAGTCCTCCAACCACTACAGTGGAACATTTCAATAACGTCATTCAGGTGGGGAGGCAGAAGGCCCTGGTGGACTTCAATCACAACCCTTCAGGGACAGTGCCGGAGGAAGTCCCGAAGCTGGCCGAGGCGGGCTGTCTGGGCTTCAAGATTTTCATGGGCCACGACACACGAAGGGACTATCCTCACATGCCGGGCATTGCGCTGCACAATCACGGCGACCTCCTCAGAAGCTTTGAGGCGGTAGCCCCTACCGGGCTGCCCCTGATGGTCCACCCTCACGACCAGGACCTGATGGATGTGATCGAGCAGAGGTACTGGCAGCGCGAGGACTTCAGTCCGCAAGCCTACGCCAAGGCATACAGGGAATCCGACGGCATTATTTGGGACACTGCCATCGCTACCCTTCTGCATCTGCAGAAGGCAACCGGCACCCGTCTTCACGTCCTGCACATGAGCACCCCTGGAAGCCTGGAGATGGTCCGCCGGACGAAGGCCGAGGGGAGAGCGGTGACCTGCGAGGTGAACCCCTGGGCCCTGTTTCTAGGGAGTTCATGGGAGGCTATCGAGAGGCTTGGCCCCTATGCCTTGGGCTTTTGGGTCCCGGAGGCGCATGTGGAGGCCTTGTGGCAAGGGATCAACGATGGGACTATCGATGTGGTGGGAACGGACCACGCCCCTCACACCAGGGAAGAAAAGGAGGTGGGATGGGTAGATATGTGGAAGGCGCCGGGGGGTGAACCGCAGATTCAGGACTGTCTGCGTCTTTTCCTGACGGCGGTCAACGAGGGAAAACTCACCTTCGACCGACTGGTTCGCCTGATCTCCTATAACCCTGCGCGGATATTCGGGGTCTACCCCAGGAAAGGTGTGATCCAGGTTGGGTCCGATGCGGACCTGGTCATTGTCGACATGAACCGGGAGGAGACTATCAGCAACGCCACCACTTACACCAAGGTAGGTTGGACACCCTATGATGGCCGGAAGGTCAAGGGGATCCCCACCCGTACCATTGTCCGGGGCAGGGTAGTGATGCAAGAGAGTGAGGTCATAGGTGAACCAGGGTACGGTGAATTTATCACCAAGGTCGGCGGGTGACTGGGGTGGACCCGGAAATTCGGACAACTGGTTAAGTGAGAGTCCTGCTACTAGAATCGGTCAGTTGCCCGGCTTCACCTGGTCCCACCGCACCGTAACCACCGTCCCGTCTTCTAGCCCCAGAGTTCCTCCGAAGCCAGGCGGGCTCCCTCCACCATCGTTTGTAGCTTGGCCCAGGCTATGTTGGCCTCCACCTTTCTTCCCCAAGCTGATGTACCGAAGCCGCAATCGCTGCCAGCGATGACGTTCTCCCGGCCCACTAGGCCGGCGTACCGGAGGAGGCGCTCCGCAACCAGCTCGGGATGCTCGATGAAGTTGGTGGTGGTGTCTAGCACCCCGGGGATGATCACCTTTCCCTCGGGCAGCTTAACGTCCCGCCAGACCTTCCACTCGTGGGCGTGACGAGGGTTGGCGCCTTCAAAGGAGAGGCCCACCGGGCAGGCCTTGAGCACCAGCCCTATGATCTCCTTCAACGGGATATCGTGATGGTGGGGGCCCTCGGTGTTTCCCCAACAGAGATGCAGCCGCACCTGCTCCGGTGGGACCCCGTCCAGTGCATAGTTGACCACCGCCACGTGCAGCTCAACAATCTTCTTGAACTCCTCCACGCTCAGGTGGGAAAACTGAGTAGCACGGGTCATGGCCAGGTCGGGGCAGTCTATTTGAAGCAGCAGCCCCGCCGACACGATGGCCTGGTACTCGTCCCTCATTACATCGGCAAGGGCGTAGAGGTATGCTTCCTCAGTGGGGTAATACTGGTTGGGTAGGAAGTTGGCGATCACCCCCGGGGAAGCTGCGGTCATGAATCCTTCTTCTACCCGGGCGTCAGCTAGAGCCCCTTTGAAGGTGTCGATTACGCTCTGGACCGCGGGCCAGTCTTTCCAGGCGATCGGGCCGGTGCAGGCTGGTTGGGGGATCGTTGTGGATGATCTGTGCGATCGCTGGGCGGCGTACTCCGGAAAGTCGATGTCGTCCAGCCGCTGCTGGTAACGGATGAGCCGCTCTCCTTCGAAGCCCGTGAGTCGGTCTTTTACATAGGTGGCGTATTGGGCCCGGCCCTGTTCCCCGTCGTTGATGACGTCCAGGCCAATATCCGTTTGCTTTTTTACAACCTCGGCCACAGCCCCGCGGATCCCTTCGCTAAATGCCCCCGGGTCGAACTCCCGGCGCTCATCCTTGCTTAGCAACAAGTCTTGGACCACGGTCGGTCGTGGCAGGCTTCCTGTGTGGGTGGTGAGAATTCTCGATGTGCTTCTTTTCATACAGTCCTCGGCTCGGTTAGGGTCTAGGCCGCTCCATGAGCACGGTCACTCCGGTGTCCCTTAGTACTCAGTCAACTCAAATCTGCGAGTTGTCATTCTGAGCGAAGCGAAGAATCTCAGCGTAACAATGAGATTCTTCGTCGCTCCGCTCCTCAGAATGACATCCTGTCAAAACCAAGTTGACTGAGTATTAGTACCCCTAAATATCCCAGTTCAACTCATTCCGGCCTAGTCCGATGGCACGCAAGGAGTATATCCCTGCCCCTGGCATATGATCAATTGTCATCTCCGGTGGCGTCTCCGGACCGGCAGACCAGGCAGTATCGCGATCTGGAAGGCCGGGTGCGGCGGGAATGCTTGGTTTAGCGCGAGCCTTTGGTATATATTCTAGCCTGCACGGTTTACAGAGGAGAGGGGAGGTGATGAGCGGTCACGCCCTACGGTTGTTCGAGGATATCCTGACTGCGGCGGAGAGCGCGACCCTCCCGCCTCGACACCGGGTGGTCTACGTCGTCGCGGGGAGGGTACTGGTCTCTGCGGACGGGCAAGCCAGCACGTTCGCGGCCAACAACGCTTGGTTCGGCGCCGGTTCCTGCACCGTGCGGGCGGGTGCTGAAAAGGCCCGCCTCTGGCGTTGGGAGCTGGTGCGGACGCCCGTCAGCGACGATGGCGTAGTCTCCGGCTCTGGAGTCATGTCGCGTCCCCTGCTGACGAGCAACATTGAGTTGGATCCCAGGAGTCAGTACCTG
Source organism: uncultured Dehalococcoidia bacterium (assembly GCA_964401855.1). Lineage (GTDB taxonomy): Bacteria > Chloroflexota > Dehalococcoidia > Lucifugimonadales > UBA3495 > CAJWBT01. The sequence continues at coordinate 3,980 of CAYOAF010000122.1, forward strand.
ATGCGCTGCGACCGGGTGGATTTTCCGCCAGGAGGAATCGCCTACGCCCACACCCATGCAGGACCAGGGATACGGTGCCTGTTACGGGGAGGAATCGAGATTCGCGTGGGCGACGAGGCGTTTTCGCGGCAGCCGGGCGAGGCTTGGTTCGAGCGGGGCACCGATCCCGTTCTGGCGTTGGCCTCGAGGGACGAGCCGACGAGTTTCGTGCGAGCGATGATCCTGCCCCGCTCCTTACATGGGCAGAGTTCGATCAAGTACGTGAGAGCCGAGGATCTGCACAAACCCAAATTACAGGTGTACACCCGTTTTGCCGACGAGTTCATAGACCTGTGACTTTAACCGAAACTCTCCTCGCACTTCGCTTCTCTTCTGGCTTCAGCCAAAACTAGCCTACCGGAGATACTCCTCAGCTGGGTGACTCTTCGCTCTTTACTCCACATCTGGGGATGGGAACTATTTGGCTAACGTTCACAGATCGCCTTCTTCATAGCCTGGCTTTGCCCGGGCCAACACCAGACCGGCAGGGCGTGGCTCAGAGAGCCCCGTAGAGGCCACCCCGGCACCGTAGCCTACCGAGACACCGGCCGATTACTGCAAGGAAGCACCAGACGCCGTTCAAGCAGCACAGCCGGGGCGAGGCTGCCTGGTG
>CAYOAF010000123.1:0-10792 GCA_964401855.1 uncultured Dehalococcoidia bacterium
TCAACCAAGCGCTCGAGCAACTTTGGGAGATGGCAACTACTACACCCAGCCATGAGCCCTCGGTAACATCTTCAACTGAGGCAGCGTAGCATCTTCGGTAATAGTTCCTATTGAGGCAACACGCATGCGACGGAACGGCCGCGGACGTTGCCTCTGCGTCCCAACGGGTAGGCCAAACAGTCTATACGGGCAGCACGATCACAGCCGCAACTAGCTTGAAACACTGTTCATTAAAAGGTTCGGTTAAGCTAATTGTAAACAGCACTCGATCTTGGGGGCCTATGCCTGCCGCCTCGCGAGGATGCAAACCATCTGGGAGGCGAAGCAGGCGCGGCCGTCACTCAGGATCTGTTATCGCCAAGTCGTAACTCTGCCCCTGCAAGCTGAAATCAGCCCTCGTTCGCCTCCCGGACCTAAATGGGTTTGGTTCCACGAGCCAAGAAACATTATTTGGTTCAATCAATGCCAGCGATGCTTCGAGTGGGCGTCCCATCAAGGCACTATAGTGAGACGGTCGCTGGTGTTGTCAAAGAGCAAGGGACCGGGAACCGGAAACCGGTCTAAGTAAGAATGAAAGCGCGTCTGACAGTCGCACCATGCCGATCTTTTCCCATGGCCTGTCCACCAGCAGCCAGTTTTCAGGCTGATGTGGTTCCGGCGGTGCTTGTGCAACTTCGATCTCTATGATATCCAGCAGATTCGGTGCTTTGCCGTCGCCAAGGACAAAGTGATGACGGCGGAGAACACCGTGTTACTCATCGCTAACAGGGCGGATCCAACCGGTGCCGTCGGCACGCAGACCAGCCACGCATCTCCCACCTTCTTTCGATGAGTCGGCCAGGCATATGAAAGGGATTTTCATGCGAGTATGCCCCAGCTAAAGATGGATGATCTCCAAGGCCCCCCATTTTGCCCGCAGGTATTCCAAAACCAATCGCCTATGGCATCGGTCAGGCCTGTCCTCACTGCAGAGGAGTACGGCAGGGATGTCGAATAGGAGCAGAGAAAACGCCTCCTCGACCTGTCGCTCTGCCATAAGGTTCAGGAAGGCCTCTCCGTAGGCCTCCCAAGAACCTCGATGCTTCCGATACGCATCCAGCATCTGTTGCGTCGGGGCGAGTCGAGGCTCGTGTAAGTAGCTAGCTCCGCATATCTTTTCCAAGAAAAACGGGAGGTCACCCTGTTTCGTGAGGGCAGCGAGTTGCGAGGTGTTGTTCAGTCAAACATCAATGAGGCGCTTGATCCTCCGTTCGCTCAAGGCGCCGAAGAAACCTGCTGCTCTTCGTTTGGTGAAGCCAATCGTATAGGCTTTACGGACCGCCAATTAGTAGCTTCCTCATGGTCGAACATGGGCAATTGGATTCCTTCGCCGGATTCCTCTCGCTTGATATCATCTTCTGTTTGAAGGTAGCCATCCGCTCGAATGTGCGCGATCTCGATTCCATCCTGCGCCAAAACATGACCTATAAGCAACCTCCCATGGCAATTGCGCGGATCTCCCTCACTGCACATTATGGCAATTCGGTGATTCTGGACACCTTTTTTCAATCTGCCAATTCCTTCAATGAACTGAGGTGATTGTGCCGATGCGCCGTAGAGAACATGTCCATCAATGTCATAAAACTCGTTCGAGCCAGGTTTGCCACCAAGCTCTCTCCCAAGGTAGAGATACTTCACTCCCTCTGCCTTAAGTGCCTCGTCTAGGTTTTGGCGATTAAAATGGGGGTATAGCCGCGAGTACGGGTGGGAACGAACATCCGCGACGACATCTATTTCATTAGATTGCATTAAAGACAGAAAGCCAACCAGGGACAGGCTGGAATGGCCGATTGAGAACAGGTTTACGCCTTTGTGTGATGTCAAGTTCGACCGCACCTCACTCACAGGGCTCCCATGCTGAACATTATCACTCCGTTGACTCCCGTTTTCAGCTAATACGTCAGCGCCGAGGTCACGCCCTCGGGAAGGTCCACTTCCAGGGCTTGCAGGCAGTTGGCCAGGGCCTGGTAATAGCCGGCCACGACCATCAGCTCGATGATACCGGCGTTCCCCAGCCGGGAGCGAAGGGCTTCGAAGGTCGCATCAGAGACTCGGTGCTGGCGGAGAAGCTCCAGGAAGAACTGGACCACGGCCGCGTCGTCGGGCTCCAGTCCCACCGGCGCCCGGAACTCGCGGATGGCGCTGATTATGTCATCCGATAGTCCGGCATCCCGGGCCGGCTTCTGGTTGACCGTCCAGACGTAGTGCCCGTTGACTTCCCTGGCGGAAGTAAGGACGCCCAGGGCCTTCACCCGCGGGTCCAGCTTGCACTCGTAGCGGGCGTAGCTGCCCAGGTTCCCGAACCGGCCCGCCACCTGCGGGTTGTTGAAGAGAGCGGCGTAGTTCCGGGCCACGTCACCGCGGCTCTTCCCGAACTCGTCCCACACCTTCTGGTCTTCCGGGCTCAGGTCTTCCCGTTTGGCGAAAGGTACTCTGGCCATGGCGCTCTACCTCCGATAGCAGATAAATCCCGAGGCCGCTGAAGCCTGCCCTCGAGCGTGGAAGCAGGCATCGGAACAGCCGCTTACCGGTCCGGCTGGCTATCGCTGGGCCGGGCCGGCCTCCTTCTCCCGCAGGGCATCCAGCACCGCCCCGGGAGACATGGGAAGGCGGTGCAACCGCAGGCCAGTGGCCCGGGCGATGGCGTTGGCGACGGCGGCCAGCGGGGGAATGATGGGCACCTCGCCCACTCCGCGCACGCCGAAGGGGTGCCCCGAGTTGGCTACCTCCACGATTACCGTGTTGATCATGGGCAGGTCCAGGGTAATGGGCATCCGGTAGTCCAGGAAGCTGGGATTCATCATCCGGCCTTCCTTGTCGAAGAAATATTCCTCGTTCAGCGCCCACCCGATGCCCTGTGCCACGCCACCCTGCATCTGCCCTTCGACGTAGGCGGGGTGGACGGCCTTGCCGGCGTCCTGCACCGCGGTGTAGTTCAGGATGGCCACTTTCCCTGTATCCGGGTCCACCTCCACGTCCACGATGTGGGTGCTAAACGCCCCGCCGGCTCCTTTGGGGTTGACGCTGACCTGGCTGGAGATGGGGCCGTCGGTGTCGTTCAGCTTCGCCGCCAGCTCCTTGAAAGTCATCTTCCGGGCCGGGTCCGATCTGTGTTGAAAGACCCCGCCGGCCAAGTCGATGTCCCCGGAGGCCACGTCCCAGATTTTTGATGCCCGCTCCACCATTTTTATCTTGATGTCTTGAGCGCACTCGTAGGCGGCCCAGCCGGTGGCGAAAGTGGTGCGGCTGCCGCCGGTCAGAAAAGTGTAGCCTACCGACTCGGTGTCCCCCACGCTGGGGCGGACGTCCTCGGCGGGGATGCCCAGCACCTCGGCAGCCTGCATGGCGATGGAGACACGAGTGCCGCCGATGTCGGTCGAGCCTTCGACCAGGCTGATGGTGCCGTCGGCGTTGACCCCGATGGAGCAACTGGACTGGAGACCGATGTTGAACCAGAAGCCCGTCGCCACTCCCCGGCCGCGCCAGGGCCCTTCAAGGGGAGCGTTGTAGTGCTGACTGGCCTTGGCAGCCTCCAGGCATTCCACGTTGCCGATGCGGCGGAACCTCGGTCCATCGACGCGGCGGGTGCCTTCCTTGGAGGCGTTCAGCAGGCGAAACTCGACGGGGTCCAGGCCCAGCTTCTCGGCAAGCTCGTCGACCACCGTTTCGGCGGCGAAGCCGGCATTGGGAGCGGCCGGCGCGCGGTAGGCGGCTGTCTTGGGCTTGTTGACCACCACGTCGTAGCCGTCCACCCGCGCGTTCTCTATATCGTAGGGGGCGAACATACACTGTCCGCCCGCGTCGACCATCGCGCCGGGAAATGCTCCGGCCTCATAGGCTAGGTAGGCATCGGCGGCGACGATCTTCCCCGCCTTGGTGACCCCCATCTTCACCTTGATGTAAGTCCCGGAGGTCGGACCGGTGCCCTCAAAGACCTCCGGCCGCGACATCACGATCTTGACCGGTTTTCCGGTCTTGGCGGAAAGCAGGGCGGCCAGCGGCTCAAGGTAGATGTCGATCTTGCCGCCGAAGCCGCCGCCGATCTCCATGGGCGCCACCTTTATCCTGGACACCGGTAAGTCCAACACCTTGGCGAGTTCTTCACGGGCGTTGAAAGCCCCTTGGGTGCTGCACCAGACCGTTAGCTGGCCGTCGGCGTTCCAGAGGGCCGCGGCGTTTTGCGGCTCGATGTAGCCCTGGTGGACCGTGGCCGTCGTGTACTCGTGTTCCACGGTGATATCCGCTGTACTAAATCCCTTATCCACGTCGCCTTTTTCATACCTCAGGTGGGAGGCCACGTTGCTCGGCTTGCCGGTTTGCTCGCCCAGTTCCTTGGTGGTCAGATCGTCATGGAGAAGGGGGGAGTCCTCTTTCATCGCCTCCCGGACGGTGGTCACCGGCGGCAGCACCTCGTAATCCACGTCAATCAGTCCCACTGCTATCCCGGCGATGTGCGGGCTGGTGGCGGCCACGGCGGCCACGGCGTGGCCTTTGTACAGCACCTTACTCCGGGCCAGGAGATTGTCGCTGGCGAAGCGCATGTCCCGGTCCGGACTCTCCATCCTGTTCACCGGCATGTCCCGGCCGGTGATGACGGCCTTGACGCCGGGATGGGCCAGGGCCCTGCTTACATCGATGGACTTGATCCGGGCGTGGGCGTGGGGACTGCGCAGCACCTTTCCATGAAGCATCCCGGACGCTTGAAAGTCGCCGCCGTACCTGGCCCGGCCGGTGACCTTGTCGGTGCCGTCGTGGCGGATCGGGCGGGTGCCCACCACTTTATATTCCGTGGTGGAAAGAACTGTATTAGGCGGCATTTCACGCACCTCAACGCCGTTTTTGTCAACCCTCGAAACTCTGTGGATTTTATCATATCGCCTCCGGCACAAAGGCATACCGCCTCCGGCACAAAGGGCTTCCCGGCGCCGCGGCCGGGGCTGGTGCACGGGCGGCCCATTCCCGTGTATACTGGGCCGGGCGGCCGCCCCGGTAATGGGCTGAAAGGCCGGGTTTTGCCCGGACCGCGGACGCCGCGCTCTCATCGCCTCGGACCCGCGTCCGGTCCGCCTGGCCGGCGGACCAATCTGGAGGAGCGCTCCTCATGGAAGGAAACATGGAACCCCTGCGCGACATCCGCGTGCTGGCTGTCACCGTATACTTGGCCGGGCCTTTTTGCGCCATGAACCTCGCCCGGATGGGCGCCGAGGTCATCACCGTCGAGATGCCGGGCCGGGGTAATCCGGCGCGGGGAATCGGCAACTACGCCGGACCCAAGGGAAACCACCCGGTGAGCCAGACCGGCCAGGACCTTTCCACCATGTTCCTGAAGCGGGCTCAGGGGGTTGAGAGCATCACCCTGAACCTGAAGCACCCCAAGGGCCGTGACATGCTCTTGAAGTTGGTCGAGTCCTGCGACATCTTCCTGGAGAACCTGGCCCCCGGCTCCATGAAGAGCATGGGCCTGGGCTACTCCGAGGTGTCCCAAGTCAATCCGGGGATAATCTACTGCTCTATTTCTGGCTACGGGCAGGAGGGTCCCTACGCCAACAAGCGGGCCCACGACCCTCAGATCCAGGGAATGAGCGGCGTCATGGACATCAACGGCGAAGAGGACGGGTCCCCCATCAGGGTCGGGTTCCTCATCGGAGACCTGGTCACCCCCCTATTCGCCTGCTACTCCATTCTGGCGGCTCTGCGGGAAAAGGATAGGACCGGCCGGGGGCAACACCTGGACGTTTCCATGATGGACACGCTGGTATCCCTCATGTTCATGGAGAACCTCGAGGAGCGCATCGAGGAAGGGCTGCCGCTGCGGACGGGCAACTTTACCCGCAGCGGGCCCACCGGCTTGTACCGGGCCAGTGACGGCGACCTGGTTCTGACGGCCAGCGGCGACGACCAATGGGCGCGGCTGGCCGCAGCTCTGGACGCTCCGGAGCTGACGGAAGACCCACGGTTCGCCACCGGTCCGGCCCGCAACGCCAATCTGGAAGAGGCCCGGCAAGCGGTCCAACGGTTGATCGGAGCCATGAGCCTGGAGCAGGCCTTGGAGCGGCTGGAGGCCGGCGATGTCCCTTGCGGGCCGGTCCGGACCGCGGCGGAGGTCGTGGCCGACCCGCACTTCTGGGAGCGGGGCACCCTCCAACCCATGCGCCACGGCACCCTCAAGAAGCCGGTGAAGGGCGTCGGAGCGGGGTTCCCGGTGTTGTTCTCCGGAGGGCCGTTGCCCGAACTTGCCGGCGCACCGACCCTGGGCATGCACAACGACGAAGTCTACAACCGCCTCTTGGGACTGGGGGGGGAGGAGCTACAGCGGCTAAAGGCACAAGGCGTGGTGTAATTCCCAAATGAGTTATCAGCCATCAGCTTTTGGCTCGCTCCTGAACTGAACGCTGCTGATAAGATTTCCCCGGCGGAGATAAGAGAAATGACTTTCAACGCCAAGCCCCTACGCTCGGAGCTGTTCGTTCCCGGCAACAAAGAAGACTGGATGCGCAAGGCGCCCCGTTACGGGGCCGACGCCTTGATTCTGGACCTTGAGGACTCGGTGCCGCCCGTTGAAAAAGCTGGAGCCCGGGTCTTGGTCCGCAAGATGCTGGAGGAGCTGGGACCGGCGGGCCATACCCTTATCGTCCGCGTGAACCGGCTGGAAACCGGCCTCACCGGAGATGACTTGGAGGCGATAACCTGCCACCACCTCTACGCCATCATGCTGCCCAAGGTGGAGGGGCCTGCAGATGTGATCGAAGCGGACATCCTTCTGAAACTCTTCGAGCGCCGGGCCGGCATGGAGGCGGGCCAGGTACTGATCGATCCGGGTTTGGAATCGGCCCAGGGAATCAGGCTGGCCTACGAGGTTGCGACTTCATCAGCCCGGGTGGCCCACATGGGCGCCGCCGGCGGCAAGGGCGGCGACCCGGCCCGGTCCATCGGCTTCCAATGGACCCCCGAGGGCATGGAAACCCTCTTCTTTCGCTCCAAGGTTCTGCTCGACTCCAGGGCAGCGGGGGTTCCCTACCCCGTCACCGGCGGCTGGATGGACCTCCACAACCTCGACGGCCTGAGAGAGGCGGCCCTGCAAGCCAGGAGGCTAGGATATACCGGGATGCACCTGATTCATCCTTCCCACGTGCCGGTGGTCAATGAAGTATTCACCCCCAACCAGGAGGAGATCGCCCAGTGGCAAGGGGTAATCGCGGCTATGGAAGAAGGACGGAAACGGGGCGACGCCGCCGTGCCTTTCCAGGGAGACATGATCGACATTGCCCACGAGGAGACTGCCAAGATCATGCTGGCCAGGGCCCGGGAGCTGGGCGTCCTCGACTCCTGAAGGACCCCACACCAGAGGGCAGCCCAGTGACAACCTATGCAAAATTTCAACAACCTACATTGGCACAGCCTGCGACAAGCAAATCCCCATCAGTCCCCCTTTGGTAAAAGGGGATTTCGTTGACCCTCGATGCCCTAGATCGAGTTTAGCTGTCAATGAAACGAACAGTTAGTAATTGGTGAAAAGCGATGGCTCAAGGATTCGACCGGTTCATTCCACTTCAAGGGTGCGTGAACTTCCGTGACCTGGGCGGCTACCCCACCCGGGACGGACGGACCGTCAAATGGCGCCGGCTTTTTCGCAGCGACGCCATGCACCACATGACCCGGGAAGACGCCGGGTATGTCACCAGGATCCTAGGCGTGATGACCGTCGTCGATCTGCGAAACACTGATGAGGTGCAACGGGACGGACGGGGGGCCATGGCCAAGCCCTCGGTCCGGTTTCACGGCGTGCCTTTCCTGGAGCAAAGGGGGATCACACCCTTCGAGCCCTCGGAAGACCCGGTGGCCCGGCTGGCGGAGATCTACCAGTGGATTCTCCGGAACTCCGGCGGCCTGATTGCAGCGGCGTTGACCGAGCTGGCCACGGACGGCTGCCTGCCGGCCGTGTTCCACTGTACCGCCGGGAAGGACCGGACCGGAGTCCTCGCGGCCCTGACCCTCGGTATCTTGGGTGTGAGCGACGAAGAAATCATGGAAGACTTTACCCTTACCAACCAGCGGCTGGACCAACTCTTCGAGCGGCTCCGGGCCATACCGGGAAGCGAGAACCGGCCCCGGGAGTCCTTCGCGGCGCCGCCGAAGGCCATGGAGCAGTTCCTGGCGACGCTGCAAAACAGCTACGGCGACGCCACGAGCTACGTTCGGGCCCACGGGGTTACCGAGGCTACCATTGGCCAATTGAGGGAATCTCTACTATTATGACAACCGAGCGCCGTCGCCGGATATTATTGCCGACATTGTCGAAGGAACTCCAGGGGAACATTTCAACCTCCAGGTGACCATGTGACCTACTCCTTGCTTGAAGGACTGCGGGTGCTGGAGTTGGGGCAGTTTCTTTCCGCCCCATACTGCGGCAAGCTGCTGGCCGACATGGGAGCAGAGGTAATCAAGATCGAGCCGCCTGGCGCCGGCGACCACGCCCGCCAGTATGGCCCGTTCCTTGGTGACGACCCCCACCCGGAGCGCAGCGGCATCTTCCTGTACCTCAACGCCAGCAAGCGGGGCGTCACCCTGGACCTGGGCACCCCCACCGGCCAGGGAATCCTCCGGGAACTGGTGTCCCGCTCCGACGTTCTGGTCCACAACCTCCATCCTTTGGAGATGGACCGGCTGCACCTGGATTATGGGGTAATCAGCCGGGCCAACCCCAGCCTTGTGATGGCCTCCATCACCCCTTTCGGGCTGACCGGCCCTTACCGGGACTACCAGGCCCACGACATCAACCTGGCCGCGGCGGGGGGCATCTGCGAAGGCCTTGGGGAGGCCGGCCGGGAACCCCTGACCTTCGGCACTCCACAGGTGGGCTACTTCGCGGGCCTGGCCGCCGCCTCGTCTATCGTGATGGCCCTGCTGGCCCTCACCCCCGTCCCCAACTCTGGAAATCCCATCAGTCCCCCCTTTGGTAAAGGGGGATTAGGGGGAATTTCAGCAAACAACGGTGAGGGCCAGCATATCGATATCGCCGAGGTGGAGACGCTGGCCGGGATCTACAACGGGCCTGAGGCCCTGATGGCCGTCTACCAGTGGCGCATGACCCGGCGCACCGGGCACCATGCCCTCGACTTCCCGTACCCAAACTGCATCCTCCGATGCAAGGACGGATACATCTTCATCGGCGCTCCTGAGGGCCGCCAGTGGCGCAAGCTCTTGGAGTTGATGGGAGACCCGGAGTGGTCCAAGGAACCCCGGTTCAGAAACCGGACCGACATGAACAACCTCTACGCTGATGAGGTCGACGGCTACGTGGAAGCCTGGCTGATGAACCACACCAAAGCGGAGCTTCTGGAACTGGCCCTGGAGCACCGGGTCCCCCTGGCGCCGGTGCGGGGCTTTGACGAGGTGCGCCACGACGAGAGCCTGGCTGGCCTGTTCGTGAATATCGACCGGACCGACACCGGCCCGCTGCCTTACCCCGGCCCGCCTTACATTTTGAATGACACCCCTCAGGACGCGCCCTCTGCGGCCCCTTTCCTGGGCCAGCACAACCAGGAGGTCTACTGCGGTGTCCTGGGCTTTTCCGGCGAGCAGCTTGTGAAGCTATACCAGACCGGTATCATATAATATACACCAGGCCCGGCCCCCGGACACCCGGAGAGCCGTCAAGATCAGAGCCCCTCACGTCCATGTCAGGGAGGTTGATTAGGAAAAGCAAGAGTCAGTTGGCGCGCCAGTGCTCAGACAACCGGAAAATCCCAACCAAGTTCGTCAAACGCGGAGCTATCGGCCGTCAGCTGTTAGCCCACGGCCGCTGATAGCTGAAAGCTGATCGCTGATAGCCGAAAGGTGATGGAGGTCAGGCTCCCTTGGGGAATAATGGACAACCGGATCAACCAGGGCCATTACATGGCTACCGGGTGCTGGACTTCGGCTGGGTTCTGGCCGGGGCCATCCCCGGCATGGTGCTGGCCGACATGGGCGCCGAGGTCATCAAGGTGGAGAGCCGTCAGCGCCTGGACTACATGCGCCTGGGCCGGCCCATCGTCGGGACCGAGCCGGACCCCGAGCAGCACCCCATGTTCCACAACGTCAACCGGAGCAAGCTCGGCATCACCCTCAACACCAGCCATCCGGAGGCGGTGGATCTGGCCCGCCGGCTGGCCCGCCGCTGCGATGTAGTCATCGAGAACTTCTCGCCCGGGGTCATGGACCGGCTGGGGCTGGGCTACGAGACCCTGCGCCGGATAAAACCAGACATCATCATGGCCTCCATCTCCTCCAACGGGCAGACCGGTCCCCTGCGGGACCTGCGGGCCTACGCCCCCTCTGTGGGTGCGCTGGCAGGTCTAGACAGCACCATGGGCTACGAGGGAGAGCGTCTCCTGGGCATGAAGCACGCCTACGCCGACATATGCGGGGCCCTGCACGCCATCTTCGTGATCGTCGCTGCTCTGTACCGGCGAAGGCGCACCGGCAAAGGCCAGTACGTTGACGTCTCCATGCTCCGGGCAACGGCCGCCACCATGGGAGCCGGCCTCATGGAGTACGTGATGGCCGGCCGGGTCATTGGGCCCAAGGGCAACCACGACCCGGTGATGGCCCCTTACGGCAACTACCCTTGCCAGGGGGAGGACCGGTGGGTCTCCATCGCCGTGCGCACCGAAGACGAGTGGCAGGGCTTGAAACAGGCCATGGGAGAACCGGACTGGACCGGCGAACCCGCCTTCGCCAGCCGCTACCAGCGATTGAAACACCGCCGGGA
>CAYOAF010000124.1:0-13760 GCA_964401855.1 uncultured Dehalococcoidia bacterium
GTGGGCGCCGGCACGGCAGCGGTTATGAATGCTGCACCGGAAACCGGGTTTGGCTGCGGAGCTAGCGTGGCCGTCGGAGCCGGCGCCAAGGCGGGACCAGGCGCTGCGGTTTCGGCGGGTATCGCAGTTGGCGTGTTGGCAGGGGTGGACATCGGCAGCACCGCTGGAGCCGGCGCCGATGTGGGAGTTGCCGTTGCGGCCGCCACGGGCGTCGCGATCTCAGACGGAACCGGGGTGGCCTCCAGCACGGCCTCAACCGTCGCCCGGACGCTGACAATCACGGTGGCACCGACATCCGGAGCATCGCTCACCGGAGCCGGCAGGGCAGCTTGCACCGCTGCCCGCACCGTGGCCTCGATGTCCGGAGTCGCCGCAGGCGGGGTCCCCAAGCCAGGGGTCGGAAAGCTTTCACAGGCCGGGGAGGCCACCGCGAGCAGCAACAACAGCGCCAGCGCGGGGGTCCGGGTTTTCATTTCAGGCACTCTTCGGTCAACACGCCTGATATGTTACTCGGTTAGGCGCGCTTGCCGCACCACGGAACGCTTGCGGTTTCCGGCAGGTTTGTCATCCGGCGGGCCGGTGCGACGTCGGACAAAGGGGAGGCCGTTCAAGTGTGTAGGTCTGTCAGAAACTGGGCCAAGGGGATGGTCTCCTGGGTGGAAGCTATCATGTCACGAACCACAATCTCTCCCCGATTGATCTCGTCCTCGCCCAGTATAAGCGCATAAGGGATCTGCAAAGCGTTGGCCTGGCGCATTTGACCTCGCAACGCCCGCCCGCCGCTGCTCAGGATAGCGCCCACCCCCGCGGCGCGCAGCTTGACCGCCAATTCCAAGGCCGCAGAACGAGCAGCATCGCCAACATTGGCCACCAGGTATCTCGGCGCCGGTTCCTCGGGGATTTTTACACCGCCAGCCTTGAGGTTCAGCGTCAGCCGCTCCATGCCGGTGGCGAAACCGATACCCGGGGTCTGGCGGCCGCCCAATTCTCCGATCAACCCGTCGTATCGGCCGCCACCACATATAGTGGACTGGGTCCCGCCCCCTTTGGGCAGTAGCTCGAATACCGTCCGGGTGTAGTAGTCCAGGCCCCGCACCAGCCGGTGGTCCAAGTGATACGGTATCCCCATGGCATTGAGGTACTCTCGCAGTTTGGCCCAGTGTTCGCTGCACTCCTGGCAGAGGTGGTCGGCCGATCGAGGCACCGCATCCCCCAACGCCCGGCACCCTCCCTCTTTGCAGTCCAGCAGGCGCAGTGGATTGCGCTCCAGGCGTATCCGGCATTCAGGGCAAAGCCGTTCTAGATGGCCGGAATAGTAGGCAGTCAGCCTGGCGACGTAAGCGGGACGGCATTGGGAGTCACCGATGCTGTTCACGAGCAGGTCGATGTCCCGCAAGCCCAGGGACAGCACGAGCTGCCAGGCCAAGCCGATGACCTCTGCGTCCACCGAAGGGTCACCATCACCAAGGGCTTCGACGCCGAACTGGTGGTGCTCCCGGAAGCGGCCGGCCTGGGGGCGTTCGTAACGAAAAACGGGGCAGAAATAGTAGAGCCGCACCGGTTGGGTAAGGTTGTGCATGCCGTGTTCCAGGTAGGCGCGGCAGACCGGGGCTGTCCCCTCCGGTCGGAGGGTGACGCTGTCGCCGCCCCGGTCCTCGAAGATGTACATCTCCTTTTCAACGATGTCGGTGCCCGCTCCCACGGAGCGGATGAAAAGGGTGGAGTCCTCGAATACCGGGGTGTCGATCCGGCCGTAGCCGTACCACCTGGCCAGGTCCACCGCCTTGGACTCGATATACCGCCAGTATTTCTGCTCCGGTGGCAGCAGGTCGGTTGTGCCGCGAGGGGCTTGGAACAAGGGTGCTTTCTCCTTTTCCCGTAAGACTCAGCGATGCGAAGCCCCATTATAGTGGCAGGCAGCCGGGTACGCCAAGGAAACAGCCTACCCAACACCGGGCAATCTGCGAACAGGACCCGCAAAACCGGTGTATTGCTGGTCCGCCACTACACCAGTGCTGCTCCAAGGCCGAGAGCCCGATGCGGTCTTGAACGAGGTTACTTTGGAGCAGTTAGGGGAGTCCTTTCATGAACGAAAGGGCTCCCCTAAAACCCCTCTCAAAGAACTTCCGGTGAGAGGAGGCGTACACAGAGCCGGTGCCAAGTGTAAATCGGGGCTAGACCACGCCGTCGGTCTGTAGTTGGTCCAGCTCTTCGACCGTGAGGCCGCCGATGCTACAAAGTATCTCCTGGTTGTCCTGCCCCAGCAGAGGCGGCGTCCGGCTGGGTATGTCGACACAGCCGGTCAGGTGAATCGGAGTGTTCACAGTGCGGAACGATCCGCCCAGGGAATCCCCGGCGTCGACGAACATATCCCTGGCTTCCAGGTGAGGGCATTGGGCCAGGTCGGCCTGGTTCTGGACCACTCCCATGGAAAAACCGATTGCCGTCAGTTTCTCAGTCACCTCCCACTTGGAAAGGTGTTGGGACCAGCCTTCGATGGCAGGGACGATGTGGCTGAAATAGAACTCACCCGTGATGCCCCGGCAAAGATAGCGGGGGTCCTGGAGCAGCTCCTCCCTACCAATGAGCTTCCACAGATTGACCCACTTCTCCTCCTGCTGGGCGCCGGCCAACACCGCGAACCCGTCATTCGCCTTCAGGGTAAGCTGGGCATAGATCATATTCTCCCGGGACCGGCCGATGACCTTGCCCGTCGCCTGGTAGAAGGGCATGGTGCTGGTGGTGTGGGCCACCATGCAATCGTACATCGCCATGTCTACGTGCTGGCCCAGGCCGGTCTTGCGCCGGGTCTCCAGGGCCAGCACGACCCCCAGGGCCGCCCACAGGCCGGGCACCGAATCCCCTATGTTGTCGCCGACCATCTGGGGCGGCGAGCCTGGCGGGCCGGTAACCTCCATCCACCCGCCCATCCCCTGGACGCATGGGTTGTTGGCCGGCCACCCGGAGTAGGGGCCTCGCAAGCCCTCGCTGTCGCCGTAGCCGGTGATGCTGGCGTAAACCAGCCCCTTATTGACCTGGCAGAGGTCGTCGTACCCCAGGCCCAGGCGGCGCAAGGCGCCCGGCCCCCAGTTGTCCAGCAAGGCTTCCGACGCCCGGACCAACTTGTGGAAGACCCGCTTGCCCCGGGGGTCACGCAGGTCCAGGGTCACACTCTTTTTGTTCCGGTTCACACCCAGGAAACGGGCGCTGACGCGCTGCCCGCCGGGTTTTTCGATGATGGGCTTGTTGTTTCGGGCCCGGTCACCAGCCCCCGGGCGTTCGATCTTGATTACCTCGGCGCCCATGTCGGCCAGGATCATGGAGCAAAAAGGTCCGGCCACGATATGGGTAGCGTCCAAGATGCGGATTCCTTCAAGGGGTAGGGGAAGTTTGCCGTTGCTCGCTGCCATTCGTCGCTCCCTAATTCGGTTGCTTGGGTATCTGTAACCCAAGGCCGGCCTCTGTGAACCGGCGGGCGTTGCGAACGTAGATGGAGGTGGGGTCCTTGAGCCGCTCCGCCTGTGACTCGGTCAGGGGCTTCACCTGGGCGGGCACCCCGATGACCAGCGAATGGTCCGGTACCCTGGCCCCAGAGCGCACCATGGCACAAGCGCCGATGAGGCAGTAGTTCCCCACCTGCGCGTCCTCCAGGAGCGCCGCATTCATCCCGATGAGGACATTGTTGCCGACCCTTCCACCGTGGACCACCGCACCGTGAGTCATCAGGACGTTGTCCCCCAACTCCAAGTAGTCATCGGTGTGGAGGACGCAGTTGTCCTGGATGGAACAGGCCTTGCCGATGACGATCCTCCCGTAGTCCCCGCGGATCACCGCTCCGGGCCAGATGCTGGAATTTTCCCCAATCTCCACGTCGCCGACGATGTAGGCGGTCTCGCTGACGAAAACGGAGGGATGAATCTTCGGCTGCTTGCCGTCTATGCTACGAATCACAAAAGCCTCCTGTCTTGATGAATGTTTCCCAGAATACACGGACCGCAGCAATGTTTCAGTCTCACGGCAGGCCGCGAAGGTTCGACAATCACCCGGTCAACCCCCTGCCAGCGCCAGCAGTTGCCGCATCGCCTCGGGAGGGGCCAGGTTCGTCTGGACCCCGCTCCAGGTGTAGACGTAGATAGCGGGCACGATCAGCAACATGGCCAGCTTGAATTCCCGGGCGCCGAGCAGCCGCTCGTACCCGATGATCAGGGTCAACGGAAAGATGGGCAGCATGTACCGCACCAGGTCATGGTGGGCTACGAAAATCAGGGGCACGTAGAACGCTCCGGCGAACAGGGCCAGGTCCTGCCGGCCGTTGCGCCAGAGCAACAGGATTCCCACGGCGTTCAAGAGGTATATCCACAGCGTGGCCTCAGACCATTTATAGCCCAGGACCGACAGCCAGACGGAGGAGAAGGGGGCTCCCGTGAGATGGATATTGTCGCCGGAATGGAAATAGGCGAAGATGTCTCCGT
This sequence comes from uncultured Dehalococcoidia bacterium, assembly GCA_964401855.1. Lineage (GTDB taxonomy): Bacteria > Chloroflexota > Dehalococcoidia > Lucifugimonadales > UBA3495 > CAJWBT01. Next base: position 4,473 of record CAYOAF010000124.1, read on the forward strand.
ACTGGACTTGGAATAGCGCCGACAGCAGTAACAGGGCCGCCACGAAGGGCGCCATCGGCAACAGCTTCTGCCAGGCCACCGACCACACGGCGGGGCGGGGGCTCGAGCGGAGGTATTCCCAGCCGATCAGCGCCAGGTACACCCCGAGCAGAAGAACGCCGGGGCTGCGAGTCAGCACCGCCGCCGCGCCGGCCAGGCCAGCCAGCCAGAACTGCTTCCTGCGGTAAAACAGAATGAAGCCAAGCACTTCCGCGATGAAAAGGGGCTCAGCCGCGCCCACGCTGTGGTAGATGAGCCACCGGGGCGGCAGGAGCAGGAACACGCACCCCAACCAGAACGCCTTGCCGGCAAGTCTCAGGTCCTTCAGCAGTTGGTACAGGACCCAGATAGCCAGGCTGGTCGCGGCAATGGTGGCGGCGATCATCCCGTTGGCGTAGCCGAAGATGTAGGAGAACAACCGGATGGTGGCCGGGTAGCCAGGCAGATGGGCCGCGTAGTACCCCGGTGACAGATCGGAAAAGGCGCCGACCGCCGGGTTGCCGGGGTCGTAGAAAGTCTGGGCTACCACCAGGTACAGCGGACCGTCCCAATACCGGTAGATGTTATCCATGGAAAACCCGGAAAAGGAAATCGAGAGGTAGCCATCCCGGTTTTCGTAGAAGGGAATGTACACCAGGGGTGTGGCCAGCAGATTGAGCGCCACCAGGGTGAGCACGGGCCTTCCCAGGCAAAAACGCACCCCGCCGCGCAACAGGTCAACCGCGATATTGGGCCCGGTGGAAGGAACGGCAACCAAGGCAAGACCTCTCGGATTCTAGCTATCAGCTATCAGCGGGCAACTGTCAGCGGTCAGCTATCAGGACCCAAGTATGCCCCACGAGAGTTTTCCGAGGGAGGGGCTGACGGCTGACCACTGATAGCTGATAGTTGATAGCTGACCGTTCTTACACCCTAAACAGGTCAGTTAGCCATTCTACGCTATAGGCGCAGGCGTAGGCAAATATCAGGAACTTTATAGATTTGCCCACCCAGACCACGCCCAGGAATCGCCACAGGGGATAGCGTAACGCTCCAGCCGCGATACCCGCCACATCGAAAAATGGGTTGGGGATCAGAGACGCCAGGAAGAGCAAGAGTAGGCCTCGCCGCCGTATCCAAACCTCCATCTTGAGGTACAGGCGATTTCCCTCCAGAATTCCCCTCCCGGTATACCCCAGGTAGTAGCCGGTCAGCTCGCCCAGGGTCCCGGCGGCGCCCGCGATCAGGCCAACATACGCCGGGTTGAGCAGGACGCCGAGGGTACAAGCGGTAGCCAGCGCCGGGACCGGTAGGACCAGTCCGCCGCTTGCCACGATGACAGTGAGGGCGAGGCCGGCGTAGCCCACCTGGCCAAATGTAAGCTGCTCGCGCAAGAAGAAGGCCATCAGCGCCGCGCCAACAACGGCGAGGAACACCCCAAACCGCAGACAGGTCTGGGGGTCTCGCCAGTTGGGCTGGCTTGCCAGGGTTGAGGCCCGGTTGAAGAACCTCACCGGCCGGCCGGCCTGGGGCCATCAGCCACGGCGCCCCGCAGAAACCGGGGCGGCGGCTTTGGTCAAGACCAGGCCGGTGTCGCCAGCATCCACCACCACATGGTCTCCCGTGTGGTATTCATTGGCGAGAATGCCCTTGGACAGCGGGTTCTCCAGATGGCGTTGTATGACCCGCCGCAAGGGGCGCACGCCGAACACCGGGTCAAACCCCTCTTCGGCGAGCCACCGGCCGGCCTCCAGCGTCAACTCGAAGGTGATGCCTCGGTCCTCCAATCGCTTCTGGACATCCTTGACCATCAGGACCACCACCCGGACAATCTGTTCCTGGGTCAGCGGGTGAAAGATGAGGGTCTCGTCGATCCGGTTCAGGAACTCCGGCCGGAAGGTCCGCTTGAGGGCGTCGTTGACCGAGTCCCGCAGCTTCTGCTCGTCTACGTCCCCTTCCCGGCCATCGGTGCGGAAACCGAAGGGTTGCCTCCGCAGCCCTTCCGTGCCCAGGTTACTGGTCATTATGACCACGGTGTTGCGGAAATCGACGGTGCGCCCGTGGCCGTCGGTGAGGCGGCCGTCCTCCAGTATTTGCAGCAAGATGTTGAACACGTCCGGATGGGCTTTCTCAATTTCGTCGAACAGGATCACCCGGTAGGGGCGCCGGCGCACCGCCTCGGTCAGCTGGCCGGCCTCGTCGTAGCCGATGTAGCCCGGAGGCGCCCCGATGAGGCGGGACACGGTGTGCTTCTCCATGTACTCGGACATGTCCACCCGCACCATGTTGCGCTCGTCGTCGAATAGGAACTCCGCCAGGGCCTTGGCCAGCTCAGTCTTGCCTACTCCGGTTGGCCCCAGGAAGATAAAGCTTCCGATGGGCCGCCGGGGGTCACTCAGGCCGGAGCGGGAGCGGCGGAGCGCCTCGGAGACGGCGGTTACCGCTTCGTCCTGCCCGATAACCCGCTGGTGCAGGCCGTCTTCCATGTGGACCAGGCGCTCCGGCTCCCCCTCCAACAAACGCCCGGAAGGAATGCCGGTCCATTTGGAGACCAACCCGGCGATGTCAGCCTCGTCAACCACCATGTCCACTCGGTGCTCGGCCAGCAGGCGCTGTTTCTCGGGCTCGTACTCCTCCTCGACCCGCAGCCGCTCGGTACGGAGCTGGGCCGCCTGCTCGTATTCGGACCGCTGGGCTGCCGCCTCCTCCTGGTCCACCAGTCGGCGGATACGCTCTTCCATATCCTTGATGTGAGAGGGCAGGCTTTCGGCGTCGATCCGCAGCTTGCTGGCGGCCTCGTCGATAAAGTCCACTGCCTTGTCCGGCAACTGGCGGCCGGTGACGTACCGGTCGCTGAGGCGCGCCGCGGCCACCAGGGCTGAATCGTCGATGGTGACCTTGTGGTGGGCCTCGTAGCGAGGGCGCAGGACCTTGAGAATCTCCACCGTCTCCTCCACCGACGGCTCTTCCAGGTAGATGGACTGGAACCGCCGTTCCAGGGCGGTGTCCTTCTCGATGTACTTCCGGTACTCGGCGGAGGTGGTGGCGCCGACACACTGCAACTCTCCCCGGGCCAGGGCGGGCTTGAGCAAGTTGCTGGCGTCGATGCCGCCCTCGGCAGCGCCAGCACCCACCATGGTGTGGATTTCATCGAGGAACAGAATGACCTCCCGCTGGGCCTGCTTGACTTCGTCCATCACGGCTTTGAGCCGCTCCTCGAACTCCCCCCTGAACTTGGAACCCGCCACCATGGCCCCCAAGTCCAGGGCCAGCACCCGCCGCCCTTTGAGGGAGTCGGCCACGTCTCCCACCACGATACGGGAGGCGAGCCCTTCGACGATGGCGGTCTTGCCCACTCCAGCTTCGCCGATGATGACGGGGTTGTTCTTCTTCCGGCGGGTCAGGGTCTGCATCACCTGCCGGATCTCGTCGTCCCTTCCCACAACCGGGTCGAGCTTACCTTCCCGGGCCAGCTTGGTCAGGTCGACGGTGTACTTTTCCAGGGAGCGGTACCGGCTTTCGGCCCGTGGGTCGTCCACCCGGTGGGCGCCCCGGACACTCATCAAAGCCCGGTAGACTTTTTCCTTTTCGATGCCAAACTCTTTCAGCACCCAAGCTGAGTCCCCTTGAGATTCCACCGTAGTGGCGATAAACAGGTGCTCGGCGCCAACGTACTCGTCCTTGAGACGGACTGATTCCTCCTTGGCGTTATCCAGGAGCCGGGCTGCGCGGGGTGTAGCGTAAATCTGGCCGCTGTCATAGGCCACCTTGGGTGCGGTTTCCAAGGTCTGGTGCAAACGCGCTTTCACGGCATCGGTTGAAACGCCCAGCTCGGCGAGAATCTCGCCGGGGATGCCGCCCTCCAGTTCCAACAGAGCCAGCAAGACGTGCTCCACGTCCCACTGGCTATGGCTGTAACGGCGCACCAACTCCTGTGAGTTGCGCAGTACATCCTGGGCTTGCTCGGTAAACTGCTCTGGCCGCAAGACCATCGGTTCATCTCCTCGGTTATGAATCGATCCCGGACCGGCCGCCGGAGGCGCTCTGAAGGGCTCGCATGCGGTGAAGCTCCTGGGTCAGTCTCTGGACCTGTTTTTCTAGATGCTCAATCCGGTTCATCAGCTTCAAGGCCACCTCGGCCCCGGCCAGGTTGACTCCCATTTCATCGGTGAGGGCCTTGACCCTTTGCACCCGTTCAATATCAGCCATCGAGTACAGGCGTTGCCGGCCCACGGTGCGAGAGGGCCAGATCAGGCCCACTCGCTCGTAGTAACGCAAGGTCTGAGCATGCACCCCGACTATGCGGGCGGCAACGCTGATAACAAAGCAGGGTTCTTCTCGAAATTGATGCTGGGAAACCATGTTCACCCTCCATCACTGGCATCGCGGGACCGCGACTCCCGCAGCCGTTGGAACAGCTCCCGCTGCTCCGGCGTGAGGCCGGCAGGCAGTCTGACGTTCGTGGTTGCGTATAGGTCGCCTCGGAGTTTGGGGTCGTTCAGCGCGGGCATGCCCTGGTCAGCAAGGCGAAAGCGCTGGCCATTTTGGGTCTCCGGGGGTATGGTGAGGGCCACTTTCCCCAGCAGGGTCTCGACGGTCGTTTCTCCCCCCAGGATAGCATCCTCCAGGGGCACCTCAACTTCGGTGTATAGGTCCCGGCCTTGACGTTGGAAACGCGGGTGGGACTGTACTGAGACGACCAGGTAAATGTCCTCGTTCCGGCCCGAGCCGGCCGAGATGCGCACCCTCGCCCCGTTGTCCACCCCCGACGGGATCTTCACCTCCAGTCGGCGGCCGCCGGGTTGCTCCAGCACCCGAGTGGCGCCCTCAAATACTTCCTTCAGGGTTACCGTAACCGGATACTCGGCGGCCGCGGGCCGCCGCCTCTCTTTACCTCTATTGGAAAACAACCGGTCGAACAGATTGCTTTGATCCTCGCCAAAGGTAACGAAGGGGTCATCGCCGCCGTAGGTCGACCAACGGTAGTGGCCTCCGTGGCGGGCTTGGGCCTGGGCCTCTTCAATTCGGTCCGAGTGCATCCAATTGTCGCCATGCCTATCGTATTTTCGGCGCTTCTCTTGGTCGGACAGGACGCTGTAGGCTTCGTTAATTTTTTTGAACCGCTCTTCCGACGCCTTGTTGCCCTGGTTCACGTCGGGGTGGAACTCCCGGGCCAGCTTACGGTAAGCTTGCCGGATTTCTTTTTGGGACGCGGCCTTCGTGACTCCCAGTGAATTGTAATAATTTGCCATTGGCGTAGGCTCCTAAGCTCCTTCCATGTATTATATTTGTCTTAATGTCTACTGTCAATTTACGGTTCGGATTATTCAAAGGTTTATGTAATATATATTAAAATGATATTTGATAGTTATAACTCAATTTAATACAATAGCGTTTGACAGGCTTGGAAGCAATTAACAGGCGCTCCGAGAGCCGGAAATCAACAACCCACCGTGGAGATAATTGAGAATGGTACTGCAGCATTGGGACCCCATGTATGAGCTGCGCAGGATGCGCGAGGCCATGGACCGGAGATGGCGTGGACCCGCTTTCGCCACCGGCAGCACAGAGCGGAAGGAATGGGCCATACCCGTTGACGTGGTCGAAGAGGCCGAGGAGATCCTGGTCCAAGCTTCCGTTCCCGGCGTCAAGCCGGAGGACATTGATGTCTCCATCGAGGACAGCGTGCTGGCCATTCGGGCGAAATCCGCGGAGTCCAAGGTGGAAACGGAGCGAAAAGAGGGTGGTTATCTGATCCGGGAACGCTGTAACGGACTGTTCCACCGCTCGTTGCGTCTCCCTGACACGGTGGACACCGACAAGGCCAAGACCCATTACGAGAACGGGATACTGACCGTCACCCTGCCCAAGGCGGAGTCCAAAAAGGCCAGGCACCTGAAGGTGACCGCCTGGACGGCCTCCGCCGGCGAGGCCGGATAGCCCGGTCCCTCGGTCGATATCACCACCAGCACCTGCCAACAGGGAGAGCAGGTAGAATCATGGGAACGTTAAAGGTTTTGGACAAGACCCAGGAGGCGGACATTCTCCCCGAGGGGCGCCCTCCGGCGGCTCCGGAAGAGATCGCAAACTTCCTTGAGGAAGCGGGGCCGCCCCCGCCCGGCACCCACCAGGGGGCAACGTTCTGGTTCTACTCAGTCCCCTTGGCGGGCGTCCGGTATTACGGGCTGGTGGGTGATCCGCCCCCTGGCGCCGGGACCAAGCGTTCCCAATTCGATGGGATCGGCAGTCCTCCAGGCTAACCAAAAGGACCTTGCCGAGGGGGGGGGCGGGGCACGCCGTGACAAGCAAGGGGAGCGTGATGCTCCCTTTGTGTGTTGGGCACCTTGGGGGAAAGCGCTCGAAGACAGGGATGAGGACCGCATCAAAGCGGTGCAATGGGAGCGGCCCCCTTCTCCGCAATGTAATACGACCCTCGGTTTCCCGCGGATTCTCGGGCCGGGTTTGGCGGGCAGCCACGACGCTTGAGAGTTTAGGTAGCAGATGCTACAATTTCATTCGCCGCGGTCATTTACACCCCATGAAACCACATTCCCCAGTAGCTCAGCGGTAGAGCGGGCGGCTGTTAACCGCTAGGTCCTAGGTTCGAATCCTAGCTGGGGAGCCACCGCCGAGCCGAACGCTGTATACAGATACGTGACCAGCTCTATCGTCCCTCAAATAAAAGGAGGGACATCATGCATACAGCGGTCGGTTTCCCGGCTCTAATTCGTGCCTTTCGTTTGGCCCTCACAGTTGAAGGGCTTAGATCGCACACCATCTACAACTACACCCGCGACGCCGAGAGATTTGCCTCCCAATTCCAGGACCGTAAACCCACGTCCATCTCCGCATCTGACATCCGCGCATACGTTGCCACGCTGTTGGACAATTACTCCCCCAAAACGGTCTGCCAGGCTCAGATCGCCCTTCGGCGATTCTTCCGATTCTTGGTTAGGGAAGGGGAAAGTTGGACGATCGCTAATTGCATATCCGGGGGGGGCCTGGTTGTCGAGAAGCGAAAGTGCGCTAGAGTAAGCTCAGCGCGCCGGTGCCGGCTACTATCAGGGCCACCGACACCAATTTTAGCGCGAGGGTGTTGCGCTCCAGAGGTTCATTCAGCAACCCCACGGGGGGCATGCTGAGTATCGTGGTAAGAATGAACACGAAGAATGGGCGGGTGGCGCTGATGGCGGCCACCAGGGACACGGGGCCCAAGGAGGTGGCTACGGTGACGGACAGCGCCGCGATAGGGGCAAGGACAAACTCCGCCGCCACGACCATGGCCAGCGTCTTCCGATCCCGCATGGCGCCCACAATCTGGCGGAAAGCTTTGGGCTTCGCCAGGAAGAATAACAAGATGGCCATGGTGAAGCTGCGCAGTGCGTAGACCAACCATACCGAAACCTCAGCCAGGGCGTATTTGCCGGTCAGGTGCGCCAAGGCGAAGAAAAGGCTGGCGCCGATCAACACGGGGAACGCCCGTGTGAGTCTCGTGAACCCGTGGCGGGCGGAGCCTCGCAAGGAGACCAGCATCGCTCCCGCTACCACTGTAGCAATGGCCAACCAATGTCCGGTCGCCAGCGATTCCCCCAAGAAGCCCACCGCCATCAGGGCGACAAATACGGGAAAGACGTGAACTATCGCGGTGGCCCGGGACGATTCTTCCAGCTTGTAGCCCCAGAACATGAATGCGAGCGCGGGGGCCCAGCAGAAACCGGATAGGCCAGCAGCGAGCAGCCTGCCCGCCGGGGCGCTCTCCAGGCCGCCCGCAGCCCCAAGACCGACTAGGCCGGAAAGCACCAGCGATATGGCGACTATGGCATAGAAGCTGCCCAGGCTGGGTAAGTGTTTGTCGATCAGCCGCTTGTCGAAGGCCGTGACGACTCCGAACATCCCGGCACTAGCCAGAGAAAGGAGGATCCAGTCCAAGTTTCAGCTCACTTTCAGCGAGACTACAGATACGCGTGATGTCCGGCCGATGCTCAAATCAGAAGCCGGGACAGGCAACTCAACGCCACCGGGATTCTAGTGGCACAATCCTACACCGTCAACAAGCCGAGGCAACACTGGGCTGGTGTGTGGACGCCCGGTCTGCCTGAAGACCGTCAGCGATAATGGGACTCAATTGGGAATGCGAGGACTCGATCGTCTTGTGCAGTGCAAGCGAGAATCTGAACTGAAGCAACAAAGGGCGAGGAATAACGCACCAAAATGGGAACTCCTTGCACTGTAGCTACCAAAGGCGCATAATCCGGCGTGTCAGAAGGACTTGATTTTGGGCCCTGGTCAGCTGAGAGCTCGCCTAGAGACCCAAGGCTAGGCTCAAACAAGGTGGTAGAGCTATGAGGTTTCGAGACAAGGTGGCGGTGATTACCGGGTCTGCCAACGGCATAGGAAGGGCTACAGCCAAAATCCTAGCCGGTGAAGGGGCCCACCTGGTTGCCGTGGATATTAACAGCCCTGCCTTGGCCTCCCTTGCCGAAGAGGTAGAGGCCGCCAACGGCAGCGTTATCACCATGGAGGTTGACGTCCTGGACAGCCCGCAGGTAGAGAGGATGGTGGACTCAATAGTCAGCAGGTTCGGTAAGATTGATATTCTGGTAAACGCAGTAGGTGGCAGCACCATTATCCAAAACAGCACCGCCGTTGTGGACGACCTGACGCTGGAGGAATGGGACAGCGTCATCCAGTTCAACCTCAAAGGGACCTTCTTGTGTACCAAGGCCGCCCTCAGGCAGATGAAGAAGCAAGGTGAGGGGAAGATAGTCAACTTCTCTTCTATTGCCGGCCACGGGCAGAGCGAGGCCAGCAGTGCCTATGCCGCGGCCAAGGCGGGCATAATGGCGTTCACGAAGAAGGTCGCCAGAGAAGCGGGACCCTACGGCATAACCTGCAACGCCATCGCCCCTGGCAGGACCTTGACCGAACGAATAGAGCGGAGATGGGAACAAATGTCAGAGGAGGCCAAGCAACGCAGTGTTGAGGCTGTACCCTTGGGGCGTTTAGCCCAACCGGAGGACCAGGCCAAGGTTGTCGCCTTCCTGGCGTCGGCGGATGCGGATTATGTCACCGGTGTGACCATCGATGTGAGCGGGGGGCGATACTGATTCAGGTCGCCAACACTGTGGGTCTACAATCGTCCTCGAAGATGCCCCTGAGCCCCAGCCTGCACCACCACATTGTTCCTTGGGAAGAAGTTATCCACAAATCTTCGGAGATAGACTCAGATATCCACCACAAAGCGTTCAGATCCCTAGTGGCTACACCTTT
>CAYOAF010000125.1:0-8158 GCA_964401855.1 uncultured Dehalococcoidia bacterium
AAAAATCGTCTTCCATCGTGCGGTTGCGGGGCGGCACCAACAAGCCTATCCGTTTCTTTTCCACGGTGGTCATATCACTCCTCCTCACCAGGCTGGTCCCAGTCTAACACAAACGCCGGTAGCTAGGTGCAAGCGGGACGATGCTTGGTCGCGCCTGTCAAACACTTATCCAATTACCAGACGCTGTGGTTCGACGGGCTCACCACGAACGGGGGAATGCCACACGAACTGGGAAATCCGCTCGTCCTAAGCTTGTCGAAGGGCCGGGAGCAGGTGGTCCGGCAAGCCTGCCTTGAGCCCAGCCGAAGGGCCCACAACGAGCGGTATTGGCAACGTCGGCAGCCGGGAAGAAAGCACCAGGACGGGAACTATCCGGAGTCCGCTGCGACGGTGCGGCGAGGGGTGTCCCGCCCTGGGTGATGGGCGACATTACCGTCGAAACGGTGGCTGGCGGGGCCTGTCTACCTGGCCGGTTTGAAGTACGGGACGGTGACCTGATCGGTAGCCCGGACGAAGGTTACCTCCACCGGCATGCCGATCTTCACATCCCTAGGTTCGCAATCGACGATGTTGGTGAACATCTTCACCCCTTCATCCAGCTCCACCAGGGCCAAGACGTAGGGGACATCCTCGGCGAACCCAGGTGTTCGATTCTGGTAGGTCACCGTGTAGGTCCAGACCGTGCCTTTACCGCTGGGCTCAATCCATTTGATGTTGTTGGACCAGCAGTGGGCGCAGATGCCCCGGGGGTAGAACTGGTACTCGCTGCACCGGTCGCACTTCTGGATGATCAGGCGTCCCTGCCGGCAGGAGTCCCAGAAAGGTTTGGTCTCGCCAACGATGGTCGGCAGCGGCTTCTTCCATTCGGGCATGGTTTAATCCCTCCCCAGAATCACTGTCCCACCGCTGTGACGGGTAGCCAGGGTGCCACCCGTGCCGTGGCACAGGGCGATTCGGCAGTTGGGGACCTGGCGCGGTGTCCCCTCGAACTGGTTGCGGAGCTGCCGCGTCGCCTCCAGTAACAAGAAAATGCCTCGCATCCCCGGGTGGTTGGACGAGAGGCCGCCGCCATCGGTGTTGATGGGCAGCTCCCCGCCGATCTGCAACCGGCCGCCGGTTACGAAGTCTCCGCCCTCACCCTTCTGGCAGAAGCCCAGGTCCTCCAGCGTCTCGACAACCGTGATCGTGAACGAGTCGTAGATCATTGCCATGTCGATGTCCTGATGGGTTACTCCGGCCATGGCGAAGGCCGGCTCGTGGCTCAGCTTCGCGGCGATGTACATCAGGTCTCGCTTACCCGCTCCCTGGTGGGCCAACGCTTCGCCAGTGCCCAACACCCATACCGGTTTGTGCCGGCAGCTCCGGGCTACCTCCGGCGAGGCCACCACCACCGCGCCTCCGCCGTCGCTGATCAGGCAGCAATCCGGGAGGTGCAGCGGAGAGGATATGACCCGGGAGTTGACCACGTCCTCAACGGTGATGAGGTCGCGGAACATCGCTTCTGGGTTCATGGAGGCGTGCATGCGGGTGGCAACGGCCACCTCGGCCAATTGCTCCGAGGTGGTGCCGAACAGGTGCATGTGCCTCTGGGCGATCATGGCGTACATGCCCACCGTAGTCAGCCCATACAACTCCTCAAAGCTATCCGGCGACGGGTCAAGCTTGGGGTGGCCGAACCGGGCCACGCCGCCGGTGCCCACGGAGACACCGCCCGACCGGGCCTGGGAACTGTAGGTGATGACGGCGCAGTTGATCCGCCCACAGGCGATGGCGTTCAAGGCGTGGGCCAGGTGGAACTCGAAGGAGCCGCCGCCGACGGTGGTGTTGTCCACGTACTTGGGGTACAGGTTCAGGTAATCGGCCAGGTTCATCCCGGTGTTGCGGCCGTCTGAATGGGCGACGAGCAGGCCGTCGACGTCTTTTTTCTCCAGGCCCGCGTCCTCCAGCGCCTTGATGACGCTCTCCCCTTTGATTTGTAGCTCGCTCTTGTCGGGAGCATAGCGGGTGACGTGCTCGTGAATGCCGACGATGGCGGCGGCGCGCCTGAGATCCACCATACTTGAGGTACCTCCGTACCAAATTGTCGCCGGGGAAGTTGGTCCGTTCTTTTCTCAGAACAATGGCGGAAGGAGAGGCCCGGCAGGGGTGCGCAACGCTGATAGTCGATAGCTATGGCCCCCTGGAGCGGCCTTATCATAGGTGCGAGGATGGAGAGTGTCAAGGGCCGATGTCCCCGGCGGCCTTGGGCTGGGAATCCCCTTCCTAAACCTCAATGTACCGGATATAGTTAGGGTGCGGCAGGCTTCATCCGCCCGGGGGCAAGCCGGCGGCGGTCCAAGAAATCAGGAGGTATTATGCTGGCGTTTTTGGGAGGCACCGGACCGGAAGGCAAAGGACTGGCCCTGCGGCTGGCCCTGGCCGGGCAAGAGGCGATCATCGGCTCCCGTGACGCCGAGCGGGCCGCCAAGGTGGCGGAAGAGCTGCTGCAACTTGCTCCCGGAGCCCGCATCGGGGGAGCCTCCAACGCCGATGCCGCGGCCCGGGCCGGCGTGGTCTTCCTGACGTTTCCCTACGAAGGGCAGCGTCCCGTGCTGGAGCAGCTGCGGGGGACCCTTGACGGGAAAGTAGTGGTCAACGTCATCGCCCCCATGCGGTTCGAGCGAGGCCGGGGCGCCAGCGCCGTGGAGGTGCCGGCCGGCTCCGCCGCCGAGGAAGCCCAAGAGATGTTGCCCGGCGCGCTGGTCGCCGCCGCCTTTCAGAACGTTAGCGCCGAGGAGCTTCAGAAGCCGGAGGCGGCAATGGAGGGGGACGTGATCGTCTGCTCGGACCACCGGGAAGCCAAAGCCCTGGTGATGGACCTGACGCGGGAGATCCCGAACCTGCGCCCCGTGGACGGGGGCGGCCTGGCCAACGCAAAATACGTGGAGCAGCTAACCCCCCTGCTGGTCAACATCAACCGGATTCATAAGATCCACGCCGCCATCAAGATCGTCGGGCTCAAAGAGGGTGTGTAAGAAAAACATTTCTCCCCCTTACGAAGGGGGAGCTAGAGGGGGGCGCTTAACCCCCCCCAGCCTCCCTTTCGTAAGGGGAGGAGGTATCTGGAGACCTTACTAGACTAAGGAAACAGTTCCCTGGCGGCCCCACATCCGGGTGCCGGTCCCTAGAGCCAGCTTTCCTCCTCGTCCTCTTCCGGCTCTTGGAACGTATACCCCAACGCCTCAAGCTCGGCACGCAGCCGCCCGGAGAAGTCTTCTATGGCACCGCTCTCCGGCACCGTGATTTCAATGACGCCGCCGGCGCTCCGGCCTATGGAGCCGGGGTCTTTCTTGGACAGCTCCACGCTGACGGACTCCCGGTGGATGCCCATGGCATCGGTCACCGAAAAGATGACCTCCATGTCCCCCATGTCGATTATCCCTTCGGGCATTACTGGCACCTCTTTCAACCTGCAAGACGTGTGAACCCCCTCGCGGAGTGTATCCTGAGCTTAGCTGAAGGGCTAAGGGTGGCATTCGCTGAATTCGGTCTAACGACCTGCTTAGAGCTTCGCTCACAAGGTTCTTGGTAGTTGTTGTCCCGCTACCGGCCCCTTCGGCTGATACCGCGGTTCACGCAAATGCTCCCTCCCTCCCCTTAATGGAAGTTTGAGGCGGGCGGGGCGAACCCCCCGCCCGCCTCAAACCCGTTTCCGAGTGGGTGGGTGGGAATTCGAATGTTGGTTAGTGACCGAAGTACTCAGTATACCCTGGCATGAGCTCGAACGAGTGTACAATCTCCGATCGAGGAACGTTGGCACCGGTCGAAGGACCCTGGCCCCGAGCCGCCAAGGATTTCAATTTCTCCTAGATGCATGTATATTTCCTGAAAGGGTTGCGACGGCGGGGAAGCCTTGCACCCCCCAAACCGCGTCTGATACCCGGGCCGGCCGGCCGCCGGCCCTCACCGGAGGTTAGCAAGCTATGAGACAGAGTGCCGATGTGGTCATCATTGGCGGCGGGGTTATGGGGTGCAGCATCCTGTACAATCTGGCTCGCCTGGGGATCACCAACTCCCTGCTGGTGGAACGGGACGTTCTGGGTTCAGGCTCCACCGGCCGCTCCCAGGCCATCTGCCGGATGCACTACTCCAACCCGGTGACGGCCTCCATGGCCTGGGAGAGTCTCAAGGTCTTCACCAATTTCAACGATGTGGTGGGCGGCAGCTCGGGTTTCGTCAAGACCGGGTACCTGGTTATTGTCGAGGCCGTCGACCGCCCGGGGTTGGAACGAAATGTGGCGATGCAGCAGGAGCTGAGCGTCAACACCGGCGTGGTCACCGCCGCCGATTTGCGAGAGCTGGCCCCAATGCTCGCCGTCGATGAGGCGGAGGGCCTGGCCTGGGAGCCGGAATCGGGATACGCCGACCCGTATATGGTGACCACCTCCTACGCGGCGCGAGCACGGGAGATGGGCGCGGAGATCAAACTGCGGGCCCCCGCTCAGAATATCGAGGTGTCCGGGGACCGGGTCCGCGCGGTGGTGACCGAAGAGGGCAGGGTGGAGACCCCGGTGGCGGTGGTGGCCGCCGGCCCCTGGTCCAAGGGAGAGCTGGCCAAGGCGGGGGTCGACATGCCCCTTGTCGCGGTTCGCCATCAGGTGGCATCCCTCACCCGGCCGCTGGACCGGATACCCGATCATCCCACGGTGGGGGACATCGCCCAGTCCTTATCCTTCCGGCCCGACGGCTCCTCTATGACCCTGTTGGGGGTCGGCGAGAACCCGGAAGTCGATGTCGACAACTACAACCAGGGCATGGAAATGTCCGGCATCACCGATGCCCTGGGCAAGATGGCCCGCCGAATGCCCGCCATGGCCGACTCCTACGTCCGGGGCGGCTGGGCCGGCCTGTTCACCACGACCCCCGACTGGCACCCCATTCTGGACCGGGTCCCGGGCATCGAAGGGCTGTACTGCGCCGTGGGGTTCAGCGGGCACGGGTTCAAATTGTCACCCATGATCGGCGCGTCGATGGCCGAGCTGATCGCCCAGGGGCGGGCCACGACCATCGACCTCTCGCCGCTGCGCTTCACCCGGTTCGCTGAAGGGGACCTGCTTTCCTCCAGCTACAGGTATCGGGTGCTTGCCTGACGCTGTCGGCCTGGCGCCATCAGACTGGGGGGATAGGCACGGAGCACCATCGATGTTGAAATGGGGCGGCAAGGGGTTGCTGGCCGCTTTCCTGGCCCTCTTGGTGTTGGCCGCCGGGCGTGGCGATTACCGGCCATCTACCCTGGACCTGGTGGTGGCGCCCTACAAGTACAGCCTCGTCCGATGGGAGCTGTCCCACTTCCTGGAAAAATGGGTCAACAAGCTGGAGGACCTGACGCCCTGGGCCTCCCAGCCGTCGCAGGACGACCGAATCGCCCAGGCGGTGGAGTTCTTTGCCCTGGGCGTGACCTTGGGAGACCTGGAACACCAGCTCCGGTTCCCTGAAGCGGGAGCTGAGGCTTCGTTATCGGAAGATCAGGCCCGGTCTCTGCGGTCCCGGATCGACGAAATAAGACAGCGGCGGCGTCACCTGCGGGGGAGTGTGGAGGAGACGATAGAGGCCGAGGTCAGCGCCGTGCTCGCCCAGGAAGGGTTTGCATCCCGGATCGGACTCATCTTCCCGCCGGTGGACACCGTCTTTTCCAGGTCTCCGGGGGCGCTGATTCTGTCGCCCAGGGACCGCATCGAGCGGCAGACGACGATCTTGCTGACCCCCGGCCTGGATGACGACACCAGAGAACAGATCGAGGAGCGAATCTTCGCCGGGGAAAACCTGTCGGCCCTGGTGGCGAGCACCGGCGGTGTGGCCACCTATCCCAGCGTGGTGGCCGATTCCACCAGCCTCCACCATGCCGTCGTGACCACCGCCCACGAGTGGCTCCATCACTGGTTCTTCTTCCAACCCCTGGGGCAGCACTTCTGGGACAACTCCCAGATGACTACGTTGAACGAGACGGCCGCCACCCTGGGGGGGCGCGCGATCGGAGACCGGGCCTTCACCGCCATGACCGGGGAGCAGATAGTCCGTGATTCCCCGGCGCCACCGCCGGCCCTCGACCCCGAGGCCTTCGACTTCGACGCAGCAATGCGCGAGACCCGTGTGATTACCGAGGGGCTGCTGGCTGATGGCAAGATCGAGGAGGCGGAGGCGTATATGGAGGAGCGACGCCGGTTCCTGGCGGCCAACGGGAACTCCATCCGGAAGATCAACCAGGCCTTTTTCGCCTTTCACGGGTCATACGCCACCAGCGCGGCGTCCATAAGCCCCATAGACGGCCAACTGAAGGAGCTTCAGGGCCGCAGCGGCTCCCTGGGGGGGTTCATCAAAACCGTCGGCCGGTTCGGCAGCTACCGGGAGTTCCTGGGCTATCTGGCATCAGGCCAGCGGACAGGGGACCAAGCCTCCGGCACGGACCGGTTATCAAGCGGCCAGTGGACCCCCGATGAGGGGAAACTGCTTGTCCTCGAGGGTGTCCCCAGTACCCGGGCTTCTTCATCCGGACAGTATTTTCCCTAGTGAGCGATGCCGTTAAAGGGCCGATGCATGGTCAGCGCTCGTTTTCCGCCCAGAACTCCTCCGGTGTCTTGTTGTATTTCCCGTAGCTCAGCACGTCGTCGACCCACAGCCAGAACTGGTTCAGCCACCTCCAGCGCCAGCGTTTGATGAAGATGCGAGCCACCACGTGCACCCAATGCGTGGACTTGGTCCAGGGGCAGGTCCGGGTGCAATTGGAGCAGGTGGTGCCCACCCGGTTCTGGTACACCATGCACTTCTTCGCATCGACCATCCACAGGCGAACCGCCCCGGTATTGCACTCGTTGTTGGGCTGAAAGGTTCGCTCACCCGTTGGGATGGCGCCGGCGCCGCACTTCCTGGTGCATTTCAGACACACCTCGCAGAACTCGGTGACGCCGAAGTCATGGGCCCCGTCGGGCTCCATCGGCAGGTCGGTAATGACCTTGGATATCCGCAGGCGGGACCCAAGCTTGGGGTTGATCAGGTTGCTATGGCGGCCTATCTGGCCAAGTCCCGCATCGATGGCTAGAGGTATGCTGAGCGCCATGTCGTTGCCGCAGGGGATGGCATTATACCCCAGGCCCCGAATGAATTCGGCTAGCATCCAAACCGTTGGCGCAAACCTGGCATAGGCCCCGGTGCTGAACGCCTCGGTGAGGAGGGTCGGTGCGTACTCCGCGCCCTTCGAGCCCCCAGGCCATTCGTGCAGCATCACCACCGCGTACCGCATCTCCTTTGGGATGACGCGAGTCCCATCTTCCAGACAAATGGGCGCATCGTACTGTTGAAAGCCGGGCTCGTCGGAGAACTTGATCGGGTACGTTTTCGCCGTCGGTCTGTCGAAGGAATGGGAGTACACCCAGCGCCGGTCCAGCCGAGCGATGCCTGCCTGGTCCGCACCGAACACCTTGGCGGCCTTGCGAACGACTTTGGAGGCCTCGTTGGCGGAAGCCTCCCAGCGTGGTCCTGGTCCGGGCGGCATATTTGATTGCCAACTGGTCGCGCCCTGATCCACCTGATTCTTCGAAAAGTTCAGTAGAGTGAGCAAGGAATCCGCCGCGGCGTCCAGGCTCCAGGCGGGCCGATCATAGCCGCGCCGCCCCTTATCAATAAGCTGGTACTGTTTGGTTTTCAGCCCGGCGCGAGCTTTCCCAGCCACCGGGTCCTGATATACCTGGGAGCCCATGTTGTTTGTCTGATCGTACCTCACGTACGAGCTTTGCACCTCGTACATTTCAGCGGCCGTGGTAACGCCGTTCAGGCTTTGGTTCTCTGGCCGCTGCACCTTCGGGCTCCGCTGTTGTTTGATTTTCATGCTCCAAGACCTCCAACGATTACCGGCCCATCAGCCGCCGCTTTGGATGCCGGATTGAGGATGTGCGAAGCTCAGGCCTTTCCACTCTCCGGACCGCGGTTGAGCCCGTTAATCCAGCACCCAGTCAACTTATTGTTGATGTTTGTCATTCAGAGCGAAGCGAAGAATCTCATTGTTACGCTGAGATTCCTCGTCGCTCCGCTCCTCGGAATGACATCCTGTTGGAACCAAGCTGACTGAGTGCTGGTGTCTCATAAATGGCTTGAAACCGGGTCCGTCATCCCGGCGAAGGCCGGA
>CAYOAF010000126.1:0-8152 GCA_964401855.1 uncultured Dehalococcoidia bacterium
GACCACTTTACCGACGGCGCCCACGGTGTCAAGGTGCGGGTCGAGCGGTAGGCGCCGCACCCACATCGTGCCAGCCACGTTGCCATTGGGTTCATTGAACAACGTGGCAACAAGGTGGCAATAACAGAAGCCCGGCAGGCATGCGGGCACATTAGCGAAGGTCTCTGGCAGGCGGGGCGCCTCGCGTTCCTCACCCTCCCGGCGGCTCGAAAAAGCCCTCTTTGATCAATATGGGCATGACGCCGCCCGCGTCGGCGATGTCCCTGAGGGCTTCAGGCAGGGGATTGCCCTTCATCGAGGTGCCCTGAGTGAGGTTCTTGACCTCGCCGCCGGCCCAGTCCACCTGGGCGATGTCCCCCTCATCGAAGAAGCCGGTCACCCCGGGGGCCGGCAGCACGGGAATCCCGAAATTGATGCAGTTGCGCATGCCCAGGCCGTTAACGGTCTCCGCCAGGATCCCCGCGATTCCCAGGCCGGCGAATATCCTCCCGATGGCCCGGCCCGACCCGGTGGCAAAGTTGCGGCCCCCCACAATCAAGTCTCCCGGTTTGACCTCCCCGGACCAGCCCGGGCGGTTGGCGGAGAAGCAGTAGGCCGGCTGCTCCGCCGCGGGCTTGATGAAAGCCACGTTGGGGAAGATGAGGTCTGTATTGATATCGTCTCCGAACTTCCAGACCCGGCCGTTGAATGTATTCGACATGATGCCTCCGGATAAAATCTTCGGTCCAGGCTCGCTCCCGCCCTACAGGTCCCGGGGGTCGGTAATCACGCCCTTGATGGCGGAGGCCGTTACCGCCGCCGGAGAGCCCATGTATATCTCGGCTGCGGTGCTGCCCATGCGGCCCTTGAAATTTCGGGTGCTCGAAGTGAAGCACACCTCGCCGTCCGCCAGGAGCCCCATGTGCCCTCCGTAGCAGAGGCCGCAAGTGGAATTGGTGAACAGCACACCTGCCTCCAGAAGAGTCTCCACGTACCCCGCCTTCACCGCCTCCTTGAAGACGTTCTGGCTGCCCGGCGTGACGATGAACCGGGTCCCGGAAGCTATCTGGCGGCCCTTCAGCATCTCGGCGACCAGGGCGATGTCCTCCAACCGGCCGTTGGCGCAAGAGCCAACGAAGGCCTGGTCAATCCTGATGCCGGCCACCTCCCCGATGCCAACCACGTTGTGGGGCACCCTTCCCGGCAAGACAACCTGGGGGTCCAGGGCGCCGAGGTCTATAGTGATTGTTTCCTCATACCTGGCATCCGGGTCGGGGGCGGCGGGCTCGAAGGAGGACTGGGCCCGGCCATCCAGGTAGGCTTCGGTGACCGCGTCGTAGGGGAAGATGGAGAACTCGGCCGAGACCTCCGCGGACATGGTGGTGATGGTGAGGCGCCCCGGCATGTGCATGCTGTGGACACCCTCGCCGTGCCATTCCAGGTTTCGGTTGGCGAAGTCGCCGTACTCCCCACCCAGGTAATGAATGATGTCCCTGGGATAGACCCGCTCCGGCAGCACGCCTTCGAGCACAACCTTGGTGGTCGGGCCCAGCATGTACCAGGTCTGGCCCTTGCAGATGACATACATCATTTCGGCGCCGCCAAGGCCTCGGGCCAGGCAGTTGATGGCTCCGGCGGAGCAGGTGTGGGAGTCGGAGCAGGCCAGGATCTTCCCCGGAAGGGCGAATCCACGCTCGGCCACTACCACGTGGCCGATGCCGTGATTGCCCTCCGGGAAGAAATTCTCGATGCCGAATTTTTCGGCAAACTGCCGCATCCGTTTCAGACCGTTGGCCGCCTCGGTGCTGGGGGCCGGCATGAAATGGTCCGGCACGATGACTATCTTCTCCGGGGCGGCTACCCGGGTGGGCATGGGATGGAGCCCCTGAATGATGAAGCCGAGGTCCAGGTCCAGTATCACGTCCACCTCGACCACCACGACGTCTCCGGGACCGACCTCCCTCTGGCCCGAGTGTTGCGCCAGAATCTTCTCGGCTATGGTCATCCCCATGTTGGACCTCCTCCGTTGATGTCTTGACTGAGCAGGACCCTTCGCTACCAGCCGCCGGTGGAGCATCTCATGATCAGGCGCCGGTCCGACAGCCGCCGGGCCTCCTGGAATCCGGCCTGGCGAAATGCCTGGGCGAACCCCATGAAGCCCTCCGTGCCCGCCCGGCGCCTGACCTCACTCTGCTCCCACGGGTAGCCTTCGACGATCTTACCGCCATGCCGGCCCGCATGGTCCACCGCCGCCCGCAGCAGGGTGACCATCAGTCCCTGGCCGCGGTAGGACTTGGCCATGAAGAAACACATCACGGACCATACCGGCTGGTTATCTATCCGCTTCAGGGTTGGAGAGCGTTCCAGGGATGGATAGCTTTCTCTCGGGCCGACCGAACACCATGCTATTGGCTCACCGCCGGAATAGGCCAACAAACCGGGCGCCTGACCCGAGTTGACCATAGCCCGGAACGCCAGCTTGTTCTCCTCCCCTTTGTTGGGCGCCTGCCTGGCGAACTCGGCCCGGGTGATCCGCAAAAACATGCACCAGCAGCCGCTATTCGCGCCGCTTTCCCCAAACAGACTTACCAGGTCCGCCCACCGGTCAGGGGTCAGCGGGTGAAACTCGAGGGATGACCGCCAGCCCGATCCTGCCGTCATGTCCAAACTCCTCGCGGATGCACGATGGATATCGCGGGCGGGAGCGGTCCCCCGGCGGGCCATTTGCCCGTGTACTGTCTTGTAACCAGCTCTACATCGGCGAAACAGGGTGACATCCCCTCCCCGCGATCGTCATTCCGGCGCAAGCCGGAATCCAGAGAAGCACCGGCTGGATCCCGGCCTTCGCCGGGATGACGGAGCGGGTATCAGGCCGGTTACGAGACACTGGGCTAGATTGCCCCGGCCTCCTTCAGGTGGGCCACCTCCCCGGAGCTGTAACCTGCCAGGCCGGTCAGGACCTCCTTGGTATGCTCCCCCAGGAGGGGGGCCCCCCGGGTGGGTCCTGCCGGGGGCGTGGCACTGAACTTGGCCGTCACTCCCGGCAACTTCACCGGTCCCCAGCGCGGGTCATCCACAGGC
Source organism: uncultured Dehalococcoidia bacterium (assembly GCA_964401855.1). GTDB lineage: Bacteria > Chloroflexota > Dehalococcoidia > Lucifugimonadales > UBA3495 > CAJWBT01. The sequence goes on from CAYOAF010000126.1 coordinate 3,061, forward strand.
ACGATGTACTCGTTGGCCAGACACTGGGGCTCATCGGTCAGGTCGTTGTAGGAGTAGACCGGGGCGGCGGCGACACTGTGGGCCTGGAACGCCTCCACCCACTGGTGGCGGGTGCGGGTGGCGAAGGTCCGGGCCAGCAACTCCACAAGCTCCTGGTTCCCCCGGCGGCCATGCCTGGCCTTCCACTGGGGATGGTCCTTCAGGTCCTCTCGGCCGATGACCTGGCAGAAACGGGACCAACTACCCTGGGCCATCAAGGATATTACGAACCATTTGCCTCCGGAGTCCTGGTGAAAGTCCCTGATGGGGTCGTCGAGTATCATGCCATGGGGGACCGGCCAGTGGAACCCGTGACGCAGCGCCGCGGTGATCCGCCATCTCTGGAGGGTAACCAGGTTGCCCAGACCCGAGGTTTCCACCTTCTGCCCCAATCCGGTGCGGCTTCGAGCGATGATGGCGGCAAGGATGGCGTGGGAAAAGATGATACCTCCCACCGAGTCTCCCACGTTCATCTGGACGGGCTCGGGGCGGGTTGCGTCCTTTCCGGCCTGCAGCCACATGATGCCGCTCATGGCCTGAAAGATGCTGTCCATGCCCTTCCAGTCCCGCAGGGGGCCCTTGGAGCCGAAGGAGGTACAACTCCCGTAGATCAGCCCTGGATTCAGACGAGAGAGGTCCTCATAGCTCAGGCCAAGCCGGTCCATCACTCCGACGGAGTAGTTCTCGGTGACCACGTCCACCTTGGGGACCAGCCGGTAGATAATCTCCCGGCCCTCAGGGTGCTTGAGGTTGACGGTGATGCTCTGCTTACCCCGGTTGTGGGCCTCGTTGCCGGACTGGAACCCGTCGGGAGCGAGCCGCGCGGACTCGGGACGCGGCGCCTCGTCTCTCCCCGGAGACTCCACTTTGATGACCTCGGCGCCCAGGTCTGCCAGCATGACGGTGGCCACGGGGCCAAGGATCACCTGGGTGAAGTCCAACACTCGGATTCCTTCCAGAGGCATGGCCATGTGCTACGTCCCTCAAGGAGAATCGCCGTCTCAAACCGGCAGCCGACCGAGGCCTGGCAAACTCCATGCTAGCCGGGGCGCCATCGTGCGTCAACCCGCCTGTGTTGGAGCATTTTTCGTCCAGGAAGAACCCAGATGGGGTTTTCTTGAAAGGGTCTGGGGAAACTACCTTTGCAAAAGAAGTTTCCCCAGCGTACCCCGGCCCTAAACAACCCCCGCGTCCGTCAGCCGAGCCACCTCATCGAGGCCGTAGCCCGCCAAGCCGGTCAAGACCTCCTGAGTATGCTCTCTAAGGGTGGGCGCCGAGCCGGCCGGCTTGGCCGCCGGTGTGGCGCTGTACCTTGCCGGCACCCCCGGCACCTTCATCGCTCCCCAGCGCGGGTCATCCACGGGAACGATGTACTCGTTGGCCAGAGACTGGGGCTCATCGGCCAGGTCATCGTAGGAGTAGACCGGGGCGGCGACAACGCTGTGGGCCTGAAAGGCATCCACCCATTCGTCGCGGGTGCGGGTGGCGAAGGTCTTGGCCAACAGCTCCTCCAGCTCCTTGCTCCCCTTGCAGCCAGCCCTGGCCTGCCACTAGGGATGGTCCTTCAAGTCCTCCCGGCCGATGACTTCGCAGAAACGGGCCCAGCTACCCTGGGACCTCATGGATGTTACGAAAAATTCGCCTTGGGAGTCCCATTGAAAATACCTGACGGGATCGTCGGCGATGAGGCCGTGGGGGATGGCCCAACGAAAACCATGCCGCAGTACCGTGGTGATCCGCCACCTCTGGAGGGATATCATGTTGCCCAGCCCCTACGACTCCACCTTCTGCCCCAACCCGGTGCGGTCGCGGGCGAGCAGGGCCACGACGATCGAGTGGGAGAACAGGATGCCGCCTACCGTGTCCCCGAGGTTCATCTGGACCGGCTCGGGACAGAGTCCGTCGTTGCCGGCTTGCAGCCACATGATGCCGCTCGTGGCCTGGAAAATGTTGTCCATGCCTTTCCAGTCCCGCCGGGGTCCCGTGGGACCGAAAGAAGTGCAGCTTCCATAGACCAGCCTCGGGTTCAGTGGCGAAAGGTCCTCATAGCCCAGGCGCAGCCGGTCCATCACTCCGGCGGAAAAGTTCTCGGCCACCACGTCCACCTTCGGGACCAGGCGGTAGATGACCTCCCTGCCCTCCGGGCTCTTGAGGTCAACGGTGATGCTCTTCTTGGCCCGGTTGTGAGCCTCGTGCTCGGAATCAAAACCGTCGGGGGCGCGCCGCGAGGCCTCGGGGCGGGGGCCCGACGGTCCTTCCACGGCGGCTCGACCTTGATGACTTCCGCTCCCAGGTCGGCCAGCAAGACGGTGGCGGTGGGCCCCATGTGTTGCTGGGTGAAATCCAGCACTCGCATTCCTTCCAGAGGCACGGACATGATGTTGCATCCTTGAGGAAGACTAGCCGTCTCCGCCCGACGGCAGAGTGCAGGGGCCGCAGCGCCCTGCTAGCCCCATCCTAGCCAGGGCGTCGCCGGGCGTCAACCCATCTGGCCGGGTGGCCAACAGTCACACAAGTTTGACGCCCGTCGTGCTCAAGGAATAGAATCCAGGTGCCTCGGTACAACTTGGGCGACGACCACCAGGGAAAGAATCGGCGGGGCGATGCGTTCCGAGCTGAGCGACCGCCCAGTCCCCGATCTCAGCCGCGGAACCTCGCCATTTGAGACCGGCCTCGCGCCCGGGCAGCGCCCAGAACGACGAAACGGTGCCCGACGATACGCTCCCTGGAATGAACGGAAGGAGAGGACAAACATGGAAGACTTCACCCATATACTCCCTGGAGACAAGCCTTTTTACAAGTACGAGAAAGACCGGAAGGAGAAGTGCGCCTTCCTTACCCTCAACCGCCCGGAGAAGCGCAACGCTGTGCCCGAATCCGCGGATGAGGAGTTGGTCGCCGCCATCGACGACTGGGAGAACGACGACAACGTAAAATCCGTGGTCGTCATCGGGAACGGGCCTCACTTCTGCGGGGGCCATGACCTGGGGGGCTGGGGAGGCCTGGATATGACCTCCGACGCCCCACGGGGCGAGCGTCGGGAGCCCCAACGGCGCCAGCTCCTCCGGCAAATCACGGGCCGCCCCCGGACCTTGGGCCGCCTCTTCCTTTCCATGAAGCCCACCATCGCCGCCGTCCGGGGCGTGTGTATCGAAATGGGGAACATGATCCAGCTGTACTGTGACATGACCATCGCCTCGGAGACGGCGCGGATAGGCAACCTAGGGCAGACCATCGGAATCAGCGGGATCACCACTGCCCGACCCTATATCCAGCTCATCGGACAGAAGCGGTACCGGGAGATGGTGACGACGGGAAAGCTGGTGACCGGCAAGGAGGCTGAGCTATGGGGGCTGGTCAACCGGGCGGTCCACGATGACAAACTTGAAGATGAGGTGATGGCCACTGTGAGGCGGATCGCCCTTCTCCCCATCGATGGCATCGTCACCGGCAAGGCATTCACCGCATTGGTGTACAGCGAAATGGGGATGGTCGCCTCCTTTATCGAGGCGGGCTTTGGCCACAGCCTGGGCGCCTTCAAGCTGGCCCACGAGGAAGGCGAGTTCCACTTTTTCAAGAAGGCCCGGGAGGAAGGGATATCCGCGGCCATCAACGCCAGGAATACCCGGTACCGGGAATCTCCGATCAGCCGGGGGCTCATCATCGGTGAAGAGGCCGGCATCGGCTTCTAGGCGCTGCCGGGCTTTTCTCTTCAACGGACACCGCAGTGACACGTCTCCCTCCCCGGGGGTAATCTCTTGGCAGATTCGCCGGATGTCAGGTTTGGAGGACACCATGGATGAGCGTGCGTCCCCGGTCAAGGTTGACACTCTGGGAGTTGACCCGATACTGGGCTACGTCCCCGGCACCATTATTTGTGACGAGGTGGCGGAGTACCGGTGCGTGCGAGCGGCCCAGAAGGTGATGCTCCACCGGTACCGCAAGCACGGGATCGAAGGGATTCACAACCTGATGGGGCTGGTGGACAATTGCGCCGTCCCGTCCTTCTTCAAAGGCCCGGCTTACGAGGAACGGTACCTGGGCACGGTGCTGATGGAGGAGGAGATGGCGGAGGTGGCCCGGCGGCACCTGGGAGGGGACGATAGCTTCACCTCCCTGGTCTTCAACCGGGTGACGGCGGGCACCACCACCCTGGTGCAGGCGCTGGTGCCCCCGGGCTCTCTGGTCCCCTACATGGTGCCCGAGTACCCGGGTGTTGGTGGCCACGGCCATCCCTCCGTACCCCGGGCGGTTGAGCTGGCCCGGTCCCGCTGGCAACAGGTCATGAGTTCTCAGGAGCTGGAAGAACTGCTGAAGGGCGAGGAGCACGTACCCCTGGTGGTGATCTGCCCCTCGTATCGTGGAGCCCTTTCGGAAGAGGAGATGCGGGGCGTCTGTGAAGTGTCCCACGCCAAGGCCATCCCCGTCTACGTGGACGACGCATCGGGGGCCCGCACCCGCACGGCCCACTACGGCCAGCAACGGGCCGGGGACCTGGGGGCCGACCTCATCATGACCAGCTGCGAGAAGGCGGCCCTCTTCGGGCCGCGGGCCGGCGTCTTGCTGGGACGGGCTGACCTCATGGAACCCATCGGAGCCAAGATGAACATGATGGGCACCGAGGCCCGCCCCGCGGTGGTGGCCGCCGTGCTGCGGTCGCTCCAGGAGTACACGCCGGAGCAGGGCCACCGGCTCTTCGGCGAGTGGGTGGAGCGGCACCGCCGTCTAGCGGATCTGGCCAAACCATTCCTGGGCGAGAACCTCCAGTACGGGGCGTACAACGGAATCTACCTCTCCCTTGACGACTTCATGGCCCTGGTGCTGGAGCGGACGGGGATAGAGAAGACGGACCTGGCCCCCGTGGATCTCAGCGTGGCCTTTTCGATGCTCCTGCTTCGAGGCTTTGGCTTTTTGACCGTGCCCACCACCCACTACCCCGGGGCTTCGAAGCTGGTGAGCGTCAAAGTCCTCGCGCTGCGGCAAGGGGACGACATATCCGACGACGACATTGCCGGGGCCCTGAGAGATTCCCTGGACGCCCTGGTCCGCACGC
>CAYOAF010000127.1:0-22535 GCA_964401855.1 uncultured Dehalococcoidia bacterium
GTCCGGCACGACCAAGTCGCACCACTTAAAACCTATCCGAATTCCTGCAACCATGCACCGAAGGGTCTGTCCCGTAGGGGCGATTCGCGAATCGCCCCGACACCCCCCAAGGTCTACCCCCCAACACCACCACCACCTCCAACGGCACGATGCCGTCGAAGTTCTTGCGTAGTATGTTCCACTCTATTTGCGGCTGAACCCGCCCGGCCTCGTCCGTGGCCCGTGCCATGACGGCGTACTTGCCGGGGCTATTGGCCTTCCAGAGGTGGGACCAGCGCACCCACAGCCACCTCTCCTGGGGTTGCTCGATATGAGCATCCTGCCATGTCTCACCCCCGTCCACACTAACCTCCACCCTGGCAATCATACCCGCGCCGCTCCAGGCCAGTCCCCTGATGATGTGGGCGCCCGGAGGGAGCGACGGGTCGTCGTCCCTGGGCTCGGTAATGAGCGTCTTCACTCCCATGGCCGTTATCATCTCTTTGTTGGGGTCATCGGGGGCTTGGCCGAGGTAGAAGTATTGGTTCTGATAGTACAGCTTGGGGAGGTGGTCGAGGACCTCGAGCTTCTGCAGCCACTTGACCGACCAGTTGCCCGACCAGCCGGGAGTGATGAGGCGAACCGGCCCTCCGTGGATGTGCCTGATGTACTCCCCGTTCAACGCCCAGGCCAGCAACGTGTCCCGGTCCAGGGCCTTCTCCAGCGGCAGACTTTTCTCAAAGCTGATCTCTTCATCCGGGATCGCCAGGGCCCCATGCGTGGCCCACTCGGCGGGCAGTCCCCGGTCGAAGCCCTGGGCGAGCACACTCACCCCGCCAGGTTTGACCCCTGCCTGCTCCAGCACCGCCGCCAGCGGTACGCCGGTCCACTCGCCGCCACTCACAATACCTTGGTGCTCCGCTTCCGGGTCCAGCCTGTTGGGCTTTCCCTCCACATGGTCGCACCGGTTGCAGCCGTAGGTCTCGCCGCCGCTCTTCAGGTAATCGAAGAGGTCGGCTTCGCTGCCCGAGCACTCGTGGACACAGCGGACCATGGTCCCTGGGAACCTCTGAAGCTCTCCAAGGGTCAACTCGATGGGCCGCTCCACTTCACCGCCGATGGACAAGGACCAGTCGTCGGGGTGGACCGGGTCGGGGGCGTCCAGCTGCACGACAACGTAGCGCAGGTCGGTCGGCGTGATGAGGCCCTGCAGGTCTCCGACCGACGTTGCCACCCTGACCACCCTACCTTGGGCGTCCTTCCTCATATCGAGGGTGGGTCTCTTCCTGTCGGCCCAGCCCATGATGATCTCGCCCTCTATCTCTCGTCTGCCAGCCATGCTGAATCTCCTATGTTAGCCAGAATCTCCCGCATTATTCAGCCCGTATCATGCCGGTGCGACGGGCTCCACCTCAACGAGGCAGGTGTTGTAGGTTTGAGAGCCCGCCGGAGAGGGAATATCAAGGGTGAGGACGTTCCCGCAGCCCGCCTGATCGGTGCCAGTTTCATCGGGAGCATACCAGGCGCCCTCCAGTATGGAGACAGCACCTGGGACGACGCGGCCGGTGACCTTCACTGGGAGCACGGTGGCCCCGCGTTGGTTGAACACCCGCACCCGTTGACCGTCGACAATGCCCCGCGACTTGGCGTCCTCCGGGTTCATCCAGACATCCTGGGGATCTACCTTGGCTAGACCCGGCTGGTTGGCGAGGATGGAGTGGGCGCGGGCCCTGGACTTGGCCGAAAAAAGCTTTAGCGGGTGGCTGGAGTCGGGTCCGTCGACCGGGATGTAGGTCGGTATCGGGGGTATGGCGCCGAGACCGTAGGGGTCCGGCTGGTCGGCCAAAGTGGTGGAGTAGACCTCGATCTTGCCCGAGGGTGTGGAGAACCGGTTGTTCTCCGGGTCCCTGATCTGGGCGGCAAAGGAGACGGGGTCGGCGGGCTCCGGCAGGCGGGCCACGCCGTTCTCGCGGAACGCCTCGAAGTCATCGATCTCGGTGCCCTCGCAGAACTCGCGCAGCCAATCGATGTCGGAGGCCTTATCGTTGAACCCGGAGATGCCCAAGCGCGCCGCCAGGTCGGTGCAGATGTCCAGGTCGTTGCGGCACTCGTACATCGGCTCGATAGCCTGCTTCATGAAGATGGCGTAGGGCGCTATCTCGCCCCACGGCGTGCAGATGTCGTTGCGTTCCCAGAACGTAGTCGCCGGCAGGAGGATGTCGGCGAACCGGGCCATCGGAGTCATGAAGTGTTCCTGGATGACGATGAACTCGACGTCCTTGCTCTTGAGCGCCTCGCCGATCTTGTTGGTGTTGGAGAGCTGGTTGAGCAGGTGGCGGAACGCCGAGTAGACCATCTTGATGTCCGCCGGGTAGCCCCCGGCGCGGCCCTGGGTCAGCAGGTCGCCCAGGTGCGCGACGGCGACGGGCGGGCCGATGGGGTTCGTCCCCACGGGCAGCCCGGAAAGGCCGGCGCCTTTGGAGCCGCCACTGAGCCCGGCGTTGCTGCCGGGGATGCCGATGTTTCCGGTCATGACCCCCAGGGCGAAGGCCGCGCGATGGAACTGCTCCCCGAAAGCGGTGCGGCCTGGCCCGTAGCCGCATTGCAGGGCCGCGGGCCGGTTCGTGGCGAAATCCTGGGCGAGGCTTGCGATCCTCGTCGCTGGGACCCCGGTGATGGCCTCGGCCCATTGGGGCGTCTTGGGCACGCCGTCGGAAAGGCCCAGCACGTAGGAGCGGTAGGAGGAGCCGGGATGGGCGTCCGGGGGAAGGTACTCCTCGTCAAACCCGAGGACGTAGCGGTCGAGAAACTCCTGGTCCTGGAGTTCCCCGGTTAAGATGACGTAGGCCATGGCAATGAGCATGGCGGCGTCGGTGGACGGCTTGATGAAGATGTGCTCGTCACCAATCGTGGCGCTGGTGTGGGTCATGCGGGGGTCGACGCATATCATCCGGACCCCTTGCTTCTTGGCCCATTTCAGGTACTCCAGCGTCCCGGTGCCGAAGGAGCCGTCGCCGGGGCTCCAGCCCCACAGAATCATCAGCTTCGAGTTCGGGTAATCGATCCTCTGCCGCCCCAGCCTGCCCAGGGCATTGCCGTACGGGCCGAATGTATGGCGGGCGGCGAAGACCTCGGCCTCGCGGGATAGGTTGCCCCAGAGTTCGGTACTCCCGCCGAACATGTTGAGCAAGCGCCGGAGCGAGTTGGCGCTGTGGAGGAGACCCGCGCCACCGCCAAGCGAGCAATCGAGGATGGAGGCCGGACCGTAGGTGTCACGGATCCGGAGCATCTGGCCGGCGACCTCGTCCAGGGCCTCGTCCCACGAGATGCGCTCGAACTCCCCCGACCCGCGCTCGCCCACACGGCGCAGGGGATACTTGAGCCGGCCGGGATGATTGACGTGGGCCTCCGACGCGAAGCCGCGAACGCAGGCGTAGAGGGGAGGAAGCTTGGGGTTCCAGCGCCCCGGCTGGGTGCTGATCTTGACGATGCGCCCGTCGCGGACGTGGGCGTTGACGACGCAGCGCCCGCCGCAAGAGTAGGGGCACGTACTGGTCACGATGCGCTCGCCGGGGGCTTCCGGGCCCCGTGGGTTCTGATAGATCGTTGGCAAAACCGTCACTCCATTCCTCGGCAAATCTCATCCGGGATTGCTCGTTTCAATGTACGCAAGGGCGTGGTCTGGCCCGCATCAGGCATCGCGGGCGCCCCGGCCCGCCGGGATGCCGCGGCCCGTCCGACAATGTTGGACTCGCCATCCCGACGTGTCAAGACCGTTGCCTATTAATAAAGGACTCAGTTGGCGCTTTCGCGCTCCGGGGAGATTTACGAATTCAGGAGAGATTCACGGGCTTGCAACGTTGATCCGGCTATCTAGTCCCGAAACAGAAGGGTTTGCATCCAATTTAGCACCAGGTTGATTGACGCCATGGCCGGTCGCTGTTACACTGCCTGCGTTGGTAAGGGGATCGGATTTCCCGGATTTTCGCCGGGTTTTCGATAGATTCAGAACCCTGAAAACGGGGATAGCTCGAAACCCGCCCTCCTCAGCCACCGCGGGCCCTTGGTCCCGGGCCGCCCCTCGTTCCAGCCGCCAGGGAGCACGGTGGAAACGCGGGAGGACGGCGCGAGCCTCACCCCTTCGGAGGCGTCCCGCCGGCCAATTCTCCAGTCCGGAGGTGTCCCATGAGCCAAATGGTCAAGGACGAGCAAACTCAGGATGACGTCTGGATTCCCAGCGCCTGCGCGGTCTGTTTCAACCAGTGCAGTATCAAGGTGCACCGCAAGAACGGCGTGATCGTGAAGATCGAGGGCAATCCGGACAGTTCCATCGGTATGGGCCGCCTCTGCGCCAAGGGCATGTCCGGCATCACCATGGTCTACGACCCCAACCGCCTCACCACCCCCGTGAAGCGCACCAACCCCAAGAAGGACTTCAACGAGGACCCGGGCTGGGTGGAGATCAGCTGGGAAGAGGCCCTGGACACCATCGTCGACAAGATGAAGACGATCCGGGACGATGACCCGCGAAAGCTGGTGGGTACCCCCACCGTGCTGGGGAACAGCAGCTTCGGCTACTGGTTCATCAACCTCTTCATGAGCGGGTTCGGCTCCCCAAATTCCTTCAGCTCCAACGGGCACCAGTGCGGCAACGCCGAGCACGTTCTGGTAGGCGCGATGCACGGCGCCACCACCTCCATGCCGGACCTGGAGTTTTGCAACTATCTCCTGGTCTTCGGCGCCGGCATCGGGGGCCACTCCTACTACGCCTTCACCAGCAACGCCCAGAAGTTGGCCGACGCACGCGCCCGGGGGATGAAGCTGGTGGTGGTCGATCCTGTCCTCAACGGCGTGGCCGAGAAGGCCGACGAGTGGGTCCCCATCCGTCCCGGCACCGACGGGGCCATGGTCATGGCCATGCTCAACGTCATCCTCAACGAGACGGGACATTACGACGCCGAGTACCTGAAGGCCCACACCAACGCCCCCTACCTGATCGGCCCCGATGGCTACTACCTGAGGGACCCCGACGGCGGCAAGCCCCTGATGTGGGACGCGGCGGACCAGAGGGCCAAGCACTACGACGACCCGTCCTTCCGCGACCCGGCCCTAGAAGGCGTCTACACCGCCCACGGAAAGGAGTGCCGCCCGGCTTTCGTCCTGCTCAAAGAAAGGGCCGCGGCATGGACTGTCGAGAAGGCGGCGGAGATTACCAGCGTGCCGGCGGTGGACATACGCCGCATCGCAATCGAGTTCGCTGAAGCAGCCAGTATCGGCAGCACCATCGTCCTGGAGGGCCAGGAGCTTCCCTACCGGCCGGTCTGCGTCACCTATTTCAAGGGCTCCCACGCCCACAACCACGCCTGGCTCACCTGCCTGGGGTTCGAGATGCTGTGCGAGGTGGTCGGCGCCTGCGACGTTCCCGGCGGGATACTGGGCACCAACCCGGTTTGCGGCGGCCACCCAGACACGGGCATGCCCAACTGGGCCCCCTGGGCGGGGCCCGACGGCCTCCTGGCGCCGGGGGTCTGGAACGGACAGACGTCGCCGGGCCTCCGGACCGCGGCGCCCTATCCACCCAGGACCCCCGTCCCACCGGAGCGCGTCACCCTGTCGGACCTGCTGAGCACCGGGATGTCCGGACACATTCCAGTGCTGGCCATGCAGAACCTGGACGGGTTCAAGATCCCCTACACGCCGGAGATGCTCTTCGTCATCGGGCCCAACATCATCTACAGCTTGGGGAACCCCGAGGTGACGGCGAATTTCATGAAGAAGATGTTCACGGTGGCGTCCAAGCTGTGGCTGGACGAGACCACTTACTTCGCCGATATTGTCCTCCCCGATGCCTGCTACCTAGAGCGGCTGGACCCTCTCCCCAACACCATCACCCACCACCATCCGGCGGGCCGGGGCAACTTCACCCACACCATCCGCCAGCCCATCTTGAAGCCTCCGGGCCAGGCCCGCTACTTCTCCGAGGTCATGCTGGAGCTGGCCGACCGGGTGGGGTTCCGCGCCGACTTCAACAAATTGATGAACCATTTCTACGGCCTCAACCCCCCATACGCCCTGGAGGGAGATGTCGCCTACACCTGTGAGGAGATCGCCGACCGTCTCTACAAGTGCTACTTCGGGCCCGAACGCGGCCTGGAGTGGTTCAAGAAGAACGGGGTAGTCACCTGGCGCAAGAAGATAGAAGAGGTTTACTGGAAGCCCTTCCGCCACGTCCGCGCTCCCGTCTACTTTGAGTGGTTCAAGAAGGCCGGCGAGGGGATCCAGGCCATCCTGGACGAGCTGGGCGTAACGGAGATCGACACCAGCGACTACGATCCCCTGCCCGACTGGAAACCCTGCGGCGCGCTCCTGGCCAAAGACCGGGAATACGACCTCCAGGCAGTCTACCACCGGGTGGCCCACCACCAGTTCTCCTACACCTTCGAGAACCCCTGGCTGGACGAGATATCGGCCCTCGACCCCTACACCAACTACGTCACCATCAACTCCGAGACGGCCAGGCGAAAGGGGATAAAAACCGGGGACCAGGTCTGGATCAAGTCCAAGGAAGCTGGAGCGAGCATGGGCGAAGCCAAGGTGGTGGAGGGGATTCACCCGGAGGTGATAGCCGTCGCCAACAACGGCGGCCACTGGTCCAAGTTCACGCCGGTGGCCACGGGCAAGGGCACCTTCTTCGAGGCGCTGATGCCCATGGACTGGGCCCACACCGACCCGGTGGTCACCGCCATGGACGCCGATGCCGCGGTGAAGATAGAGAAGGCCCCGAAAGCGGACGCGAAACACCCGACCCGCTGGCTGCCGGGGATCGGCGGAAAATTTAGGAAGCTCTAGGACCTCAACCTGGGCGGCGGACGAAGATCCCCCGTTCCCCCCCCCTGAAACCATGCCAGAGGGCAAAGGCAAACAGAAGGCAAATGCACCGCCATCAGCTAAGGGCAGCATGGACGTAACCATCCGCCTATTCGGCATCCGGAGAGAGCTGATCGACCGACCCTTCGTGGAGATTGGGGTGCCCTCGGATGCCACGCTGCGCACCCTGCTGGAGACCTTGGGCGATCAGTTTGGAGAGCGGGTCCGGCGCCAGCTTTTCTCCGCCGACGGCCGGCACTTGGGCGACACCATCTGCCTGGCGGTGAACGACCACATAGTGGCCGAAGAGGCACTTGAGACCCCGCTCAAGGAGATGGGGTCCGAGCAGCCCAGGGTGTCCCTGTCGGTGGTTTTCGCCATCGCCGGGGGCTAAGGGTTCAGGCATCAAACAGGGGAGGGAACCACAATGCATTACGGGATGGTCATAGACCTAAAACGGTGCATCGGCTGCTACGCCTGCGTTGCCGCCTGCCGGGCGGAGAACGCGACCGGCACCGGGGTGATGTTCTCCCGGGTCGAGCGCCTGGAGTGGGGTAAGTACCCCGCGGTGAAGCGCATGGCCCTTCCCCTCCTGTGCATGCACTGCCAGGACCCGCCCTGCATGGATGTGTGCCCCACCGGGGCCACCAAACAGCGTCCCGACGGCATAGTATGGATCGACAAGGACCTCTGCATCGGCTGCCGTTACTGTATGCTGGCCTGCCCCTACGCCTCCCGGTATTTCTACGACAGGGAGATCCCCTACTTTGCGAACGGCCATTCGGGGAACGGAGAGAAGCCCGGCAGGACGCCTTTTGAAGAGCAAGGGTATGCCCGGCACACCCTCGGCACCGTGGAGAAGTGCGATTTCTGCTCGGCCCGCGTCGACCAGGGGCTGGAACCGGCCTGCGTGGCCAACTGCCCCAGCAAGGCCCGTATCTTCGGCGACCTGGACGATCACACAAGCCTCGTCTCCGGCCTGATCCGGAACAAAGGCGCGGCCCAGCTGAACCCCGAGGCCGGGACAAACCCCTCGGTTTTCTATCTACCGCCCTAGTGATTCAGAGCTTGTTGAGCCCCAGCACGGCCGTGCCGCCGACCTTATATCTGCCCAAGCTCTTAGGGAGGCTGTACTATGGACCAGCGCATAGGTGAGCGCCAAACCATCTGGGGATGGCAGATCGCCCTGTACCTCTTTCTGGCCGGAGGGGGCTGCGGGGCCTACGTGACCGGCGTGGCCGGGGAGTTTGCCAGCCGTACCACCGAGTGGGACCCTATCGTGAAGATCGGCGTCACCATCGCGGCGCCTCTGGTGGCCTTCAGTACCCTATTTCTGGTGTTGGACCTGGGGCGGCCCTTTGGCTTTGCCAGAGCGGCCTTCCACCCCCGAACCTCCTGGATTTCCCGGGGGGTGTTCATCTTGACCGCCTTCATCATCGTCGGTCTGGTCCATTTGGCGCTGGTCTGGGCGGAGGCTCCCGAAAACGTGTTGCGGGGCATTGGCCTCGCCGGTGGGGTGCTGGCCGTCATGGCCATGGTCTACACCGGCCTGCTCTTGGGATCGGCGCGGGCCGTCCCGTTCTGGAGCACCCCGGCTCTGCCCCTGCTCTTCCTGGTTTCCGCCCTTTCCGCCGGCATGATGAGCGTCACCCTCATCCTTTCGATTTACGTTGTGGTGGCGGACAGGGTGGTAGAGGCCGAGGAACAACTCCTCAAGGCCGACAGCGTGCTGCTAGCCATCGAGGCCTTTGTGGTCTTCAGCTACCTTTACCTGGTGCGGGCCTCAGTGGCAGCCAAGGCGTCGGTGGAATCGCTGATCCGGGGAGACCTGTCCAGTTTTTTCTGGCTGGGCTTCATCGTCCTGGGACTGATGGTCCCCCTGAGCGTGGAACTGACCATACTCACCTCCCTGGAAGACGCGGGGCCGGAGGGACGCATGGCGGTAACCCTGGTGGGGTTGGTCCCGGGACTGGCGGGCGGGTACATCCTGCGCCACCTGATAATGTCCGCGGCGATGAGGAGCCCCCTGGTGGTCATCGGCAGGATTGTCCCCCTCCCGGGCAAGCCGCGGCTCGTCTCCTGACTGGGCACGAGCCCGACTCGGCCGGAACGGGCGCCTATTGCGCGGTGGTGCCGCCGTCGATGACAAGCTCTGAACCGGTGACAAAGGACGCCTCGTCGGAAGCGAGGTACAACACACCGTAGGCGATGTCGTCCGGGGTCCCTATCTTGCCCAGGGGGACGCGGCTTACCCGTTCTTGGAGGCGGTCAGGATTGTCCAGCAGCTCCTGGATGAAGGGGGTGTTGACCGGGCCCGGGTGGACCGAGTTGCACCGGATGTTTTCCTTGGCGTGCTGGATGGCGGTGGCCTTGGTGAAGAGGCGCACCGCCCCTTTGCTGGCCGTATAGCCGGCGGAACGGCCGATGCCCACCAGGCCGGCGGCGGAGGATATGTTCACGATGGACCCTCCCCCGTTACGGCGCAGGGCGGGAATGGCGGACTTGGTTCCCAGGAACACCCCCGTCGAGTTTACACCCTGCATGGCCTCCCAATCCGCCAGCGAGGTCTCCTCAATGGGCCGCGTGCCGATGGAGATCCCCGCGTTATTCACGAGGATATCCAGCTTCCCGTAGGTGGCCTCGGTGTGCTGAATTGCCTGCTTCCACTCCTCTTCGCTGGTCACATCCAGGTGGACGTAGGTGGCTTCGCCACCCAGCTCCCTGATCTCTGCCTCCAGCTTCATCCCCTCCTCGTCCAGGATGTCGCCGAAGCAGACCTTGGCGCCCTCACGGACGAAGAGCCTTACCTCCGCGGCTCCTTGACCGCGGGAAGCGCCGGTGATGATGGCCACCTTGCCGTCTAACCGTCCCATTCTCAACGCTCCTTCATTCTTCAAGTGCTCTCATGGTCTAAGGGCCCGGCCCGAAAAGGCCGGGTCCGGCACGGGTTCATATTGGGAGAAGAAGGGTCCCCCCAAAGCAATCCTATGAGATGGCCTTCAGGCATCTCAACGTTCGTTGTAGAGAGAACCGGGTGATAATGGCGCTCTAGGAAGCAAGCTGCTCCTCTCCCAGACGGGCCGCCGTCAGGACGCAATTCCGGCAGACCCGATCCGGGACGTCCGACTGGCGAAAGGCCTTGGAACCCTCAAGCGTTGAGAGGTCCATCCCCGTCAGCTCCCGGCAGATGGAGCTGCCCATCTCATCCTGGAAGAGTCGCAGTATCTTCTGGCTGCGGCCGTAGGCAGCCCGGTTGTCTTCGTCCCCGCTGGCCCGCCCATGCTTGAGGCCCACCGCCATGACGGCGCCGACCAGGGCGCCGCACATGGAGCCTCCCCCACCCACGCCACCTCCGAACCCGGTGGCGATGCGAGGCGCGGCTCCCACCTCGAGGCCCGCGCTCTGGCTCACGGCCAGAAGCACAGTCTCCGCTCAATTATACTTTTGGGCCCGTAGCTCCAGTGCCCGCTCTGTTGCCGAAGTCATGTAGCACCTCCTATGCCCGGAATACACCTTCATTTGTCACGGAGTATGGGGGCTTCTCCGACGCTCGTCAATAAGGAACTTCGGCTCAGGCAAGAAGAGGCATTGACAGCCCTGAGCAGTGTCCTTACACTCCAAATCGTCAGGCCAACTCGTCAGGGTTGGTGTCCGCCGGGTGAACCGGGCCTTTCTGCTGGAAACCCTGGCTCTGTCCATTCCGGCTACGGGACCCGGCAGGCATACAGCACCTCGTGGCCAGATTCGGCATGAACATCAGGCCAGCGAAGCACCCCACTCCATAAAGCAACCACATCGCGGGAGGTCCGTCATGGCGACAAAGGGCGGTTTCCAGGACAAGATCCTTGAGGTGGACTTGACCAGCGGGTCAACCAGGTCCGTTCCCATGCCACCGGATGAAGTGCTGCGGGCCTATGGGGGCGCCACCGGCGTCGGCCTGTACCTGCTATCTCAGGAGATCACCCCGAAGATGCGCCCGGTCGACCCCGACTGCCCCTTCTACCTGTTCACCGGCCCCCTCACGGGTACCATGGTGCCCAGCGCCTCCCATTGGGTCCTGGTCAACCTGCGGGAGTGCCCCGACTACCACGTGGGGTTGAGCCACGCCCACGGGTTCTTCGGCTCCCGGCTCAAGCATGCCGGCTGGGACGGCATCGTGGTCCGGGGCGTCTCGCCCAAGCCCGTTTATCTCTGGATCGAGAACGAACAGGTGGAGCTGCGCGACGCCGCGCCCTACTGGGGCATGGACACCTTCGAGACTCCGCGCCGCGTCAAGCTGGAGCTGGGCGACCCCCTGCAGATCAGCGTCGCCTGCATCGGCCCCGGCGGGGAGAACCTGATCACCGGGGCCGCGGTACGGTCCGACGGGGTCTACACTGCGGCCCGGGGCGAGGCCGGCATTGCCTGGGGCTCGAAGATGCTCAAGGCCATCGCCGTACGGGGCACCGGCCGGGCGCCCATCGCCGACCCCGCGGGCCTCATGGACGCCTACGAGACCTGGAACCGGGCCCTTTTTGCGTCTCCGTACCCACCACCGACCCGGCAGGCCCACTCGGTGGTGCCCGGAGCCCAGGCGAACCTCGAAGAACACGGCAGAGTGCAGGGGAAGAATTACTCCGACCCGGAGTACCAGATGCACTGGAGTCGGCGCTGGGTGGAGGACTCCCCCAAGTGGCGGGTGCGGCCGGTGGGTGGGTTCAACTGCGACATGTCCTGCCATCACGAGACGGTGGTCACCACCGGCCCTCTGGCCGGGACCGTGGTCTCGGGCTACGGGGGTGAGATCATCCAGGCGACCGGCCCCAACCTGGGCATCGACGACCCGGGCGTGGCCCTGGCCATCACCGGCATGGTGGACGGGCTCGGGTTGGACGGCGGAGAGGTGCCCCGCAACATCGCCATGGTGATGGAAGCCTACAACACCGAGCGGCTCAACCAGGACGAGGTGGACGGCTTGGACCTCACCTGGGGCAACCATGAGGCCGTCATCGAGCTGTTGGAGAAGACGATGCGCCGGGAGGGCATCGGCGCCTCCCTGGCCAAGCCACCTAAGGAGTGCGGCCGGGACCTGGGCATCGAGGACCTGGCGGTCCACATGAAGGGCACTGGGTTCAACGACCACGACCTGCGAATGCACCCGGGCCTCATTTTTCAGATGCTCATCGCCGGCGCCGGGCCGGTGTGGCAGACGGAGCTGGGGCTGGTCTATCCGCCCCGGAAAGACGGCGTTCCCGATATGGGCTACGAGTACCTGGACCCCAAGGACCCCGATGGGATGGTGGAGCCCATCTACCAGGGCCAACTCCTGAAGCTGTGGGATGACACCATCGGCGTCTGCTATTTTGCCTTGAGAGGCGCTCTGGGCACCTGGGACGCCGCCATTCACGCGCTCTCCAGCGCCACCGGCTGGGAAGGCTATTCTCGCGAGGAGGCGTTGACCACCGGCGAGCGCCTGGTCACGCTGCAGCGCCTGATGGCCATTCACCTGGGCTACCAGCGCGGGGACGACTACGACATCAGCCCGCGCATGCTGGGGGGACTAGACGCCGGCCCCGCCAAAGACAAGACTATACCCGCCGGGCCGCATCTGGAGCAGTGGTTCCGGGAATACTACGAGTGCCTCGACTGGGACCCGGAGACCGGCGCGCCCACCCTGGAGGCCCTGCGGCGGCTGGGCATGGAAGGCCTCACGGTCGGCCAAGCCGGCGCCTGACGGGGCAGGCGTCCCGTTTGGCGACTCTCATCCCACCCTTGAGAAGGTCCGAATGAATAACGTCCACATAGATTCAGTGTCTGGCGATTCAGCCGATATTGATGCTATCAGGGCTACAGCCGCCAGCGGCCAGGATGTTCCGGTCCTGATGCTCAATCTCAATCGTTACACCTCGGCTGCCGCATATCCGAACGGCAGGGAGTATCAAGACTATGTGGCCGTGATGATGCAGACAATCGCTCGAGTTGGAGGCCGGGTGCTCTGGCGCACCCCGGTACACGGCCAACCGATCGGCTGCGAGCATGACCGGGTCGATGAGATGCTGGCCGTCTGGTATCCGAATCATGCAGCGTTCTTGGACCTTCATTCCATGGAGGGGGCCGAAGACCTGTGGCGGCGGCGGCGGCGGTGTGTCGCCAATGCTGTGCTTCATCGCTGCCCGGGTGATCGATATCCGCTGCAGCCCTAGTGCTTAGTTAACACGGTTTTGCAGGATGTCATCTGCCTGAACGGCCGGATGGCCCTATCACCCACCCCAGAATTCAGTTATCCTCAACGCTCCGGATAATGCCCCTATGTTATAATCACAGCCTTGATGGGGGCGCAGCCTTTTCCAGGTCGCGAGATATGAAATGGTCGAGGCCCCCAAGGCGGGGGTGAGCAGAATTTCGGCACCGTCGCCCGGGTGGACTGGCCGAGGCGCCGGCAGGAAGCGTGGTATGAGCAAGCAATTGGTTTCCGAGCGGATGGCCGTTGACAGCCTAGAAGATGCCATCGAACTCTTCTATGACCGGGGCTGGACCGATGGCCATCCCGTGGTCCCGCCCACCGAAAAGAGGATCGTCGAGTTCCTGGAGTACGCCAACCTGGAGCCAGACCAGGTCATCGGCGAGATTCCGGAGCGTGACCGCCTCATCACCGCTGAGAAGCTGGCCATCAACTCAGTCATGGCCGGCTGCAAGGCCGAATACATGCCTGTATTGGTGGCGGCGGTGGAGGCCATCTGCCACCCGGATTTCAAGTTCAACCACATAGCCACCCTCGGTAGCGCCTGGCCCCTGCTCATCGTCAACGGACCCCTGGGGAAAGAGCTTGGATTCAACAGCGGCATGTATCTGTTCAGCGCTGCCGGCAACCGCCCCAGCAGCACGGTGGCCCGCGCCATCAGTCTCCTGCTGTGGAACTGCGCCGAAGCCCGCCCCGACGGCATTCAGCGGGGCCAGTGGGGGAACCCCGGCCGGGGCCACTACTGCATCGCGGAAAACGAGGAATCCTCTTGGGATCCGCTGCACGTGCAGCTTGGCTTCGACCGCGATACCAGTACCGTGACGGCCCTTTCAACGTACCCGGGTCCCTATCAGGTATACTGCCAGAGGACAGCCGCGCCCGAACTCATGCTGGACTCGATGGTGGACGCCATCTCCACCTACGACTTCTTTCGGGGCACCTATCCTCTGTTCATCGCTCCCCACTTCGCCGACATCTTCATCGGCTTCGGGTGGAGCAAGAATGATATTCGCGACTACGTGTTCGAGAAATGCATGCGGTCGGTGGCGGAGTTGAAGCGCCGGGGCCTTTGGGGCGCCCATTCGTCCGACTTTACGAGCTACGCCGGGATTGCCCACCCGGAGGAACCCGGGGACGACGAGCGGTTTGTCCACGTATTCAAATCCGATGAATACGACCGGATTATGTTCGACGACACCAGCCTCTTGCGCCGTTCTGATATTTACGTGATAGTGGGCGGGGGCAATGCCGGGCCCCGGCTGTGTTTTATCGCCCCCTATGGCGTGTCCACCGACCCCGTAACCGTAGCTATTCGAGGCAGGTAACATAGCAGGATTCCAGTAGGCCAAAGCCTTGAACCGGACTGGCCCCTCCACCCGTATCTAACGGTCGTATCTAACGGAGAAGGCGTCCGGCCCGCGAAGCAAGACACCGAGGCAGCAAGCCGATCCGAGATAAGGAGTCAGTCATGTTGGAGATCTTCAACCCCACGGCGGGTCCCGCAACCGGCAAGGTAATCATGGCGCCACGCGTTGGGACGCTGGATGGCCAGACGCTGGGCGTCATCTGGAACGGCCGGCCCTACGGCGACCGGGTTATCAACGCCGTCGTCGACATGCTGCGTGAGAAGTACAGCTTCGAGACGGTGGTGTTCCGAAAGAAGCCGTTCATCGGCAACCTGGCTCCCCTGGAAATCCAGGAGGACATCATCAAGACCTGCGACGCCGTGATTACCGGCGTGGGCGATTGAGGCTCCTGCACGTCGGGCAGTGTGCTCGACGCGTTGACCATGGAAAGGGCAGGCATCCCCGCCGCCGCCATCGGGGTCGAAAAGCTGGTGATGACCACCGGCCGGGGCATGGCCCGGGCCCAGGGGATTCCCGACTACCCCATCGCCGTCGTCTCTCACGACATGGGCGCCATGGCGGACATGCATGGCGACGACGAGGTACAGACGATGGCGGCTGCCGCCGCTCCTCAGGTGGAGGCCATCCTCCTGGGCAAAGAGTAAGTTACCGCACCGTTCCACCGGGGTCCCCTCCCCACGTCCGGCCCTGGGCCTGGTGTAGGGGACCCGCGCCTTTGCCGGTCCAGGGCAGCTGCAAACGTGCTGCCGAGGCTGGATGGCGTGCCCCAGCACCGGCAGGCCCGAAGCTGGTGGCCCGGCAGGAAAGGAGGGTTGAAGTGGCAAAGCTAGAGATCGTCAACCCCCAGGCCGGCACGTCGGTCGCCCCCATCAGCCTGGCATCCAGGCTCAAAGAGATGACCGGCAAGACCATCGGGCTTTACTGGAATTTGAAAGGTGGGGGCGATGTGGCGCTGGAGCAGACCGCCCATTACCTGGGACAACGTTTCCCCGACGCCCAGTTCAAGTTCTACACCGGATCGGTGGGTTCGACCATGCGGCACGCCACCGCGGAGGATGCCGAACTGGTGGCCCAGGAGTGCGACGCCGTGGTGGGCACCACAGCGGATTGAGGCTCCTGCACGTCGTGGCTTGTCCACGACATGGTGGAGTTCGAGAAGCGGGGGGTCCCAACGGTTTCGTGGGTCGCCCGGGGTTTCGACAAAGACGCCCAGAGGAGCGCGGAAAACTTCGGCGTTCCAACTCTGGCGATTGCGCACATGCCCCTCCCTTTCACCAACCAGAGCCCGGACATCATCACCGACATGGTGAGCGCCGGGATCGGCGAGGTGATTCAAGGGCTCACCGAGCCTCCGGAGAACTCCGGCGCGGATGCGGGGTTCACCACCATCGCCCAGCAGGAACTGAGCTTTGAAGGCAAGGACCTGCTGGAAGCCATGGAGGCGATGAACCGGCAGTTCCTAGAGTGGCGGTGGAGCGACGGTTTTCCCCTGATCCCACCCACGGCGGACCGGGTTGAGCTGATGATGAATGGCTCCAACCGGGCGCCCCAGGACATCATCGCCAAGCTGGAGCCGGGGTTCGGCGTGGCGACGGTGCAGAAGCTGGCGGCCAACGCCGTCATGGCGGGATGCCGGCCCGAGCACCTGCCGGTGCTTATCACCGCCGTCCAGTGCATCAGCGAGCCGCAGATGTACCTGCGCAACAAGGCCATGTCCACCGGCCCCCATGCACCCCTCATCCTGGTCAACGGCCCCATCGCCCGGGAGTTGGGGATCAACCATGGAGTCTGCGCGCTGGGTCCCGGGTCCATCTCCTACGCCAACAGCGTCATCGGCCGGGCGCTGCGGCTTATCATGATGAACGTGGGGTTCACCTACCCCGGAGTATCCGATATGGACACCATCGGGTCTCCCATTAAATACAGTCTGTGCCTGGCGGAGGACGAGGAGAGGAGCCCTTGGGAGCCATATCACGTAGAGCACGGCTTCCACCCAAACGAAAGCACCGTGACCGTGCACTACGTCTACGGCACCTGCGAGCTTCATGACTTCGCGAACTGGGAGGCGGAGAAGCTGGTCCACGGCTTCGCCACCGCGGCCTGCAACCTGGTCCAGGTGCCCACAGGCAAGTGGCTCATGGGGCGAAGGTCGGACCCTCGGTACAATACCGATGAGAAAGAGACCCACTTCATGATCGTATGCCCGGATCACGCCCTGGTGTTCCAGCGAAAGGGATGGGACAAGAAACGGGTCAAAGAAGAGATGTACCGGCAGGCCAGGATGCCCTTCCGGGACCTGATGGAGAGCATGGAGCCCAAGGGCTTCGGCATCGCCCATCCGGAGTTGCAGTGGTTGTGGGACAGCCCGGATACGCTCCTGCCGGTGGTGGAGGACGCCGACTGCTATTCAGTGGCGGTGCTGGGCGCCGCCGCAGGCCGGGGGGCCTTCTTCTGGGGGGCCGGCGGCCCGATCATCAAGGCGGTGGAACGATAGCTGCGAAGAGAAGTTGTCAAATCCATACAGGCCGAGTATAATATCTCCTCCGATGGGCCTGGGCGTAAACCTCGGTCCCGCCTGCCCTTTGTCATAGTACCAAGGTGCAGGGTTTTCAGGCTATTTCGTTACTCTTGGGTTCCGATAGGGATGGCGAGACAGCGCCAGTTGGTATGCCCCGGCCGCCAACCTGGCCGGAATCCGAGAACTCGGCATCGGTGGAAATGAGGGAGGCTCCATCCAGGCTATCCTGAGTTGGCCTCGGGTTGGCCGGTGGCCGTCCGTTCCCGGGTCGGAGAGGCCAGTGGCAGCAAAGGCCGACGCTGGACGCTTGCAGTTGGAGGAACTTATATAGTATTTTAGGCACCCTTAAGGATTCGCGTGGGTGGTGGATGCGAGCGCTCCGAATTTACCAGTTCACTGGGAGCGGCCGAGGTTGTAGGCAGGCCCCTGCCTGCACCCCCGGCACCGGCACTTTTGACCACAGGCCCTGGACGCCAGGGCGGATGTCCAATATTATGCAGCGAGGTGGACCATGAAATCTGGTAACCAAAGCAGGGCACACCTATTACGGCTAATGGGCCTGGGGCTCGGCCTTGTGCTCTTGCTTACCGTAGCGTGCGGCGCCGCGGCGACCGCAACCCCGAGACCGACCAACACGCCTAAACCAGCAGCCACGGCTGCGCCCGCGCCGACAGCGGCGCCGGCCGCTACCCAGGTGCCGGCAGCCGTCGGCCCCACCGGCACGCTGATACTGGCAACGTCGGACTGGGGCAACGAGCTTTTCTCCGACCACGACGCGCGTGGTGAGGGCGGCCTCTACCAGGGGCTGGTCCATGACTTCATCCTGCAGGGTGAAGGCGGCAAGAAGGTGGTGCCCGGCCTGTCCACGGAGTGGAGCTTCTCTCCTGACGGCCTCACCTGGACCTTCGAGATCCGCCAGGGCGTCCCCTTCCACAACGGGGACATATTGACGGCCGAGGACGCGGCCTACGCCATGGAAGAGAACTTGGGCCCGCGGGCGGAAACCGAGTCCGTTTCGCCTACCAACGCCAATATGGCCCGGGTCACCGAGCCCTGGGTGGTTTCTGGGCCCAACTCGATCAGCGTAACCACCGACACACCCCAGACTTTCCTTGCCTTCTACCTCTCGGAGATGTTCGCCGGCCCCCGCGGCACCCTTTTCCAGAAGGCTTACCGGGAGAGCGTGGGCCGGGACGGGTACAACGACGACCCCACCCCGGGCACAACGGGTCCCTGGATGCTGGAACAGCATGACAAGGGGTCACGGATGCTGTGGTCGCGGTTCGCCGACTACTGGAAGCTCTACGAGCGAGACCACCGGTACCAGAACTTGGACATGCGGCTGATCCCAGAGCTGTCCACCAGAATAGCGGCCCTCCGCGCCGGCGAGGCCGACCTGGTAGAGGCCAACCTTGAGGTGCGGGACCAGGTAGAAGACGCCGGCGGGCAGATCATCTTCGGCCCCGAAGCCCTGTATCTGTGGTTCCTCAGCGAGGGCTGCTGGCCGGACAACGGGACTGGTCATGCCCTGGACGTACCCTGTGACAAGCAGGAGTTCCGCCAGGCGCTGGACTACGCCCTCGACAAAGAACTGATCGCCGAAGAGATCTACGGCGGCGAAATGGCGATCATCGAAGGATGGGCCCACGTCACCCCGGCGTCCCTGGGATACAAGCCGGACCTGGACTCCTGGCCCTACGATGTGGAAAAGGCCCGGGAATTGATGGCCTCTATCGGCTGCGCCGAGGGCAGTTGCTTCCCCGACCCGTACCAGCTATACACCTGGGAGGCAGGGGAGTTGCCCTTCGTGCCCGAGGTGTCCCAGCTGGTCTGCGCCCAGTGGGAAGAAGCCTTTAGCATCAACTGCGAGGTCGAGGTGGGTGACTCGGTGTCCATCAAGGACAAGATGCACTCCTTCGAGATCGCGGGTTTCTACACCGCCCGGCCCAACGAGGCCCGGTTCGACGGCGGCAGCATCCTCTTCAGCGGCTACGCCTCGCCGCAGCCCACCAGGGGCAAGAACCCGGAGCTTAAGGCAGTGGTCCAAAAGGCCACTGAGCTCATCGGCACCATGGAAGAGCGGCATGAAGCCTATTACCAGGCAAACAAGGTCGCGCGGGAACAGCACTGGGAGTGGAGCCTGTTCTACACGAACTCCCCCTGGGCAGCTGGCCCCAAAGTCAAGTCTTGGTCGCCCTCGGCGATGGTACCTTACGCCAGCGCCCTCTGGACGGTCGAGCTTAACTAGCTATTGATACCCTTTGGCGCGGGGGCGGGGAGACATAAAACCCCGGCCCCGTGCTCTGGGCGGACGTTCCCAAGACGGCCCACGTGAGTTGGCTTGCCAATGACCTTGGGTTCCGTGGGGTAACTTGGCATCGAAAAGGGGCGGGCGGGCTTCCCGCCATGCCCCATAAATCGGGCATGGCGGCCCTACGGGGCCGCCATTTTCGAGAACAAGCACCCGCCACCGGGTGAGAAGACTGGAGGCATTGCCGCATGGGCCGTTTCATCCTTTTCCGGCTGATACAGGCCACCATCACGCTATTGGCTCTCAGTGCCGGGGTCTTCTTCGCTGTGAACATAACCGGAGACGTGGTGTCTTTTCTGACTAACCCTCAGGATACCCAGGAAGAGCGGCAGGCGATGCGGGAGAGGCTGGGGCTGGACCGACCTGTCTACGTGCAATACGCCAAGTTCTTGAGTCACATGGTTCAGGGCGATTTCGGTGATTCTCCAACCTGGGGGAGGCCGGCCAGAGACCTGCTGGCTGAACGCCTGCCCAACACCATCAAGCTTGCCGCCGCCGGGTTTGTTTTGACCCTGATCATCGGCATTCCCTTGGGCATAATCTCCGCGGTAAACCGGCGCGGCCTGGTCGACCGCGTAGTTACACCGCTGGCCATCGTCGGGATGGCCGCCCCCCAATTCTGGGTGGGCGTGATGCTCATTCTACTCTTTGGGGCCATTTTGGGATGGCTCCCCACCTTCGGAATTGGCGGGCCCACCCACTTCGTACTACCCGCTTTCTCCCTGTCCCTCTTCCTCATTGCCGGTATGGTGCGGCTCACCCGGTCCAGTATGCTGGATGTGCTGGACAGCGAGTACATCAAGTTCGCCCGGGTGAAAGGGCTGGCCAATTGGATAGTCATCTGGAAGCACGCCCTCAAGAACGCCGTCATACCTGTGATGACCTTCGCCGGCATAAGCCTGGGCGGGCTGCTCAACGGCTCCATCGTGGTGGAGCAGGTGTTCGGTTGGCCGGGCGTGGGGAAGTTGATGCTGGGCGCCGTCCAACAGAGGGATTTCACCGTTGTGGAGGCCACGGTCCTGACCTCCGGAGGTCTGTACATCATGATGGCCACCATAGTTGATATTCTGTACGCCTACGTGGACCCCAGAATTCGGGAGACTTAGCCAAGGTGTTCTTAACCCATGAAACTCGGCGTTTGGGATGGCTGGGTCCTTGGACGGCTTCTTCCAAAATGGCCTCTCAGGCGGTTTAGGAGCAGAGGATGCCCTTCCAGTACATAGTGTACGAGAAACGGGGCCAGGTGGCCTACATAACCCTCAACCGGCCGGAGAGAATGAACGCCCTTCATTCCGCTGCCAGCGCCGAGCTACACGATGCGTTGAGTGATATGGAAGGCGATTCGGACGTGCGGGTCGCGGTGATAACCGGTACCGGCAACAAGGCTTTTTGCGCCGGCAACGACCTGAAGTATGCCGCCGAACACCCCACTGAGATCGGACACCCGGCCGAAAAAGGCGGCTTCGGCGCCATCGCCCAAAGGTACATCCCTCTGACCAAGCCCATCATCGCGGCGGTTAACGGCTACGCGCTGGGTGGGGGCTTCGAGATGGCGCTATCCTCCGATATCATCGTAGCGGCGGAGCACGCCCAGTTCGGCCTCACCGAGCCCAAATGGGGGAGGGTGGCCGGAACGGGGATTCAGCGCTTGCCCCGGCAAATACCTCTGAAGATTGCCATGGGCCTGATTCTCACGGGCGGCCGCATCAACGCCCAGGACGCCTTGAACGCCGGGTTGGTCAACGAGGTCGTCCCCCTGGCGGACCTCATCCCGGCCGCGGACCGGTGGGCCGCTCAGATCGTGGAGTGCGCCCCACTGGCGGTCCAAGCCTGCAAGCAGGCGATCATGATGGGAGCAGACCTTCCCCTGGAAACCGCGCTGGCGCGCCGCTACCCCTTGCACGAACAGGTGGGCCTCTCGGCGGACCGGGCCGAGGGCGCAAAGGCTTTCGCCGAGAAGCGCCGCCCAGTGTGGCAGGGCCGGTAGGCTAACCAGGTAAATTGACCCAGAGGCACTAGCAGCCAATCCGAAAGTTCCTGAGGGGGCCGCGTCCCCCACCCTTCGGCAGGTCCATCGGACACCCTTGATGCGTCGGGGGAGGGCGGTTTCGGGCCGGAGCCCGGACCAGACGCCGAGCATGCCGTTGTGATGAGGGGACTTTCCCGGCCAATGGGTCCCGCTGCGGGACGGCCGGAAGTGGAAACCGAGGCGATAGCTTATCGCGGACACTTTACATTGTGATGGCCGGCTGCCGAGAGCGTTGGCCGGGAGAACGAGATGGTTGCGAGTACCTTGGCTACCAAAGAGAGCATACGAGAGACGATCGAGAACCTGAAAGGCAAGCCTTTTCACACCATCACGTCGCAGCCGGTGACCGCCACCGACGTGCGCCGGTGGGGGATGGCCGTCTACTGGCCTGAGAGGCCTCCCCGGCTCTTCTGGGACCAAGAGTACGCCAAGAACTCCCGGTTCGGCGGCATAGTGGCGCCGGCGGAGTTCAATCCGTTTGCCTGGCCGCTAGATGATACCGGCCACCTGGCGCTTGGCCACCTCCCGATATGGCCCGATATTGGCCAGATTGCGGGAGATGATCGTGGAGCCGGATTACGCGACCCCCGGTCCCAAGGGGGCTTCGCGGTGCGGAGCTTCAGCGCCGGAAACGAGGCTGAGTACCACGTGCCCATCCGGGTAGGCGACGTGATAACCGGTACCAGCGAACTGGTGGACGTCTACGAGAAGACGGGCCGGTCTGGCATACTGCTTTTCGGCCTGAACGAAGCCCGGCTGACCAACCAGAATAACGAACTGGTGAAGCTGCTGCGGCACCTGCGGGTGTTCATCTTCGACCGGCCGGATGCCCCTTCCAAGGGCGAGGAACAGGTCAAGGTAATCCCCACCGGCAACCCGCACCAAGAGTGGGCCAGCCCGATGGTGTTCGATCCCCAAGGCGTGTTCTTTGAAGAGATTGAGGAGGGTAGCAGCCTGCCCATATTTCGGCGATATACCGACCTGATGAACTTCAACCGCTACGCGGCGGTCAACGATGAATACGTGTACCATCACCAGGACCCGGACATCGCCAATAGCCGGGGTCAGAAGGACGTGGATGGGATGGGGCTGCTCCAATTCGCCTACCTCCACAACATGCTCAGACAGTGGATCGGAGAGTCCGGGGACATCCGCAAGTTCGGTGTCCAATACCGGGCCAACAACGGCCGCGGCGATATCATCACCTGCCAGGGAAAGGTTGTGCGAATGTACCAGGAGGACGG
>CAYOAF010000128.1:0-5336 GCA_964401855.1 uncultured Dehalococcoidia bacterium
GGCTCGAAAGTCGTCAAGTAGCTCCCCCCAAGGGCTCTCCGGGGCGCTGGCAGGCGGGGGGCCCAGGCCGGTATCCACCACGATGGTCTTGCCATCGGAGCGGACCAGAAAGCAAGCAAGGTTGAAGCTGACTTTATGCTCCGGGCTGAGGTGGCTCTCGTATGGCCCCCAGTCTGCTTCGGGGATTGTTGGGAAGAAGTTGCAGAGGTCGAACTCTAGGAGCCCGTCCGACAGCGAGGTAATCTCCACGTTCCCGATGGCCATCTTGTTGCTTGCCATGTTCATTCTTCTCTCACCCTGTGGGAAAATGGGACGCGGCCGGCGTTCCGAGGGCAGCGAGGTTTGCCCAACGCCGTCGCCGCGTTATGTGATCCAGGCCTATTTGCGGTGCCCGCCCCGCTTGTCGGAAACCACCCGGCCCTCTTTTATCACCAGCCGCAGTCGCCGGAGGTTTTCGATGTCTTCCAGCGGGTTCCCGGCCACCACGATGAGGTCGGCAATCTTGCCCACGCCGACGGTCCCCAGGTCCTTCTCTCTGCCGCAGAGGGCGGCGGCGTCCCTGGTGGCGGCCAGCAGCGTCTGCCACGGAGTGGCACCGTTTTTAACCCAGAGGCCCATCTCCAGCAAGGCGGACTCTCGCAACGGCCGAATGTCTGACCCCAGCGCCATCCGCAGCCCGGATTGGAGGGCGCACTGGAACCAGGTCCGGTGCTCCTCGGCCGCCGTGTCCGCCCGCCGGACCAGATCGGGCGTCAACTGTTTCTCCTCCACCCAGCGTTTTTCCGGGCGGGAGGTGGCCTGTCCGGGGGTCAGGTGGGTGATGGACAGGGTGGGGACGTACCAGACTTCTTTCTCCCGCAGCGACTGAATGCACTCTTCATCCATGATGTACCCGTGCTCGACGCTATGGGCGCCCAGGTCTACGGCGGCCTTGACGGCGTCCGGGTTGGTGGCGTGGGCCATCACCTTGAATTCCCGCTGGTGGCAGATGGCGAAGGCCGCCTCCAACTCCTCTCTCATAAGGAACGAGTGCTTGTGCAGGTCCCAGGGAGGCCCCATGACGCCGCCGCTCAGGTTCAGCTTGATGTGGTCCACGCCGTTCTTGATCTGGTCCCGGATGGCCTCGACGAACCCGTAGGGGCCGTCGCACTCCCGGGCATGTCCCGATCCGAGGAAGTGGCCCGCCGTAGTGGTCAGGAAATTGCCACAGGCGAAAACCCTGGGTCCCGCCACCTCTCCCGCCTCGAAGACCCGCCTCCAGGCTACGTCCATGAAGTTGGCCGCGCCGCCGGTCCGGACGCCCACGATCCCCGCTTCGGTCAGGCCCTGCATCAGGGTTTGGCCGAACTGGGCCGTTTGCTCTGCCACAGTCAGAGCGGGCAGGACCGTGTACTCCGGGTGGTAATGGACGTCCCAGAGGCCGGGCAGAAGATAGGCGCCCTCGAGGTCGATGACCGGGGCGTCACGGGTGTCCGGCGAACGCCGTCCGTCCACCACCTCGGTTATCCGGCCGTCCTCCACGGTGACGCTGGCTTCGGGGACCGGCGTGGGGCTCACGCAGTCGATCAGGTTGCAGTTGGTCAGGACCAAACGCATGGGAGCCTCCCGTGAGTGGAGACTGCCGCCCCTAGTGTGGGCGAACCTCCACCGGCTGTCATCATACAGCAAAAGGGCGCCAACTGAATCCCGGTTGGCGCCAGGCTGTTCTCGATCGCTGGTCCGCCCGTGAGGACAAGCAACGGGGCTGCCCTTTGAAAGCAGCCCCGTTGACTCCAATGTGGCGGTTTCGAACCGGTTGTCCCGGCCCTTCGTTAGCCTCAGGGCCCGCGGGTTTTTCCCATCGGGCGTGGGCGGCTAGGTGGCAGGGGCCGGCGTGGGTGTGGGCGTAGGCGCAGGCGCAGGCGCGGGTGTGGACTCAGGGGCTAGCCGATCCAACTCTTTCACCTCAATGTTGGAGACCAACACCATCAGCTCATCCAATCGCCTGACCTCGAACTCCAGGAAGTCATCATCGACCACCATGTAGCGCGACACGACCTCCCAGATTTCCCGTTTCATGTCCTCCATCTTCTCTGAGGACAGATCGAGCCGGTCGTGCATCAAAACCAGTTGGAGGCGCTGACGAGCAGTATCTTTAGTGCGCTCCCGGTCTTTGATGAGTTCCCGTTGATTGAGCAACCACCGTAAGAATTCAAGCATGTGAATAGGCTCTCCCGTTCAAACCTACGAGTCCCTTGAACCTGCCCAGCAGGCCCGACTTCGCCTCAACCTCCACCAGCGGCACTTCATCCCCGTCCACCCTGGCCGCGATCCGGAGGAATGCGGCGCCGGAGGGGGCTTTCTTGTCGTGGACCACGGGGACCCCGCGGTTGGAGGCGGTAATGGTCTTTTCGTCGGCGGGCACCAGGCCCAACACCTCCACCGCCAACAGGTCCACCACGTCGCGCATGTCCAGCATATCTCCCCGCTTCACCATGTGTGGATTGATCCGGTTGATAATCAGGCGGGGCCGCTGTAGCTCCGCTGCTTCCAGCAATCCGATCACCCTGTCGGCGTCACGGATGGCCGACACTTCGGGGGTCGTGACTATGATGGCTTCCTTGGCGGCGGCGACGGCGTTCTTGAAGCCCTGCTCGATGCCCGCGGGGCAATCCATGAGGACGTAGTCGAACTCCTGCTCCAGCTTCGCACACAGGTCCCGCAACTGCTCGGGATCGATGCAGTTCTTGTCCCGCGTTTGGGCCGCCGGAATCAAGTACAGTTCATACTTGTGCTTGTCCCGGATCATGGCCTGATGGAGCTTGCAGTCGCCTTCGATAACGTTGACCAGGTCGTAAACGATCCGGTTCTCCAGACCCATGACCACGTCAAGGTTGCGCAGGCCGATGTCGGTGTCCAGCACCACCACTTTGTGGCCGCGCATGGCAAGTCCGGAGCCGATGTTCGCCGTGGCGGTGGTCTTGCCGACCCCGCCTTTCCCTGAAGTAACTACTATGGTCCTACCCGTCATACAGTATCCCTCTGTTGTATCTCGCGAACCGGCCCGTGAACGGCGAAACGTAGATGGAGCGCCGCCGCACGTAGGCTATCTTGGGGCCGGCCCCGCTAGTTTTGGACCGCTGGCCAATTGCCGGTGCCAGGCCGATGTAAGGGCCAATTTGAATCCGGGGGGTTTTGAGTTCTAGAGCGATGACGGCGGCCTTGGGGTCGCCCCCGGAGCCGGCGTGGGCCAGGCCCCGCAGGCATCCGAACACCACGATGTCGCCTTCAGCCGTGATCTCGGCCCCAGGGTTCACGTCGGCCAGCACCACCACGTCTCCGGCGTAGTTGATCGATTCGCCGGAGCGAA
This sequence comes from uncultured Dehalococcoidia bacterium, assembly GCA_964401855.1. Lineage (GTDB taxonomy): Bacteria > Chloroflexota > Dehalococcoidia > Lucifugimonadales > UBA3495 > CAJWBT01. Next base: position 3,350 of record CAYOAF010000128.1, read on the forward strand.
AGGTCTCCTTGATGAACAGCGCCTCACCCGGCACGCCTTTGAGAGACCCTGCCGACCCCGCCTGCCGCACTATTGTCCGTTTGGCAGGTGGAGCTTCCTCTGCTTTGGGTTGATCGGGTTCCGACGGCCGCTCGGCCTTTGCAGCGGGCGGGGAAGTCACCGCCGCAGTTCCGGGGGCGGCGCTCGCGCCGTCAAGGTCGCCGGGGGAACACCAGAACCGACTGACCGTCAGGCCCGACTCCGCCTCGATGACATTCTTGATCCGGCTTAGCTGGTCTTGGAAGAGAATCCGCCGGCCCGCGTTGACGCTGATAGTGCCGCTGGACCATAGCCTCTGGTTTTCCACCAGGTAATCCCGGAGCCTCTGAGACACCTGGTCAAAGGGACCGGTATCGTCGATGATGAAATCGACGTTGGACCCCCGACCCGAAACCTGGACCACACTGGTCTTCAGCGCCACCTCGCCCCCGTTGCACACATTATGTTATCTACGTTTATAGCAGTCTGTTTCAAGGGAATTCAAGTGTTTGGGAAGCTATTTTCGGCCATTTTTGAAATTTGTTTGAAGTTGTCTTTTGCTTACGCGCCTGATAGGCTTCTCTATGAAGGCCGGATGGCTCCAACTGCCGGGGTCGAACCCACACGCGGGCCTTCAAAAAGTGTATGACGCCGGATCACGCAACCTTCCGTCGCTCAGGCGCGCCCTGATCCTACGTTCGTATCGCACCAACTCACAACCCAGGGATATCCACGGCGCCCGAGAGCAGGGCAACGGCTTGGGGAAGGCGGAATGTTATGGTGAATCGCGTGGCAGCATTGCTTGCGTCCGTCGTGCGCTTCCGCCGGCGGAGCAAGCGCCAGCCAGCGCCCTGGTCGGCTCAGCGGCTGTACCGCCCCTTTGTCAGGTGGGCCCTGGCGGTGGCCTTGACCCTGGGCTTCTCCGCCGGAGCGGCCATGCTGTTCCTTTCCGCTCTGGGCATCTCCGCCGGGCTCTCCTGGGTCACCCATACTCAGGCCCACGGGGTGGCCCAGATCTTCGGCTGGGCGGGCCTGTTTGTGATGGGGGTGGCCTTTCACGTCGTTCCACGGTTCCGCAACGGGCCCATGGACTTCCCCTGGCCTCAAAGGGGTGTCCTGGCCTTGGTGTTGACCGGCATCGTCCTTCGGTTTACGGGTCAGACCTTGGACTCCGCGACCGTCGGCCCCGTCCTGCTGGCAGCCTCCGGGGTAAGCCTGGGTCTCGGAGTCGTCCTCTTCGCCGTGGTGATCGGACGGGCGCTGCGCCGGGGCGCCGCGCCCCGCGGCATCGCGGAGCCCTGGCTCTGGATGGGACTTCTGTGGTCGGTGGTGGCGGTGGGGCTGCATCTGGTCCTCGTTGTCCAGATGGTACTTGACCGTAGCCTAGTCGCCCCGCTGTATCTGGACGCCGCCTTCGTTCACGCCGCAATGCTGGGGTTTATCGGCAACTTCGTCTTCGCCGTCAGCGTCCGCGCGGCGCCGGCTTTCTTCGGCCTGCCTCCGGCCCGTCGAGGCCGGGCATGGCTGGCGTTCGCGTGCATCAACTTAGGCGTGGGCTTGACCGTGGCAGACTGGCTCACGGGTCTGGAATCCTGGCTTCTGGCAACGGGCGCCCTGCTCGAGCTTGTTGGATTCGCCAGCCTGCTTGCCTCCACCGGGCTGTACAACCGAAGGGAACATCTGCCCAACAACACTTTGGGGACCTACGCCCGGTTCGAGTGGTTTGTCCGGTCGGCCTACGGTTGGCTCCTGGTGGCCGGCTTCCTTCAGGTCTTGCAGGCCGGGGGTGGCATCTGGGAAACGCAGGTGCTCCCTACGGAACTGGCCAAGCCCACGCTCCATGTCCTGGCCCTTGGGTTCTTCACCATGATGATCATGGGAATGGGGTCCAGAATGATTCCGCTGTTCGAGGGGGCAGTCCTGCATGGACACAGGTTGATGGACCTGGCTCTCGTCTGCTTGAACGCCA
>CAYOAF010000129.1:0-10927 GCA_964401855.1 uncultured Dehalococcoidia bacterium
GAGGCGTCGGGAAAACCACCATCGCCGTGAACTTGGCCGTTACCCTGGCCCAGGAGGGAAAGCAGGTCGGGCTGCTGGACGTGGACATCGACTGCCCCAACGCGACGCGGGTCCTCGGCATCGTGGGCAAGCCGGATTTCGTCGACGGCCAGATTCTTCCTCCGCAAAAATGGGGAGTCAAAGTGGTATCGATGGCTTTCTTCCAGGAGAAAGAAGAAGAGGCCATCATCTGGCGCGGGCCGATGATTCACAACGCCATCAGTCAGTTCCTGGAGATAACCGAATGGGGCGAACTGGACTACCTGGTAGTGGACTTGCCCCCCGGCACATCCGACGCCCCACTGACCATCATGCAGACCTTGCCGATGGATGGGTTTGTGGTCGTGAGCACTCCCCAGCAGTTGGCCAACCTAGACGCCAAACGATGCGTCAACATGATCCGGAAGCTCAACTTGAACATCCTGGGGATTGTTGAGAACTACACCGGCGAGATATTTGGCGAAGGCGCCGGTGGGATGCTGGCCCAAGAGATTGAAGCACCATTCCTGGGCAACATCGCCCTGAGGTCAACCTACCAGGACAACTCCAAGCCGACCACTCTGGTCGACCCAGCGGTGGGCGAAGAGTATGCCCATTTGATCGAGGAAGTTAAAAAGAGCCTGCGGGAATTTGGATGCGAAGCGGCCTGACTTGCACCGGTGGTCCGCTAGGCTTCCTCTGCGGCTGAAATCAGGACCTCGGGTGACTCACTCTTCGGGGCCTTTGCTTTCTGGACCCGGACAGCGCGGCCGTGCCTTTGGCCATGGGCGGCGATATTGATCAACAGTTCCACTTCCAAGTTCATGGCTTCCTGGGAAAATGAGCTTTGCTCGCCCATCCGGCGAAACTTCTGGTAGCGTTGTTTGAGCAACTTGCTCTGGGACATTTTGGAAAGCTCAACCAGTTGTTTGACGATGGCCAACCGCATCACACTCGCCGCTTCCCTGAGGTTGGTGTGGGAGCCGCCTTCAGGCTCTGGCACCGCCAGGTCGACGATACCCAACTCCAAACAGTCTTGGACTGTCAACATCAGCGCTTCCGCTGCCTCACGGTCAAATATATGGTCGGGAAACGGACCGCCCAGGTTTCGGTTCAACGAGATGGGCGAGTAGATGGCGTACTGTTGCATAAGAATGCGGTCGGACATGCCCAGAGCCAACGCCCCTTCGTTGCCACCCTCCCCAATGATCACGGAGACCACCGGGATGGGCGCCTCGACCATCATGGACAGGGTGTTGGCGATGGCATTGCCGATGCCCTGTTCCTCCGCTTCCAGACTTGGGTCAGCGCCCTGGGTGTCGATCAGCGTAACCAAGGGGAGCTTGAACCGGCTCGCCAGTCCGATCAGCCGCTGGGCCTTGCGTAGACCGTCGGCGCAGACGTGGTACCGCTGGCCGTCCATCGGAGCGCGGCGTTGCTGGCCGATGACTACCACCGGCTCCCCGAACAGGAACCCGACTCCTCCAACTATCGACCGGTCGTCGCTGTTCAAGCGGTCCCCGCGTAACTCGAAGAACGGGTCCAGCATCGAACGCATATAGGCCATCGCCAGGGGACGTTCCTCGTGCCGGCCGATGGTCACCGCCTCCCAGACCCCGGTCTCCAACGCCTCTTCCAACTCCGTCTGAAGCAGGTCCTTGTGGTTCCCTTTGCCCAGCTTCTGGGAAGTCAATATTTGCAAGAGGATTGCCAGCCGGGACCGCAAGGCTTCTCGGTCCACCACGTTGTCCAAGAGGCCGTGTCCCAGATGGGCCTCGGCAGTATGGGCGTCAAGGGGTAGGGGGGTTTTGGAGATCTCGCGCAGAGTCCTCATGGGCGACAGTCCGATCAGGGATCCGGGCTCGGCCAGAATCACATCGGCAAGGTTGGCGAAACTAGCGTAGGCCTGGCCCGTGGAAGGGTTGGCAAGCACCACGATGAACGGGGCTCCAACCTCGCGTAGCCGTTTCGCCGCGGTCACGGTCTTGGCCATCTGCATCAACGACAGCACACCCTCTTGGACCCGGGCGCCGCCACCGGAGACCACTGCCAGCAGGGGTAGCTCCCGGCGGGCCGCCGTCTCCAGAGCCATGGCCACTTTCTCTCCCACGACACTGCCCATGCTACCGCCCATGAAACCGAAGTCCAAGACCACCAGCATCGCTTCGATGCTGTCGATCTGACAACGGCCCGTAACTGCAGCTTCGGTCAGGCCGGTGCGGTTCTGGTCCCGGACGAGCAGCTTCCGGTAGCGGCCCCGCCTGGAGAACGAAAGGGGGGCAACTGAGCTGAGGTACTTGTGAGACTCTTTGAAGGTACCTTTGTCTGCCAGCAGTTCAATCCGCTCTCTGGCGGTCAGGGTGTAGTGGAAACGGCAAAAGGGGCATACCCGGTAGGTCAGGTAGGCCGAGGACTCGCTGATGGGCTCCTCACACAGCAAACACCGGTCGTGTAACACCGAAAGATAAACGCGGCTCAGGTCATCATCCTTGCCGCACAGGGGCACCAAACAGCTCGCCAGGTTTCTCAAAAGCCCCCTTCCCAATTTGGCAGCACCAAGCCAGTCACCAATCCTGGCTCCCGCTCCAACCCTACTGATACCTCTATGATACAACTCGCCAACTTAAATGGAAACGCGCTACCGGCATGTCTTTGAGATCCATCGATTGCCATCCGGCCTATTTTCGCACTCTGGCGAGTTACCGGTGTATTACCGCATAGCGTTGGAGGGCTATCAATATGCCGTCGCCGCGTCAAGGGGAGCAGCTCGCGGACTTATTGGGACAGCGTAGCCCAAGGTCATCAAGAGTGCGGCGAGCATATGGACCATGATGGTGGTCTGGTTTGCCGGTGTGAGCCGAAGATAGTCGTCGTGGAAGCGCCGGGCCGTACGCCCCGCCTTCCAAACCAGGGGCATGGTCAACAACGGCAGCAACGCGAAAGGGGAGACGCCAAACGCCGCCACGCCCACAATCAGAGACACATAACTCGCGGCCAGAATTGCCGCGAACACGATGGACGAGCGAGCCCTGCCCAAACGCACGACCAAGTTGTGCTTCCCGGTGACCTTGTCCGCCGCATAGTCCTGGAATTGGTTGATGAACAGGACCACCGCGATCAAGAACGCTAGGGGGATGGAAGCCGCAACCACCTCTGTAGAAATGTCACCAGTCTGAACGTAATAGGCGCCAACGGGGTCATTAACACACCGAAGTTCAGGCCGGCAAGTATCTCACCCACGCCCACGCGCACCGGCCAGACGGTGTAAAGAACTCCCGAGAGGAGATCCGCCAGTCCGATGTATAGGATGGGGATACCTACAAGGATAATTAGGGCCACGCCCACCAAGGTAGCCCTTGCGAAGGCGGCGATGGACTCCAGCAATACCTCCCTGGGGGTCATCAACTGGAGCTGGATCATCCGGCTAAAGACGTCGCCGGGGTAGGGACGATTTGCCGGGTGGCCCAGATTCGGGGCAACGGGCCGGTGTGCCGGCCGTGCTAAACAGATGGCCCGGCGGATGGGCCGCCGGGCCTGGGTGGTCGACCTGGGTGGCCACGAGGTCTCTGTCCGGACCCTAGCTTTTAGGCTGCCACTTCTTTCCCAGTTCGTCAGGTTTTTTCATCATGTAGGTACGGGTTATTTCCAGCAGGCACCCGTCTTCATCGACGGCCCTGGCCTCGGTCACCAGGTAGGGCTTGTCCCGCCGCGAGTACTTATCGGCGATACCGGCGGTGACCTTGATCTTCTTGCCGGGGAGGGGCGGGTTGAAGAACTCGGTTTCGGTCCCGGCGTTGACGCCACCGGTATTGTCTTCGTACGACATAACAAAAGCGGTCAGGTCGTGCTTGACCGCGATGGTGGGGAATCGCGCGTCGGGGTCATCAACTGCCCGCCGGAAGCTGTCGACCGTCTCCTGGCTCAGGACGTACTCGTAAGAACCCAGTTCCTCGCCTATTTCGACCGATTGGTAGTCGAATTTTTCCGGCGCCGAAGCAGCCATGGCGGTACACCTTCCTTGTCCAAGTTCCAAGAATACATATACCACCCCTCCTGGGGGCAGTCAATGCGACCCCGTGGGGGCGGGCGGCGCCAGGGGGCTTTTTTGCAGCCGCTAAACGGCCGGATGTAGAATGGAGCCTCCGCCGTTGGTTTCAACGAATACAGTGAGGAGGATCTGCCATAATCGCGCGCAGGTTACAGCCATGGGTCCCGCTCACCGCAATTCTGTCTGCGGCGTTCGTACTGGCAGCTTGTCAGGGCGCCGCCACCCCCGCACCAACTCCCGCATCTAAGCCGGTAACCACTTCCCTGGCAGCACCCACGGTTGCACCAACATCCACGCCTACCCAGCATCCGGTCCCGACGGCCGAGTCCACCGATACGCCAACGCCAACGCCGGCGCCGCTTCCGACGCCTGCTCCGGTCTCCACCACCACTCTGGGCACTCCTTTGACTCCCCTCCCCACCCTCACTGCCGTACCGGCGCCGACGCCTGTTGTGATTCCGGATGCCGGGCCCCCGTCCCGGGGCCGCATCGCCTTCACTTCCAAGCGGGGCGGCAACCACAACATATACGTGATGAATCCCGACGGCTCCGGGGTCGAACGGCTGACCGACAACCCGGCAGAGGACGAGTTCCCCTCCTGGTCGCCCGACGGCGCCGAGATCGCCTTTACTTCCACCCGCGGCGGCACCCAGAGCATCCACGTGATGGGCTCCGACGGCTCCGGTGTCAGGAGGCTGACCAACGCGCCGGGTGTGGACCGGGAGCCTGCCTGGTCACCCGACGGCGCCAAGATCGCCTTTTACTCCTCGCGGGACGGCAACGCCGAGATCTACGTCATGAACTCAGACGGCTCCGGCGTTACCAGGCTGACCAACGAACCAGCCTTTGACGCGCACCCTTCCTGGTCGCCCGACGGCGCGACCATCGCCTTTTACTCCTGGCGAAGCGGTTACTCGGAGATATACGTCATGAACGCCGACGGCTCCGGCGTCACCAGCCTCACCAACGACCCCGGCGCGGACCGGGAGCCTTTCTGGTCGCCCGACGGCGCCTCCATCGCCTTCTACTCCGACCGGACCGGCTACGCTGAGGTTTACGTTATGAACGCCGACGGCTCCGGCATCACCAGGGTAACCGATGATCCGGGCTCGGACATGACGCCCACCTGGTCGCCCGACGCCGCCAGGATCGCCTTCACTTCCTTCCGGGGCGACAACGCCGAGATACGCGTTATGAACGCGGACGGCTCCAACCAGACGAACATCACCAACAACCCAGGCGTGGACCAGTCGCCCACCTGGGGCCCCTAGGCCACTGATCAGAGTTGGCGGGCCGGGCGAACCGAGAATACCTGGAGCGAGCGCTTTGACTTCCATAGCTTGGGTAACCTACAATTTAGTAACATTTTGAAGAGCGCGCCAGGTGTAACGTCGTTCCTGGTTTATGCTGGCGCAAAATCGCCCCTGCTGTCAGCTTCCCCATGGCGAACCGGACCCTGGCCGGTGCGCCGCCAGGCGGCGCGGCTCCAAAGGGCCTGAAGGATACCATGAGCAACGTAGACCGGCTCCTCGAAGATGCCTTTGACATCCACGTTCATTTCGCACCGGACCCCAGGGTGGAACGCCGGGGTGGCGCCATAGGGATTGCTCAGCAGGCCCGGGACATGGGAATGCGAGGCATGGTCTTGAAGAGCCATGAGTATCTCACCCACCCGGTGGCGTTTACCGCCAGCCAAGCCGTACCCGGCATTAACCTGATTGGCGGGGTGGCTTTGGACGCTCCGGTGGGCGGATTGAACCCAGTGGCGGTGGAATGCAGCGCCGCGATGGGTGGCAGGGTGGTCTGGATGCCCACCCATTCGGCCCGAGCCGACCGTCAGCGAAAAGGCCTCAACGGCGGGATCTCCGTGCTGGATGACCAGGGCCGGCTGGTGCCCGAGGTGTACCCCATCCTGGAGCTGGTCAAAGCCCACGACCTGGTCCTGGCCACCGGCCATCTCTCCACGGAAGAGAGCATGGCGGTGGTGTCGGAGGCCCGCAACCTTGGAATCGGCCGCACCGTGGTGACCCATGCTACGACCATGTCCTTCTGGACGGGGATGACAGTGGAGAATATGAAAACCCTGGCTGCCATGGGGGCCTACATCGAGCACTGCGTTCACGTCATGATGCCGGTTACCTGCCGTCTCGACCCCAAGAAGCTGGCGGAGACCATCTACGCTATCGGCCCCGAGAACTGCATCATCAGCACCGACTTCGGCCAAGACTACCACCCGATGCCTGCCGAAGGGCTCAGGATGGGCATCGCCACGCTGCTTCAGGCCGGCATGGAAGAGGTGGAAGTGGGAATGCTGGTAAAAGACAATCCGGCTCGCTTGCTGGGATTGTAGGCAGCCAGTAATTACGGCCTGTTATGATCGCCGGCAACCTCAAACTGCACCCATACGGCCCCTGCAGGGGGCGGTTCTCCCGCCCGGACCCTGGCCCAGTGGGCGATGCGGCAGCCGACAACCCAGGCGATACCCCGGCTGGAGACCAGCAGCGGGACTCGGTCGCGCCAGTCTCCGGGTATCCGGGCGTCGGTGAAGAAGTCTTGAAGCTTCTTATCCTGGTCCATACCGAGGGGCTGGAACCGGTCGCCGGGCAGCCGGGTTCGGACCTGCGCCACGTCACCCAGGCACTCGCGGTCCAACCAGGCCGACCAGGACCTGACACCTCCCAAATCCCATCTTTCTCCCATAGGTAGTTGGGGAGTTGAGGCCTCGAAGGGTAGCCCAGGGGAGCCGTCAACGCGGAGGGTCATCCGCCACGGACCGGCCGTGGCGGCCACCTCCGGGTCGCCACGGGAGGGAAGGGTCAGGTGGTAGTCTCCATCCATCCCAGGGAAGGGACAGGGCAGGCCGGAGTCTCGGGACAGTCGCAGGTAGCCGTAGGTGCTTCGAAGCTTCAGTCTGCCCGGCAGGTCCAGGCTGCGGCCCGCCGCGGCGTGCCCTGCCAGCTCTGCCATGGCGGCCAAATGCCGCTCTCCCAAGCTACGAGTGTCACCCGCCAGTTGAGCATAACCTCGGCGCAGCAGCAATCTCCGGAGCGCCGGATGCAGGGCGGCCAGGGCCGGTTGCCGGAAGACCACGGCCCCGCCCTCCTGGACCGCCACCTGTGGCCAGAGCCGGGCCGCCTCTTCCTCCAGGTAGCCGGTTTCCAGCGCCGCGGTCCGGGCCAGCCGGGCCAAGGACTCCCGCAGATTGGGGTTATACTCAGACTCCAACATGGGCAGCAGTTGGTGGCGGACCCGGTTTCGGGTAAAGCGATGAAGGTAGTTCCCGGTATCATCCCGGTAGTCGAGCCCCAGGCCCCGGCAGTAGGCCATGGTTTCCGCTTTGGTGGCCTGCAACAGGGGGCGGAATAGGCGGAGGTTGAGGCCCTCATCGGGCCAAGGCCAGGGGGATAGCTCGGACATACCGCGCAGCCCATGGAGACCCGCGCCCCGAAGAATATGCATCAGAACCGTCTCTGTCTGGTCGTCGGCGGTGTGGCCCACCGCCAAGGCGGCGGCCCCGACCCTTGCCGCCACCTCGGCCAAGAAAGAGTAGCGCAGTTCTCGCGCCGCCTGTTCGAAGGAAGAGACGCGCCGCTGCCGCTGACGGGCCGCAACATCGCGCTCTTCCACCGTCGCGGGGATTCCCATCTCTTGGGCTACAGCCGCCACGAACCGAGCGTCGGCGAACGCCTCTTCACCCCGGAAGTCGTGGTTCAGGTGGGCCACGTGGAGGCGGAGGCGGTGCTCTGCCCCGAGGCGGTGAAGGCAATGGAGGAGGGCCAACGAGTCGGAACCACCCGACACTGCCACCACCAGGACGGTGCCGTTGCCGGAATAGCCCGCCTGGGCCAGTGCGCCGGCCACCTGCCTTTCCAGCCTAGCGACAGAGGCCATAAACTTCCTTTACCGGTTTTCGGGGGACAGATGAAAGGTGGAATTGTAGGAGACCAGCCGCTGGCCCCGCCGGTCGCATTCTATGACGCAGATGGATGCCAAGTTCAACGACAGGTGATGAAAGTTGGACAAGGGCATTCCCAGGAGCTTGCCGATCATGGTCCGTATCGCGAAATTATGTGATACGACGATTACGGCTTCGTCTTTCTGGTGAGCCTGTTCCAGGTCCATGAGCGCGTACCAGGCTCGTTCTTGGAGTTGCGCCAAGGACTCGCCGTTGGGCATCAACACACGGCCGGGATCGCTGCGCCAGGTGGCGGCGAGTTTGGGCCAGGTTTTACGCAAATCTTCCCCGGTGATCCCTTCCAGGTCACCGAGCTTCAGCTCCATGAACTCCGGCACCGGCACCACGGGCATTCCGCTCAGTAGTGAGATTTCCTGAGCGACCCGCATTGCGCGATGCAGGGGGCTGGAGTAGACCGCCGAATGTTGCCACTTGGCCACGGCAGGGGCCGTCTCCTGGGCTTGAGCGCTTCCCTTTTCATTCAACTCGACGTCGTGGTGCCCCTGGAACCTGCCCAGCTTGTTCCAGTCTGTTTCGCCGTGGCGCACCAGGACCAGCTTCATACGATGTCACTGTCTTGACCACCATGGACCCGGCGCAACTCTACTTCATCGATTCGGACCCCATCCATCGTTTTTACCGTCAACCTCAAGTTGCGGTATTCAAGCACGTCGCCTTCTTCAGGAATACGGCCCAACCGGTCCAGAATGAATCCGGCTACCGTTTGGTATTCCCCTTCCGGCAATCCCAGCGCCAGTTCGTCATTGATTTCAGAGACACCGACGCTGGCGTCCAACCGGAAGGTATGCTCGTCCACCGGAGTGTACACCTCCTCCGGGCCGGCTCCTTCTTCGTCCACTTGCCCCACGATGACCTCCAGAAGCTGCTTCAGCGTAGCCAGGCCGGCGATGCCACCGAACTCATCCACCGTCAGCACCAGGCCGTAGCCGTTGTGCTGCATTTCGGCAAATGTGCTGCTGAGGGTCTTGGTCTCCGGGACGAAATAGGCTGGCCGAAGGTGATCGGTCACGCTGCCTTGGGGTCCAAGCTGTCCCCGTCCCATGGCTAAAAACACGTCCTTGATCGCCAGGACACCGACCACGTTCTCGATGGAGCCTTCGTAGACCGGGAAGCGGGTGTGTGAGTGTTCTCGGTACATCGGCAGGAACGCTTCCAGCGTGGTTTTCCGCTCAATCCAGACTATCTCCGGCCTCGGAGTCATTATCTCCCGCATCTGCTGGTCTCCGAACTGGAACACCTTCTCCAGCAGGGCGGCTTCCCCAGGCTCCACGGTGCCGGAGCGGGCGCCGGCGGCGATGAGGGTCCGGATTTCCTCTACCCCCACCTGAGGGGAAGCGCGGCTGATCTTCAGGGCCTTGGTGGTCACCAAGCTCACAACCTGGAGCATTTGGACCGCCGGGGCCAATGTCATCCCCACCACCGCCAGCGGCCGGGAGGCAGCGAAAGCCACCCTTTCAGAGCGCTGCCAGGCGATGGTTTTGGGCACAGTTTCGCCGAACACCAGCAAGACAAGGGTGACACCCAAAGTGGCCGCCACCACCGCCAGGGAGGTGTTGCCGATCAAGCTCACCGCCAGGACTGTTCCCAGCGCCGCGGCGGCGGTATTCACCAGGTTGTTGCCGAGCAACACTGTGGCCAGGAATTTGTCCGGCCGATGCAGGAGCTGGGCCACCCGGCCAGCGCCCGGCTGGCCAATGCCCACAAGGTGCATCAATCTCGCCCTGGGAAAGGCGATAAAGGCAGTTTCCGAGGCGGAGAGGAAGCCGGATAGGGCCAGACAAAGAAGCAGTAGGGCTAGCCTCCATAAGTCGGCGGTATCCATTTTCGGAGAGCACCTCCAGTGGTCGTTAGAGGAAACGCTGTCCGCCTTAGTACCCAGTCAACCTTGGTTTGGCAGGATGTCATTCTGAGGAGCGAAGCGACGAGGAGTCTCATTGCAACGCCGAGATTCTTCGCTTCTCTCAGAATGTCAACTCGCAGATTTGAGTTGACTGAGCACTAGGCTGTGCCTCGATAATAGCATCGGCCTATGAGGGGTGTAAAGTTGACGGCCTGGGAGGCGGACCGTAAGATGTTTCTGCAACGGAAGCAGTTCGTTCCCGGCAGTCAACGCTTCTTATCGTTGGCGCCAACGCGGGTACGCTTTGCTGATGGCTGAACGCTGACGGTTGAAGGCTGACATGGGCTTAAAGATCCTGGGCATCGAGACATCTTGCGATGAAACGGCGATCGGGGTCGTGGAAGATGGCCGCCGGTTGCGGTCCAACATCATCTCTTCCCAGGCGGAACTGCACTCCCCCTTTGGGGGCGTGGTCCCCGAGGTGGCCTCCCGCCAGCACATCCGGGACCTGGTACCGGTGCTGGAAAAAGCGCTGGCCAGCGGCGGCCAAAGGCTGGAGGAAACCGACATCGTAGCCGTCACCTACGGGCCGGGGCTGGCCGGGTCTCTGATCACCGGGCTCAACGCGGCCAAGGCCATCGCCTTTACTCTCGGGGTGCCTTTGATCGGGGTGAACCACCTGGAGGGCCACATCTATGCCTCCTGGCTCACCGAACACCAGCCGGAGGAAGACCCGGGGTTCCCGCTGGCCTGCCTGGTGGCCTCCGGCGGGCACACCGACCTGATCCTGATGGAAAGCCACGGGGTCTACAAGCTGCTGGGCCGCACCCGGGACGACGCGGCGGGAGAAGCGTTCGACAAGGCGGCCCGCATCCTTGGCCTGGGTTTCCCCGGAGGACCGGAGATTCAGCGGGTCTCCCAGGGAGCGGCCGGGACCGAGCGGTTGCCCCGGGCCTGGATGAAGGATTCGTTGGACTTCAGCTTCAGCGGCGTGAAGACGGCCCTGTTGCACCTGGCCCAAGCCAAAGGGGTATATCCGCCGGGA
>CAYOAF010000130.1:0-16587 GCA_964401855.1 uncultured Dehalococcoidia bacterium
CATGCTGTTTGGCCTGGGAAAGACGCCGGCGGTGATGGCCGTGGTCATATACTCGATTCCACCGATAATCCGCTTGACCAACCTGGGGATCCGGCAGGTAGACCCGGAGGTGGTGGAGGCGGCGCGGTCTTTCGGGTCTACATCTCGCCAGATCCTTACCAAGGTCCAGCTTCCCATGGCCCTACCCACCGTGATGGCCGGAGTCAACCAGACCATCATGATGGCCCTGGCCATGGTAGTCATCGCGGCCATGATCGGGGCCAAGGGCCTGGGCGTCGAGGTGCTCAACGGCATCCAACGCTTGGAGGTGGGCAGGGGCTTTATGGGCGGCCTGGGGATCGTGATAATGGCCATCATCATCGACCGGATCACCCAGGGTCTCGCCAAAACCAGGCAGAGAGCATCCGGTTAGCGCGACGGCTCGATTCAGTAGCATCGGGCAGTAGTCCTGGACAACGGCGGTTAAACAGCAAGTCCGGCCAGCCGCGCCAACGCGGCATCATACGAGGAGGTTTGTATGCGATTACTTCAGCGCTTTTGGAAACCTACTGCGATATTTCTGGCCCTTCTGCTATTGCCCTTGGTCGCCGCGGCCTGCGGCGGGGATGACGAAAAGCCGGTTATCAAGTTCGCCGACAATCAATTCGAGTCTCTTTGGATCAACAACGCTATCGCCCAGTACATCATCACAAACGGATTCGGCTACCCTGTCGAATCCGTTGAGATGACCACCCCCATCGCGCAGGCAACGCTGGCCAACGGGGACATCGATGTCTGGATGGAGCTATGGCAGCAGAACTTTATCGAGAATTACAATGAGGAGATTGCCAAAGGCAGTTACGTCAATCTGGGCCCGACCTACGAGGGTGGTCCCCAGTTCTTCACGATCCCTACCTACGTCCACGAGCAGTACGGGATCAATACGGTCTTCGACATGAAAGACCACTGGGAGCTGTTCAAGGACCCCGAAGACCCCAGCAAGGGCGCTTTCATCAACTGCATCATCGGCTGGCAGTGCGCCGAGATCAACATGGTGAAGATGGAGGCCTACGGGCTGACCGAAATGTACAACGTCATATCTCCTGGCGCCGCCGCGGCCATGGACGCCGCATTGGCCGGCGCGCAGAAGAAGACCGAGCCGGTGTTCGGCTACTACTGGGCCCCCACTTCTCTCATGGGCGCCTACGACTGGTGGATCCTGGAGGAGCCGCCCTACAACGAAGCGGTCTGGGAAAAGATAACGGCGGCGCGGGAGGACAAGAGCCTGCGGCCCCTCTCTGAGGCCGTCGCTTACGAAACCCTCCCCGTCGATAAGGGGGTCCACAAAACCCTGAAGGACAAGGCCCCCGACATTTATGATCTTTTCGCGAAGATGGATATCGGGTTGCAGCCCATCAACGTGACCGCCGCCTGGGCCGTGGAGAACAACATCCAGGGTGAGTGGGAGAAGGCCGCCATCTACTACCTGCGGAACTACGAGGATCGGTGGTCCACCTGGATGCCCGACAAGCAATTCAAGAAGGTCAAGGAAGCGCTGGAAGAGGCTTCCTAGACTCCACTTAATCTATCGATCAAGGGGGAGCGCCCCCGCAACATGCACTGGACAGAGGGTGGCCCGGACCGGGTCACCCTCTGGTCTTTCCGGCATCCTCCCGCTCCCTCTTGCCGCCGCCCATGGCCAGGGCCGGCAGGATGGCCACCAGGGCCACACCTCCGGCCGCCCGGAAGAAGTTGTGGAACAGGGATAGCCCCGCGGCATTCAGCCGGGCGTTGTAGTCCGCCAGCCGGGCCTCCATCGCCTCGGCGGCCTCACCCACCTCGGGCAACGGCAGCTCCAGCCCGATGGTCAGCGTCTGGAAGTGCTCCACACCCCAGGCCGACAGCGCCGACAGCCCCAGGGTCATCCCCATCATGCGCGCCACCACCACCAGCGACGCAGCCGTGCCCCGGTAGTCCTCGCCGGCGGCGTCAATTGCCCGGGTCATGATTGGCGTGTTGTTCAGGCCGAAGCCGAACCCGGCGATCGCCAGGTCCACGGTCAGCCACGGCTCGGAGACGTCCAGGCCCCAACCGCTCACCAGGAAGAGCCCCAGGGCGCTCATCCCCAGGCCCAGGGCGGCCACCGGGCGGACGCCGATGGTCCCCAGCAGCCTCCCGCCCACGATGGCGCCCAGGGGAATCGCCGCCGTCAGCCGCAGCAGCCACATCGCTCCGGTCAGAGGTTCTTTCCCCATGACCGTGCCGGCCATCAGCGGAACTGTGACCATGGCTATGATCAGCGCCACGCCTTCCAGCAACTGGGTCAGATTGGCGGCCACAAATGCCCGGGACCGGAAGAGAAAGGAGGCCAGCAAGGGTTGCCAGGCTCGCCGCTCCGCCACCACCAGAAGTCCCACCAGCGCCAACCCGGGGGCGGCGATGATAAACGGCGTTAGCGACGACAGGGTGAACAGACCCTGCCGGGATACAGCCAGAGACAGGATCAGCAGGGTAGCCACCAGGAGCGCGCCGCCCAGGTAGTCCACCCGTCCTCCGCGACTGCGCTGATTGGGCACCCACCAGAGGGCCACGAAAAGGACCGCGCTCTGGGGCAGGTTGAGCCAGAAAATCCAGCGCCAGTCCAGGAACTCAATTATGGCGCCGCCGTAGGCCGGCCCCAGCATGGACCCAGCCTCGGCCGCCGCGATCACGATCCCCAGGGCCCTGCCGCGGCTGCGCCCCGGCAGGGCCGTACTGGCGAGGGCCAAGCCGATGGGCACGGTGGCCCCTCCACCGACGGCCTGCACCACGCGGGCCGCCACCATCCACTCCAGGTTTGGGGAAACGGCCACCAGGGCGGTGCCGATGCCGAATACCACCAACCCTCCACGGTAGACCAGGGAGTAGCCGTATACGTCCCCAAGCCTGCCGATCAACGGCATCGCCACGGTATAGCCCAGCAAATACCCGGTAACTATCCAGGAGGCCCGGTCGAGTTCGGAGAAGGGCACCTTGAGGTCCAGCATGACGCTGGGTAGAGCAGTCACCACCACCGTCTGGTCCAGGGCGGTGACGAAGGCGCCCAAGACAATCACGGTCAGTACCAGAGGGGCCGCCACCCTGCGCCGCGCTCCTTGCATCGGGTTGCCTCCCCTATTCCGGCGCGGTGATATATACCGGGACATTGATGTCGTCCAGGGTGAGCAGCCTAATGGCATCGGGGATGTCGGTGGGCAGTATCTTGCCGGTGATTCGGACCTGCAGCAACAGTTTCCGCGACTGTTCCAGCCACAGGTCCAGGGCTACCGGGGCCCCTTCCGCCGCGCCGGGCACCAGGCTAGACAAGTCCTGGGACTGGATTCGGCCCTCGATACGGTAGGTATCGTAAGCCTGCAGTCTCTCGGACCCGGCTACCGACGGGTCCTCCACCGCTCTGATGATGTCGGCCAGGGTGCGTCCCAAGTCGGCAAACTTGACAGGCAGCATTTCCAGCGGCACCGGACGCCACCGGCCCGTGAGCAGGTCCTTCATGTAGGCCTCGTCTCCAATGGTCACGATGCTGGTTTCCACGAAAGACCGCGGGAAGGCCAATTCGCCCGCTACATCCAGGGCGACCCGGTCGGGGATCTCCACAATGCCGGCCGCTCTTTTCATCTCCAGGCCGGGAAGAAGGGTCGTGCTACCCTTTTCGTGGGCCAGGATGAACTTCGCGAATTCCACTTTCAAGACCTCGTCAACCGCCTGGAGCAACGCGGCCCGGGCGTCAATTTCCGGCTCCGGGGTTTCCGTCGCGCCAGCAGTCTCCGGTGAACCGCATCCCGTCGTCAGGACCGCGGCCACTAGGGCGGTGGCCAGACAACCCCTCAGGCGAACCTTCATCTTGACACCAAGCATACCTGAATCAATCGGCTTGTCATGTGCGAGTGCATATCCCTAACTCCCAGCCTGTTGCACTCCACTCAAGCTGCCCCAGCATACCACCGCTTCGCCGCGGGCAACAACGAATCACCTGCCCAAACAGGCGCCCTGGAAAACAACTGAAGTTCCGTGGATAACCTGCTCTTGTACATGAACAAACCAGAGAACGACGTTAACAGAACCTCAAGCTCTATTCACCGAAGGCCTAAAGCTACGGGAGTCGCTCCGCTTATCCACACACTCAACCAACTTACCCACACCGGGTTCTCATTACTCCGTGTTAGAATAAAGCAAGTCCACCAGTCACCAAAAAGGAGTCCCATCTGTTATACACGACGTCCACGGGCTTATTAGTATTACTGTAATTCCTGAACCTGATGATCGATACTGCAAGACTAAACATAAAAGCAGGTAACGGCGGAAATGGCTGTTGCAGCTTCCTGAGGGAAAAGTTCAAGCCGAAGGGCGGTCCCAATGGAGGAGACGGCGGTAACGGTGGAAATGCTTATATCTGTGGTGACCCTTCTCTGAATACCCTGCGGCATATCAAGTTCAATAGTACGGTCTATGTTGCTGGGGGAGCCCACGGAAAAGGAAAGAAGCAGCGTGGTTTCAATGGGCACGACACGATCGTCATGGTCCCCATTGGGACCGAGGTTTCTCATCTGCATAGAGACGGCGAGAAAGAATTGCTGTTTGATGTAGTGGGGACCGAGCCACAGCTGGTGGCTAGAGGAGGAAAGGGTGGTTTCGGGAATGCCCACTATGTGTCGGCGACCAACCAGGAACCGATGCTGTTCGAGCGGGGTGAGAAGGGCGAGTACATGGTGCTGTTTCTCGAACTGAAGCTGGTGGCAGATGTGGGTTTGATAGCTTGTCCCAATGCCGGAAAGTCCACCCTGATTTCTAAATGCACCGCCGCTGAGCCGCGAGTAGCAGGGTATCCATTTACTACAGTTGAGCCGGTCTTGGGAGTAGTCAGCAACCGGGGCGTCGATTTCGTCATGATGGAAATACCCGGCTTGCTGGAAGGGGCCCATAAAGGAGTGGGACTGGGCCATCAGTTCTTGCGCCACGCCGAGCGGGTCAGAGTCTACGTGCACCTGGTCGACGGTCTGTCCAAGGACCCTGTCAGCGATTTCGAGATGGTGAGCGCCGAATTGCGCCAATTCAACCCCTCGATGGTTGAGAAACCTCTGATTGTCGCGCTAAACAAGCTCGACGTGACCGAGGTGCGAGAGAACCAAGCTGATGTCTTGGCCGGCCTGGTGAAGGCGACCCGTGCTTTGCCGACGACTGGGTCGAACGGGGAGCAGGTGCCGGTGGTGTCTATTTCGGCGGCCACCGGCGAAGGCGTAGACTCGCTGCTCAGCAGGGTCGTGGAAGTGCTGAGCACTGTGCCGAGGACAGGGCTGGCCCCCGTGGGGATTCATGAGCCTGTCCGCAGGGCCGCCAGACCAAACGGCCGTGAGGTAGTCTATAAAGAAGCGGGCGTGTATGTAGTGGAATCGGAGCATCTGGAGCGGCTGGCAGCGTTGGCTGATACCAGGGACCGGCGGGTCATTCTGCAGCTATGGAGAGAGATGAGACGCCGGGGGCTGGCGCGGCAGCTTACCGACGCCGGCATTGAGGCCGGTGACACCATACGCGTCGGGAAAGTAGAGGTCGCGTGGTTCTAGCATGCGAGTAGGCGTCTTGGGCGGTACATTCGATCCGGTCCACTTGGGCCACTTGAGTATGGCGGAGGAGGCCCGCATCCAGTTGGGGCTGGAGCGGGTGCTTTTCATGCCGGCCGGACAGCCGTGGCTCAAGGAAGAGCAACCGCTTACCGAGGCTGCGCACCGGGTCAACATGGTGCACCTGGCGTTGGAAGACAACCGCCATTTCGAAGTATGCCTGGACGAGATCGACCGGCCGGGCCCCACCTATACCGTAGATACGCTGGAACAGTTATTAAAAGGGTTGGGTACCACGGTGAGCTTGTACTTTATTTTGGGGCTGGACGCAATAGAGCAGTTCCACCGGTGGAAGAAGCCGGCCCGGGTTGTCGAGCTTTGCAATCTGGTGGTGGTCGCCCGTCCCATACACCAACGTTTCGAGTGGCCGGCTTTCTTTACCCAGTACCCGCGGGCCGCCGGGAGAGTGACTGTCCTGTCGACGCCGTTGAACCCTATCAGCGGCACCGAGATTCGCCGGCGGGCCGCCGCGGGTATCTCCCTGCGTTACCAGGTGCCTAAGTCCGTGGCCGGTTACATCGAGAAGCATCAACTATTCAGGTCTGACAACGGAGCGCGAGGCCTCGGCGCTGGCGAGGTGAGAGGCATGTTTTCGGGCGATGACAACGGGAGCCGCCTTCTTCAGGTCGCGGAGGAGCGAGGAGCACTGAGGTACGGCGAGATTACCCTCACCTCCGGCAAGAAGAGCAACTACTACTTCGATGGCCGGCTGCTGAGCCTGGACCCGGAGGGCGCACACCTTATCGCCAGGGCCATGCTGCCGATTCTTCGGGAAGCCGGTGTCGAAGCGGTCGGAGGTCTCACCCTGGGAGCCGACCCCATGGTCGCCGGCATTGCTCTGGCCAGCCACCTGGGGGGCTGCCCGATCCCCGGATTCATCGTCAGGAAGGAAGCCAAGGCCCACGGCACCGGCCAGAGCATCGAAGGGCCGCTGAAGCCGGGCTGCCGCGTAGCCATCATCGACGATGTCTGTACTACCGGCGGTTCCCTTTTTCAGGCCGTCGCCGCAGCGGAAGCCGCGGGCTGCACCGTGGTGAAAGTGTTGGCCATCCTGGACCGGCGGGAAGGAGGATCCGAGGAGTTGCGCCGGCGGGGCTACGACTTTGTGGCGCTGCTGGAGGCTACACCCGAGGGGAAGATAGAAGCGTGCCGCCCACCCTAGTGTTGGCCTGCTTGATGCCGGTGCGCCCGGCTCGGCCTTGGGCGTTGGCTGAGTGCTAGTCCTGACCCGGCCCGAATAGCTGGCACAGGCCCCGGATCTCGGCAAAGCCTTCAGCGGGCTCCTGCAGTTCCAACCTGGTGCCCTCGGCCGCCGTCCCCTTCCGTACGTAGGCCAGGCCCACGGTCTCCCCGGTGGCTGGGTTCGTTGCTACCGACGTGACTTTCCCCACTGTCTGGCCGTCCAGCCGCAGGTAAGCCCCTTGGGATACGGCCGGGCCCGTCCCGAAGGTCAAACAAAACAGATACTTCTGGACTTTCTTGTACGTGTCCAACCGGGCGATGACCTCCTGGCCGATATAGCAGCCCTTGGCGAAGTCTATGGTCCCAATGAGGCCGGCCTCCAGCGGGTTGTAATCCTCGCCGATCTCGCGGCCGTGGACCGGTATGCCGCATGCAACCCGTATCGTCTCGTAGGCTTCCGCTCCCACCGGGGTGGCGCCCGAGTCCACTAACCCTTGCCACACTCGAGGGGCGGACTCGGGCGAGACAACCAGAAAGAAGCCGGGCAGCTCCGCCAATGGGTGGTGGATAATGCAGGCCTGGCGCCCCCCAATTTGCGCCGGCGCCGTATGGTAGGGGGGAAGGTCGCTCAGGCTCATGCGGGCGGCCGTCTCCAGTGTTGCCCTGCTTTCGGGCCCAAAGACGGCCAGCATGCTGGTGGAGGGCGTCATGTCCTCGACTGTCAAGTCCTCCATTATGGTGTACTTGTCCAGCCAGTCGATCACCGTTTGCTGAATGCCGGGGCTGGTGATGAGCAGCACGTAGTCGCCGGTGTTGACCACCCCCACCAGGTCCAGAATCCGCCCCCGGTCGGTGGTCAGGATTGTCGGCGCTCCCTGGCCCGGTTGCAGGTCCACCACCTTGTTGGTGGAGAGGCGGTTGAGCAGGTCAAGGGCGTCGGCGCCTGAGGCCTTCAGGCGTCCCAGGCGGGAAACGTCATGGACCGCCGAGGCCTCGGTGGCCGCCCGGTACTCCAGGGCGGGAGCGGAGTGTAGTGCCGGCCGTTGCAGTGTCATGGCTCACCCGTAGCTCTGCGGTAGTAGGCGAGGCGCGGTAAGAAACGCCGCCTCCCTCGAGACAAAGGCGGCGGCGTTGGATCATCAAGGGCGGCTGCTCTAGACGCTAAATGAGGTGCCGCAGCCACAGGACTTCTTGGCATTGGGGTTTTGGAACACGAAGCCCTTACCGTTGAGGCCATCGGAAAAGTCCAACTCGGTCCCCACCAGGTAGATGTAGCTCTTCTTGTCCACCATCACCTTGACGCCGTGCTGTTCCACGACCTTGTCGGAAGGCAGCTCCTCGCCGGTGATCTGAAGGTCGTAGGTGAGCCCGGAGCAGCCGCCACCCTTCACCGCCACGCGCAACCCCACGTTCTCGGTTACGCCTTCCCTGGCGGCGAAGACCTTTATCTTGTCGGCGGCCTTCTCACTGATCTTGACACCAAGTACAACGCCATCCTGCGTTATTGCCATGGGACCCTCCACGGGGACGGACTAGGCTCCACTGAAACCAAAACCCTGGCATGGAGCCCACACTTCAATTCTATGGCGTGCCCGGTTTCGAGTCAAGCGAATGGGAAGGAGGGTGGCTAGGGGCTTCGTTTACCGACTGGCGCTCAATTCCCACCCACCCGGAAAAGGGCTTGAGGTGTGCCGGGCGGGGATGAATCCGTCCAGCGGGCAGCGTCTCAGGCCGCGGTGGAGGTCAGGGCGTCCAGGTCCAGGTGGCCGCGCATGAGGTGAAGGAAGCGCTGGATCTTTTGCATGCTATGGGTGTTGGCCTGCTGCAGGAGGCCACCCAGCGACTCAGCGGTGTCCAGGGTATTCCCTTCCACCAGGAGCAGGGGCACCTCCCGTTGGAGAGCCTCGGCCTTTACGTACTCGGTGGGCTCGGCGCCTCCGGTCAGGACCAGACAGCGGGTGCCGGCCAGCATGCTGGCCATCTGAATATCCGGCCGGGCGGCCCGGGTAATCACCGCTTGATTGGAGTACCGGCCAAAGTAGGCCTGCCCCAAGTCCATGATGTTGCCGCCAATGAGGAACCGCTCGATGGAGGCGTCGGTCTCCTCCGGCTCCCGAACCCACCGTCCGCCCAGGTAGTCGGCGATCTGCTGGACGGTCACCGCCAGGATGGCGCGGTCTTCGGGCAAGGCGCCCAGGAAAGGGACGCCGCCGGCCCGCAGGTCCGCCGCGAGGGTTTGGCGTATGTCCCGGCCCCGGTATGCCGTGACCCCGTTGACCACGACGCCGGCCAGGCGGTCGCCGAAGGGCTGGCAGGCGGTCAGGATGGCGTCGGCATTTAGGCCGTGGGTGTACCGGAACAGCAGCACCACCCTGGAGTCGAGGAGAGTCGCAAGCTTGAAGGGCAAGGGCGATGCTCCGCCGCCGGGCCGCTGCAGGTCCGGGCTTTCCACCAGCACCAGGCCGCCCGCAGCCTCGAGCTGAGTCACGGCGTTCTTTATCTGGCTGGCCAACGGGGCGCCCAGCACGGGGCCGGACCCGGTGATTGCCGACAGCTGGTGCGGATCGGGGACCGGTGGTCCGCCGGGACCGGCCAGCAACACTTCGGATACGAAGGACACGTCGGGGTCTTGGCCCGGCGTTTTAGAAAGGGGCTTGCAGTAGCCCGCTTTCTGGCCGGCCTCGGACCGGTGAAGCAGAAGTGCGCCCGCCAGGCTGGTCTTCCCAGTCCCAGGGTGGTCCCCTACGATTTGAACGACTGCCAATGGGACCCCCTAAGGCTGGATTCCGGTGGGCATTGCTCCGCGCCGGTACTTCAGATGGAACTTCAATCGGGGGATACTCCTTCTTTTGGACCCAGAGGACGTTAGAAGTCAGGCAACTTGGTTTCGACGCGATGTCATTCTGAGGAGTCCTTCCGTGGAAGGCCGGCGAAGAACCTCAGCCCAACAATGAGATCCTTCGCTTCGCTCTCAATGACAATTATCAGCACTAAGTTGGCTGACCGTTAGCCAGCGGACGTGGCCTCCTCAACCTCGAATATCTTTTCGGCGATTGCCATGTATATCTCGTTGACCTTGGGAAGATTGGGATACCCGCCGTCTTCCTTTCGGTCGAAAATCTTCTCGCCGTCCAGGTAGACCTCCAGGCGTCCCTTATCCCCGGGGGTGAGTCTTATGGCAATATCGCCAACCGCTTGCCGCCGCCAGAACTCCATCGCCATCCACGTGGCGACCGCGTGGTACCCTCACGGAACGCAGTAGACGATCTCGACTTCTACTTTTCCGTACTCGGCTCCCGGCATCGTCCTCCATAGTGGGTAGTGCCAGATAGGCGAAGTGTAAAGAAAGGCCAGGCAGAACGCAAGCTGCCCTCGTGAAACGAGGGCAGCTTGCAGTACGTGGCAGTCAAAGGACCCCGGCCTATAGGGAGGTACACTAGGGAACGATGGCCGTCGCCGCGCCCACCGCGGTCTTGTCCTGGTTCTGGTTCTCGCAGAAGACGTCCACGGTCACCATCGTGCCGTTCTCCACCTTCTCCTGACGGCTGACCGTCCCGTGCACCGTGATCGTGTCCCCGTTCTTGACCGGGCGAAGGAACTTGAGGTTCAGCGTTCCGGAGTGGTTGAAGACCTCTGCGCCGAAGAACTTGCGGAGGCTTTCGGAGGCGAAGGCCACCGACATCCGGCCCGATGCGATGGGGAAGGTCGTCCCCAGCTTTTGCATGGCCATCTCCGGGCTGTTGTGGATGTTCTCCCGGTCCAGGATGCCACACGCCTCGAACAGGTTGATCTTCTCCTGGGTGATCGTCTTGGTTACCGACGGGATCTCTTGGTTGACTTCTATTATTGCGGCTGCCATTTCTTTCCCACCTCGTCTGGTTTCTTCATCTGGTACGTGCGTGTTTTTTCCAGGAGCCGGCCGTCCTCGTCGATAGCGGTGGCCTCGATAACCAGGTAGGGCTTGTCCCGTCGCAAGTACTTGTTGGAGATCCGGCCGGTGATCGTGATCTTCTTGCCCGGAACCGGCGGGTTGAAGAACTCAACCTCGTTTCCGGCGTTGATGCCCCCGGTGTTGTCCTGGTACGCCAAGGCGAACGCCGTCGCATCGTGCTTGACCGCGATCGTGGGAAAGAGAGCGTCGGGATCATCAACCGCTTGGCGGAAGTTGTCCAGGGTCTCCTGGCTCAAGACGTAGTCATAAGACCCCAACTCTTCGCCGATTTTCGATGATTCGTAGTCGAACTCTTTTGGTTGTGAACCGGCCATACGCCCACACCCCCGGGGCCTTTGTTCCTGGCTACCTGTGCCAACCACTTTTGTACCACACATCCTCGACGGCAGTCAATCTGACGTATTCACTCACCTAAGAATGTTACTGAGGGGTGCGATGCCGATCGACGAGAAGATGGGCGTGAACGAAAAACGCAAGTACCTGAAGTTGGTGGCGCCGCGGCGCGGGTGGTTTGGGAGGGCCTGGACTAGGTGTGTGCGGGGCGCCTGACCTCAGCCTTGCTGCCGACGGCGCAGCAGTTGGCCTGGTGGGAGGAGATGGCCCTGGCGGCGGGGACGTAAGCGCCCCTGGCCCAGCGGAGCGCGTTGACAGCGCAGGTCGCCTGGAATAGGATAGTCCCGACCCACGCCGGCCAGTATCAGGAGGTGTCACGTGAGCATCAGGACACGCGTCGGGCTGATAGTGCCCGCCACCAACAGCACGGCGGAACCCGACTTTGCCATGGTCGCCCCCAAGAACGTGAGCATCCACTCGCAACGTATGTGGAACGTAAACGAGTTGACCGTGGAAGTCATGGAGGAGATGAACTCGGACGTGGAAAGGGCCGCCCGATACCTGGCTGAGGCGAAGATGGACTTCATCGTTTACGCCTGCACCACGGGGAGCTTTTTCAAGGGCCCCGGCTACGACGAAGAGTTGATCGAAGGCATAGAAAAGGTTGCCGGCGTGCCGGCCGTGGCCACGGCGCCCTCGGCTGTCGAGGCCCTCCGGTTCTTTGGAGCCAAGCGGATTTCCGTGGCCTCTCCCTACTCTCAGTGGCAGAACGATAGGCTCCGATCCTATTACGAAGCGCAGGGCTTCGAGGTGCTCAACGTGGAGGGGGACCCCAGAGGGGCGGTGGCCGGCGGTCAGGGGCACTGCGACCTTAGCCCCGAGTCGGTGGTGGAGTTCGCCTCGGGAGTATGCCGGCCGGAGGCCGACGTCCTGTTTTGCTCCTGCACCGCCTGGCGCTCCATGGAAGCGGCCGCCGAGTTGGAGCAGCGCACCGGAAAGCCGGTGGTCTCGGCCAACCAGGCGACGGTCTGGTCCGCCTTCAACCGCCTGGGCATCACCGGCCTCCAGCCGGGTTTCGGGTCCTTGCTGGACCGGTTGACCCGCGTCACCGTTTAATGCGTCGTACATCAAGCCACGTCACTTCCCGCCCGCCGTCCCCGGAAGCGCTCGCGGGGATACTCCACACTCCCGTGAGGGAATATTGACCTGTTTGAGCCCGTGGCTGGCAAAAGAAAGGGTTGGCCTATGGATCGAGCGCAGAAGGAGTGCTGATGGAAAGCTTTGACGCCGTTGTCGTAGGTGCGGGTGTCCAGGGAGGGGCCACCGCCTATTTTCTGGCCAAGGAAGGGCTCAAGGTGTGCCTCATGGACCGCGAAGCCGTCGGCAGCGGCGCCTCCGCCCACGGCCACGGCGCTCTGTCCATGGTTGGCAAGGACTTTCAGCCTGGGCCCCACTTTACCCTGGGCCTGGTGGGCCAAGAGATGTTCGCTGGCTTCGTCGAAAGCGTGCTCGAGGATAGCGGGATTGACCCGATGTACCACGAGTCGGATGGGGTGAGCCTGGCCGTTGATGAGGAAGAGGAGCAGATTTTCAAGGAGGCCATCGCCGGCCAGAGCCAATTCATGGAAATGAAGTGGATCGACGGGGATGAGGTTCGCTGGATGGAACCGCGCGTCACCCCTGATGCCCGTGGCGCGGTCCTGTACCATCACGGCCAGGTGGACGCCTACCGGCTGAGCCTGGCCACAGCCCAAGGGGTGGAACGGATGGGGGGCCGGCTCCTGCTGCGGGAAGCCACCGGACTGAAGACAGAGGGCGACCGGGTCACGGGAGTAACCTATCCCGGCGGAGAGGTCTCAGCGGGCGCGGTAGTTATCGCGATGGGAGCGTGGAGTGGAAAGGCCCGCGACTGGCTCCGCTATCCCCTTCCGGTGCGCCCGCTGCACGGCCAGGTCCTGCACGTCCGGATGCCGGGCGACCCGGTGCGGCTGTTTATCATCACCGCCCGCCACGGACCGATCCTGCCCCGCCGCGACGGCATCTTGATGGCAGGTAGCCTGGGCGGCGTCAGCATGAGCGGCCTGGATGTAGACTCCGTGCACGTCTTCGACCCCCGGGACACCGGCCCCTGGGAATACGACCTGAACCCCTCCGAGTGGGGCCGGAACTTCATGCTGGAGCGGGTGCTCAAGATCATGCCGGCCCTGGAAGAGGCGGAGGTGGTGGACCACCTGGCCGGCGTGCGCCCCCTCTGCGCCGACCGGATGCCTCTGATCGGGCCGGTGCCGGGCTGGCAGGGCGTCTACATCGCCACCGGCCACGGCACCAAGGGCATTCACCTCTCCGCCATAACCGGTCGCATCGTGGCAGACCAGATCGTGCGCGGCAACACCGGGGTCCCGGTCCCCGCGGAAGCCTTTTCGCCGGGCCGGTTCGCCTACCTCGCCGGGTGACGGCAACTTGTCGCCGAGTCCCCACGGCATGCATCGGCTAGCCCGGAAGGTCCCCTTTTTCTACGGCTGGGTGATTCTGCTGACAGCCGGCAGCTCGATATTCGTGCGCAACGCCGCGGCAAGCCTGACCCTGGCCGTTTTCGTCCACCCTGTCTCTCAAGACCTGGGTTGGAGCCGTACCCTCATTGCCGGGGCGGCCAGCTTCGGCGGTCTGGCGTCGTCGGTTGCCTCGCCGGCGGTGGGCTGGCTTTCCGACCGTTACGGCGTCCGGCTGGTGCTGACCTCCGGCGTTGTGATACTGGGCATCTCCACCGTCTCCCTGGCATGGGCCACCGCGCCAATCGCTTTCTACCTGGCCTACGGCATGGGCCGGGTTATCTTCTCCAGCTCTATTCAGATAGGGGCGACAGTGGTGGTGGCCCGCTGGTTCGTGCAGCGGCGAGGCCAGGCCATGGGCGTCCTGTTCCTGTTCCAATCAGCGGGAATGGTGCTCTTCCCATTGCTGGCCTCCCTGGTCATTCAGCACCGGAGCTGGCAGGAGGCCTGGATAGTGCTGGGGGCGGTGGTGTGGATCGTGGCGCTGGGGCCGGCGTATCTGCTAATCATCCAGCGGCCCGAAGACGTGGGGCTGCTGCCCGATGGGAAAGCGGTCCCTGATGTGGTGGACGAGCCCGCTTCGGCCACCGCGCCGGATGAGCCGGCCTGGACCCTGCGGGAAGCCATGGGCACGCCCACCCTGTGGCTGATGTCCTTTGCTACCGGCTCCCTGTTTCTGGTCCAGGCCGGAACCAACATCCACCAGGCCGCCTACTTTGTCGACCAGGGGCTTGGGGTAACCGTGGCAGCGGTGGGCATCAGTCTGAACGCGGTATTCACCGGTGTGGGGAGCATATTATGGGGTTGGATGGTGGAGAGAGTGCCGGTGCGCTTTACCTTCGCCACGGTAGCGTTGGTGATGGCCATCACGTCGGCTCTGTTCACCACGACCGACACCGTGGGAGAGGCGATGGTTTACGCTTCCCTGTTCGGCATTGCGGTGGCCGGGATTCTGGTGGTACCGGCGGTGGCCTACGCCAACTACTTTGGCCGCCGGTCGCTGGGCGCCATCCGGGGAGCCACCGAGCCCTTCGTCACCCTGGGTGGGGCCATTGGGGCGGTGACATCGGGCGTTATTTTCGACATTACCGGCAGCTATCACATCGCCTTTACCGTTTTCTCCGGGGTCGGCCTCGCCGCTATCCTGCCGCTGCTGATGGCCCGGCCGCCCGTACAGGCCGCGGCTCCGGACGAGGCGTCGCTCTAGAAGCTGTTTCAAAATGTGGTTCGACAAGCTCACCACGGACGAGGGAAGGCCTCTTTCCCGTCCGTCCAGAGCCTGTCGAAGGACGGCGAACCTGGCCCCGCGGGATTTTGAAATGACCCCTATCAGGCGGCGGGTTCCAGTCAGTGCTGATAGATGTCTATCAGCAGCCGGTCAATCGGCTCGTCTGTGGGGAATCCGCCGCGGTCGTGAACTCTCCGCATCCCGGCCTCCTCCCACATTAGTGTTGCTGATGATAATGATTCCTGTCGTCAGCGTTGGCAAGGGAGTCACCGGCCGGCCCACAGTTCGGCTACCTCCTGGCAGCGCATGAACTCCACGTTGGGGAAGCTGCGGATGTAGGTGATGAGCCGCTCCAGCATGAGCAACCGGCCGGGACGCCCGATGTATTGAGGGTGCATGGTCAGGTGGAAGGCCCGCCCGTAGCGGTACAGACCGTCGAACTCGGCGGACTAGGACCCGTAGACCTCGTCGGGGTTGCGCATATGGGGCCGAGGCGGCCGGCCACCGGGGCGTAAACGAAGTTAGGAGCGTCGTCCAGCAGCCAGGACACGAGGATCTCCACCATGCTCTCCCCCGCCGGGCCAGTGTTGACCAGGTAGGGAGCGTCGTCGCCGAACATGCTGCTGTCATAAAGGAAGCCGTGGGAAGCCAGCAGCCCCAATGAGCACGTGCTCAGGTCCCAGCTTGGCGACCGGTAGCCCAGGGGCGCCTGGCCGGTGATGCCCTGGAGTATGGCCGTGCTTTTCTCAAGCACCTGTGTCTCCTCCTCGGCCGAAAGGGAGGCCGCGGGCTCGTGCATATAGCAGTGGTGGCCCACGTCGTGGCCGCGGCGGACGATCTCCTCGACCAGGCCGGGGTGGGTCTCGGCCACGTAACCGGGCACGAAGAAACTGGCCTTGATGGATCGGCCGTCCAGCAGGTCCAGTATCCTGGGGACCGCCACGCTGAGGCCGCACTCCGCCATGGACATCAGGCTGGGGTGGTCGTTGAAGCCGGGATTGCGGTTGAGCCACGAGGAAACGCCGTCAACATCGAAGGTCCGCAGCGCCACTAATTGGGTGTCGCCGGGCCAGATACCGGACATCGTTGGCCTCCTTTGGTGAGCTTGTTCAGGGAAGGATGGGGGGTGACCCCCTCTCAATCTCCCCCATCGCAAGGGGGAGAGGACCAGTTCCATCACCTTACGAGAGGGAAGGTTAGGATGGGGTTCCACGATGTCTCGCTTACAGCTGCAACGACGGGAATCCGTAAAGGGGGCTTCGGTCTATCCGCCGGGGTTGGCCGGGATCGTGTCGGAGCCGGTGTAGGGGCGCAGGACCTCCGGGACTACCACCGAGCCGTCGGCCTGCTGGTAGTTCTCCAGGATGGCGATGACCACCCGGGGCAGCGCCAGGCCTGAGCCGTTGAGGGTGTGGACCAACTCGGGACGGGCCTTCGGCTCAGGCCGGTAGCGGATGCGGGCGCGGCGGGCCTGGAAATCGGTGCAGTTGGAGCAGGAGCTGACCTCCAGCCACTCTTGGCAGCCGGCAGCCCAGGCCTCGATGTCGTAGGTCTTGGCCGAAGGGAAGCCCAGGTCTCCTTTGCAGAGCTGCAGGACCCGGTAGGGCAGCTCCAGCCGGCGGCAAACGTCCTCGGCGTCGGCCACCAGCTTTTCCAGCTCGGCCTGCGAGGTTTCAGGGGTGACGAATTTGTACATCTCCACCTTGTCGA
>CAYOAF010000131.1:0-13273 GCA_964401855.1 uncultured Dehalococcoidia bacterium
TACAACGGCCAACGGCCCCATCAGGCTCTGGGCTACCGAACGCCAGCCGAGGTGTTCGGCCTGGTTTCGGTGGAACCACCAAGACGACCCACTACGACGGGGTGGTCACCCAGACAAGCAGTGGTATACTGTGGCGGGACAGCAGGACTCTCTCCTAACTTAGCCCCGATCCTGTCCAAATGATGGGATCCACCTCAGTGCTCCCCTCGGGTACGTCCAACGATCGGTCCGGATTCTCCAGTTCCTTCATCTGGAGTATCAGCATGATGAGACGATGCTGGACCGATCCGTGGAGTTGCTGCGCGATGTCCCTGCGAACAGACTCCTGCGCCGCTACGACGCGCTGCCGGGAATTAAGCAACTCATCTTCCCTCGCAGGTTGGGCCGCTTGCGCCATCAATTCGCCTCTCTGTCTCTCGATGGTGGACCAGCCCCGCCATACGATCATTATCAGACACAGGTACAACATGCCGAAGCCACCGCCCAAGGCGCGGTAGGTGTTCAACCGAAGATCCGAGATATCCTCTTTCATGCTCGGGATGGAAAAAGAGGTTGAGGGATTGATCGTGATGCCTGTAACCATGGCCGCGTAATAGTCGTCCAACGTGTCAACGGTTTCGGTGAGCCGCGGCGTTAGAATCAACATAATAACCACCGCGCGTATTGTCATTATTACGAAAAAGATCGCCATGAACTGAATGACCATGTTGTCTTTCAGGCGTTGCATGTCTCCTTCCTCGCTTCCGTCTCATGCGGCTCGCAGGCAACCCCAGTTCAGGCTGAGACCGCCATTTCCGCCTGGTTAACCAGGGAATGCGCCTGATTGATTCAAACGGTGCCTCATTGCTTCGCCAACGACATCAATCAGCGGGAACCTCTCCTCCGGCCAGCACATGATGGCGCCCCGTCCGTGATTCTGGCAGGGCCTTTGTCGCGGCCGGCCACAGTCCCGGCGGTCCACGGCCGGGCCGTATCCACGCCCATCCACCGGCGGAGAGCCCCCTTGGACCTGCGATTGCCGTCCACCAGCCTCACGCGTAGCGGGTCGCATCGGCCCGGCCGGATCATGCTACAAGCGCCGCAACCGGGGCAATACCACCCCTAGCGTCAGGGCCAGAAACGCCAGCGTGACGCCGTTGACCAGGAGGGCTATCCTGGCGTTGGTGACCTCCGCCAAACGGCCAATCTGGTAGTGGCCCACCGGCGCCGTGCCGATTCCCACGACCCAGGAACCCATCGCCCGTCCCCGTTGCTCGTTGGAAACGCTGAGTTGGAGCAAACTCTGGTGAAGCACGTCGGCTATCGAAGCCATCGAATTGGCAAGCGCGACAATCAGCAGGGCAACCCAGAAATTGAAGGCTTGGCCCAGCAGCACCTCGCCGGCTCCGAATAGGGCCACGGCCGACAGCAGCAGCACGCCCCGGCGCCGGACCTCTCCCAACGCGGCCAGGGCCACGACCCCCAGAGCGCCCCCGGCAAAACGAAAGGCGGTAAGCACTCCCAGCCCCATGGCACTCACCTGCAACACATCCTTGGCCAGTACCGGCAGCATAACCTGATGGGAAAACCCGAAGATTTCGGTTGCGGCGGTCGAAACCATCAGGCTCAACATGACCCGGTTGCTCTTGAGGGCCCTGAAATAGTTGAGTATATTCTCCCCCATCGGTTCGCGTTGCTGAGGAGCCGAGCCGCCGGCGTGACGTAGCGTGAAGAGGGTCAACGCCCCAAGCATGTACCCCAGGCTCATTGCCAGAAATGAACTGCCGGCCCCCTGCCAGTAGATGAAGGTACCGGCCAGCAATGAGCCGAGCACCTGGCCTACCCGCTGACCCAAGCTGACCAACGCGATGGCGTTTATGGCTCCACCGGCTCCCACCACGTCGTACACATAGACCTGTCTGGCTGTCATGTAGAAACCCTGAAAGGTCCCAAGCAGCAAGGTGAAGAGTATCAGCTCCCAAACTGCCAACCGCCCAAAGGACAACAGGAGACCCGCTACCAGTGCGGTCAGCGCCAGGCCCCACACCGAAACGCGCATCAGCGTACGCCGGTCTACCCGGTCGGTCACCGGGCCGGCAATTAGCCCCACGAACAGGTTGGGCGCCGCGCGCGCCGCGAATATCACCCCTACCATCTCGGGGGAGCCGGTCATATCAAGTACCAACCAGCCAAGGACGACGTGCTGCATTCCTTGCCCGAGTTGGTTGGCTACCGTGGAAATCCACAGCATCCGGATATCATGAAACCGGAAGGCCGTCACCATTTGACGTGCGGGCGAACGCATACTCTCCCACTCGGTCGCTTCGAAAACGCGATGATAGCACACCTGATGCCGGTGTCAGTCCGCCCTGCTGAGCCCAGGCACACACTATTGAACCTTGCGACGAGGAAATTCCCCCGGTTTCCACCCCCTCACCTTAATCCTCTCCCTCAGGGAGAAGGCTAGGATGAGGGCGAAACGCTTGTCCTGGCTGCCCGGAACGATTCTGCTTTCCATGCCACGGCAAGCAGGTGCTGGAGAGCAAGCCCCCGAGACGCTTTGACGCCCGCCATATCGGCGCAGCTGCGTTGTAGCTTCGAATACTGCGCTCGGCGCGCGGACAGAATCAGGTGGATTCCCTCACGCACCGCTCCAGCAATTCCAGCGCCGCGGCGGCAAACTTCCACATGTTGGCCTCCCGGTCCGTATCACCGGTTTCGAGAGTGATAGCGCGCTCGACGGGTCCCACGACTGCAATGCAAGCATGTCCCGCGGCATCTCCGTACCGGTTCCCGGTGGGGCCGCTGGCTCCGGTTTCACTCAGGCCCCAGGTCGTCCCGAGGGATTCACGGATGGTGCGGGCGTTCAACAAAGCATAGGGTTCGGTGCTCGCCCGCATCCCGGCCATGGCACTGTCGGGGACGCTGAACAACCCCCGCTGGGCGACGCGGGTATAGATAACCGCTCCGCCGACGTAGTAAGCCGAGGCGCCGGAAACCGACACCAGAGAAGCCGAGATCAGACCAGCGCAGGACGATTCGGACACGGCTATCGTCTGTTGGTGTTGTTTCAGCAGCGCGCCAACCGGGGCGGCCATTGAGTTCAGCTCCGCCATAACTTCCTCCTGCCAGACACATCATGGTTGCGAGAATGGTGCTCTGAGCCTGCTCTTCCACCATGGCCGAAAGTAGAGTCCAGGAATGGGGTATTGCTGACACAAGTCAACTGCGGCTATTCTACCTGACAAAGTGTCTCAAGACTGCACCCCGGCAATGCACAGTCTTGCCTCAAAAGGGGTTCGAGGGAAAATGGCCACAGAGGCACAGAGACACAGAGGTTTTCGTCCTGTTTATATCTCTGCGCCTCTGTGGCTAACCCCACGTCGGTCCCCACAGGATGGACCGGCTCGGTTGACAGCGGCCCTCATTCGTCTCAGAATCAGCAGAGTCGTGGGAGGGATCAGGCAGGGCCCGGGGTAACGTAGCGTTCAGAACTCCGTGAAAGGCTGGATGTTCACCGGCCCGCTTTCCGGTCTTGCACCATTCTGATGAGGTGACGCAAATGGAGTTTCAGACCATCTTGCTGGAAAAGTCTGAGCACATCGCCAAGCTGACGCTGAATCGCCCGGAACGGCTGAACGCCATCAACCAGCAGATGTTCGACGAGCTCAACGTGGCGCTCCGGGATGTGGCCGGCGACGCCGACATCCGGGTCCTCGTGCTCACCGGCGCCGGCCGCGCCTTCTGCGCCTCAGCGGACATCAAAGACGCAAGCCAGGGCGGCGACAGCTTGCTGGGCCACATCGGCCCCTACGAGATCTGGAAGTTCATGCGAACCGGCCCCCAGGGCGTGACCCTGGGCCTGCACCAGATGGAAAAGCCCACCATGGCCATGGTCAACGGCCTGGCCATCGGCGACGGCTTTGACTGGGTCCTGGCCTGCGACATTCGCATCGGTTCCGAGCATGCCCGGTTCATGAACGCTTTTCTCCAGATGGGCCTGGTCTCCAACACCGGGGCAACCTGGCTGTACAACCGGGCCATGGGAATCAACAAAGCCCTGGAGCTTCTATACACCGGCGATTGGCTGGAAGCGGAGGAAGCCCACCGCCTGGGGGTGTTGAACCGCCTGGTCTCGGCGGAGCGGCTGGAGGAGGAAACGATGGCGATGGCCCGTCGCATCGCGGAAAAGCCTCCCATCCCCAACCGCATGGTCAAAGGGATGGTACTCCGGGGGTTGTCCCAAACCCTCGAGGAGCACCTAGGCGAGGCGGCCCACGTGGAGGTCCTCACCCATTCCACCGAGGATCACCGGGAGGCTTTGAGCGCATTTCTGGAGAAACGCAAGCCTCATTTCAACGATCGGTAGGCTAGGAACAATAGGGCGGCCCTTGAGCGAGCCCAACCCCGGTTTTTCTATCGTCCCAAACAGTAACCTTTCCACCAGGAGGCAGAGATGGCCGAATACTCAGGGAGCGAGCTTCTTGCCAAGCTGGAAAACAGCGTGGGCCATGAAATCGTCCACCGGGCGCCGGATGCCTTGGGGCGGCCGTCTTTTCGCATGTATGCCCTGTCCATCGGCGACTTCAACCCGCTGTACACCGATGGGGAGTTCGCCCAAAGCCACGGGCTGAAGGACGTTATGGCCCCGCCCACCCTCATCTGCGATACCTGGCAGTACCTGGACGGCGACATTGACGAACGCGGGGACTTTATTGAACGCGGCGAGTTGGATTTCACCGGGCGGCTGCGGGGCGGGAACGACTACGAATTCTTCCAGCCCGTCCACCCGGATGACGTCATCACCGCCCACTGGAAGGTCAAGGACGTGTTCGAAAAGACAGGCCGTTCCGGGCACATCGTCTTTCAAATCATCGAGGCTACGTTCTACAACCAGCGCGACGAGTTGCTGGCCCGAAACCTGGAGACGCTGTTCTATCGCCTGTAGTCAATAGCCGACCGCACGCCCGGACATTCGAGCCAAAGAGGTGGACCATTGGAAACAGAAATCCGCTACTTTGAAGACATCAAGGTGGGCGACGAGCTGCCCGCCCTTCGGAAAGAGATCAACATGGCCCGGATGATGGCTTATGGCGCTTCCACCTGGGACTTTATCCGCATCCACTACGATGCCGACTTTGTCCGCGAGCAGGGGTTCAAGGGGCCTTTTGTCGACGGACAGATGCTTGGGGGCTTCCTGGCCCAGCAGGTGCAGGACTGGGCCGGACCCCGCGCCTTCCTGCGCAAACTGGGCTTCCAGAACCGGGTCATGGTCTTCCCGGAGGACACCGTCACCGGCCACGGCGTGGTCACCGGCACGGGCGTCGACGGGGGAGAGGCGCTGGTGGAGTGCGATCTGTGGATGGAGAACCAGGACGGCGACCGGGTGGTGCAGCCGGCCACCGCCGTGGTGCGCTTCCCTCAACGGGGGGCATAGCCGGAGCAAGGCGCTGATAGACTGGCGCGGAGGGAAATGCCCTCCCCGGAGGAGCAATGAGCAGAAACATCGTTGAAGTGGACCCCCAGAAGTTCCCCTGGCTCGACATAGCCCGGTACACCTTTTGCATGGCGGCGGAAAACGCCGGGGTGTTCTACCTGTCGGGTCAGACGGCCGGCGCCTACGACCCCGGCCAGGGTAAGGTGGTCTGCAAAGGGGACCTGATCGAGCAGACCAAGGTGATCTACGAAAAGCTGGGAGTGGTGCTCGAGGCGGCCGGACTGGGGTTCGAAAACGTGGTTCAAACGGTGGACTACGTCTACGCGGTGGGCCTCCCCCAGTACCGTCAGACGGCAGAGATGCGGCGGCAGTACCTGGGCGACAGTCCGGTGGCGTCGACGGGCATCTGCGTGGAACGAATGCTCCGTCCCGACGCCCTCATCGAGATCAGCGCGGTGGCCATGAAGGCCCCAAAGCGGGGCATCGACCCGGCCTCGGGCTTGTCCCAGCAACTGACCTTCGTGCCTGCCGTCGAGGCGGACGGCATCGTCTGGCTGTCCGGCATTACGGGCCGGGAGATCCTGGACGGGAAGCGCATCTATCCAAGATCGACCGCCCGGCAGGTCGAGCTCTCCTATCAGTCCATCGGACCGGTGCTCGAGGCCGCCGGCGTCAGGCCCGGCGACATCGTAAAGAGCCTGGACTACATTGCCCCCCAGGCGACGCTCCAGTACCGCGACACCGGGGCGGCTCGGAAAGACTTCTACGGCGGCCGATACCCGGCGGCCACGGGCATACTCATCAACCGGCTGCTCCGGCCGGAGGCGCACGTGGAGGTGGAGGTAGTTGCCGTCAACGGCGGTACCCGCCAGGAGATAACGGTATCGGACTGGGACGGGCATTTCGGGCGTTTAACCTATCTTCCCGGGATCAAAAAAGGGCGCATGGTCCATGTATCGGGCGAGACGGCGGTGGACCACACCACGGGCCAGAGCGTGGGGGGATTCGACCTGGCGGCCCAGGCGGAACAGGCCTACGGCAACATCGCCAGGGTGTTGGCCGAAGCAGGGTACTCCATGGAAGACGTGGTCAACACCATCGAATGGGTGGCGCCCAACGGCCTGATGGGCTACCGGGGGACCCAGGGAGTCCGGCGGAAGTACTTCGGCGACAGTTTCCCCTCGGCGACCGGGGTATTGGTGCACCAGTTGTTACGGCCCGAGTTGCTGATCGAAGTCACCGCGGTGGCCTTGGTATAGGTATGTGACCCGCATAGGCATCTGTGCAAACTCTGCGGGTTTCACCTTGGCATTGGTTCAATCTCTTCACCCTGTCTTCCCTTCACGCTCCATACTCGTCAGCGCCCTTTCTGAGATAGAAGAACCACAGGATAACGAGGGAAATCGCGTAGTAGCTCACAAATATGTATAGTCCCCTATCCGGTGCACCCGCACTCTCGATGGCTTCCTTGAACACGATGGGTATGATGAAGGCGCCGTAGGCCGCGACAGCGGATGTCCATCCAAGGACAGGACCTCGCGTTTGGAATGTGAACTGCTTGATCACCCCAATCATCCTGAAAGTAGACCCGTTCAGAAGTCCGGCGCAGGTGAACATGAGCAGGAACATGGCCAAGAAGTAGGGAAAGCTACTCATGTCTGTCGGGTGGGTGAACCGTGTGACACCGAGTGAGGCGATAATCAATACGATCCCCGCGACGAGGGTGACCTTGGCGCCGGTGAACTTGTCTGACAGCCATCCCCCCACCGGTCTTATGAGCGAGCCCATCAACGGTCCGAGGAAAGCGTATTTGAGGGCGAGTCCGTCGGGGGCGTCCGGCAGGTCACCGTAGACGACCTTGATGGTCAGGGGAAAAGCGGCTGAGTACCCGATGAAGGAGCCAAAGGCCATTGTGTACAGCCAGGTCATCACCCAGTTGTGCCTCAGCTTGAATATCTGGAGCTGCTGCTTGAACGGCATGCTAAAGGACCGGAGGCTGTTCATGAACAGTATCGCCGCAACCAGGACAATGACGGTGGGTACGATCCACACAAATGCGGCGTTCTGCAACCACATCTCCGTGCCCGTTCCGGCGGCCCCGGTAAAGATCCACTCGCTGTCCACGAACTTGCCTTCCTTGTAGACCGCGGACCCACCCGCTATGGCGCCGAAGATCCCCGCGCCGGCCACGAACCGGGTCAGAAACTGTACAGTGCTGACTCCCAGGTTCCCGAGACCGGCGTTGAGGCCGAGGCCAAGCCCCTGCTGCTTTGTCGGAAAGAAGGAACTGATGTTGGACATGGAGGACGCGAAGTTCCCGCCGCCGAACCCGCAAAGGGCGCCGATCACCATGAACATGCCCCAGGATGTGCCGGGGTCCTTGAGGGCGAAGAACATCCATGTCATGGGTATCAGCAGCGAGGCCACGCTGAAGATATGGACAACCCATCCGCCCGCCTTGCTGGGGAAGAAGGAGTGCGGTATCCGCAGCGTCGGCCCGGTCAGGCCCGGCACGGCGGCGAGCCAGAATAGCTCTCCGACGGTGAAGTCGTAGCCGATGCCGTTGAGGTTCACGATGACCGCGCTCCAAAGGAGCCACACGGCAAACCCAAGGTGGAGCGCCGGGATGGATATGACCAGGTTCTTCCAGGCTATCCGTTTGCCGGTCCGTTCCCAGAAAGTCGGATCATCCGGGTTCCATTCATGTATCCAACCGGGCTTCAGCCAGTTCCTGGTCGTCTCAGGCTTTATGGCGCTCATGCACCTGCTCTCCCACTCGGTCGTCTAGGTCGATCCCATCACTCAGCCATCTTGGCCGCGCATTCACGGCTACGTTCCCGGCACCTCTTCAAGTTGCCGGGCCACAGTCGGCGCTCTCTTTCGCATCATCCGTTGGATGACCAGATGCATCCACACCAGGGAGACCGCCGCTAGGATCGCAAGGAACATCCAGGAGGTGGTCCATATCCCGGTGGCCCTCAACAGATAGCCGAATATGACCGGGCAGAAGAACCCTCCAAGGCCGCCCAGGACCCCCACCATTCCGCCCACGACGCCAACGTTGTCGGGGAAGTAGTCTGGGATGTGCTTGTAGACTGCCGCCATGCCTATCCCCATGGCGATTCCTGCGATAAAGACCAGCCCGGTGAATATCCACACGTTGGCCTGAAAGAGGATATTGGTAACTCCCTTGGCCAATAGCTGTTTCTTCTTCACCTCGTCGCCTACCTGGACCACAGGCTCCTGCCAGAATGAGGACCTCGGGAAGATGAGCGTGCCCCCGTCTTCCAGGTCAGGCACTGCCGCATCCTCTTTGGGGTTCAGTTGGAACGTGCGCTGGCCCACGACGATCTCGCTAGCCGAAACGGAGGTTACCGTGCCTTTCTTCGATGCCGTGACCCCTTCTCCGGGCGTTTTGATGTCCATGCGGGGCACTATCAAGAGGAGAAAGCAGACGGCACAGGAACCGAGCACCCAATACATAACGGTGCGAGCACCCCATCTATCTGACATCCAGCCCCCGAGCGCGCGGATGACACCGGAAGGTAGACTGAAGATGGCGGCCATCAGCCCCGCAGTGGCCACGGTCATGGAGTACGCGTTGACGTAATAAGGGACGAGCCATTGGGCCAATGCGACAAAGCCGCCGAACACCAGGAAGTAGTAAAGCCCGAATCGCCAGACCCGCACGTATCGGAGCGGAGACAGTCGCTGCAGGATAGTGAAATCCTGGCTGTGCTCCACCTTCTTCGTGTGGGTCAGCAGGTAGAATAAAACTCCGGTGATAACCAACGCCACCGCGTATAACTGGGGAAGGGTCCGCCATCCGTCCAGGTTGGCTCCGTCGTCAGTCAGCATCCTGAGAACAACGGGAGCCCCCATGCTCGTGAGCGCCGCGCCTGCATTGCCGGCGCCGAAAATGCCGAGCGCGGTTCCCTGTCTTTCCCTGCTGAACCAAACGGATGTATAGGCGATGCCCACG
Source organism: uncultured Dehalococcoidia bacterium (assembly GCA_964401855.1). Lineage (GTDB taxonomy): Bacteria > Chloroflexota > Dehalococcoidia > Lucifugimonadales > UBA3495 > CAJWBT01. The sequence goes on from CAYOAF010000131.1 coordinate 9,399, forward strand.
GCGAAGGAGGCGCCGCACAACCCGAAGCCCAACCCCGCCAGGAGGAACTGGTAATAACTGTCCGCGAAGGAAACCAAGAACATCGGCACGGCGGACAACAATAACAGCGTCCCATAGACGATGCGGCCGCCGTATTTGTCGGTCAGCATCCCCACCGGCAAGCGCGTTACCGACCCTGTGAGTACCGGGATGCCGATCAGCCATCCCATCTGGGCCTTGTCCCAGGCGTACACTTCGTTGTCCACCAGGAATGTGATGAGCACGCCGTTCATCATCCAGGCGGCGAAGCACACCGTAAAGGCCAGTGTGTTCATCGTTAGGACGATGTTTGCTCGTTTCCGGCCACTCAAAACAGATAGTCACCGTCCTTGATTTGGCCGAGGCCGTTGGAAACCACACCGTGTACCGACTGTAATTGCCATTCTGCTATGACCCACCGCCAGGCCAGCATCCACGCGCCTAAGCCTGGGTATGTCGCCGGATCCAAAGCACCGCCTGGTGAGGGCGCCACAGATAGGCGACCTGAAGACACCTACTGGGCGGCAGTTGGCAGGGAAGGGCGTTCACCTCTTCAGCCCCACGTAGCTCCTCATGGATATGTAAGGCCGGGTGATGTACGCGAAGGGGTAGCTGAAAACGTGCACCAGCTTGGTAAAGGGGAAGTAGGCCATAAAGATGAAATTGATGATCATGTGAAGCTTGGTCACAAAGGGTACTCCAGCCACCAGCTTGGCATCCGGCTGCAGGGTGAAGATGCCCTCAAGCCAGGGGCCAACCGCGTAGGACACTCCAAAGGTCACCTGTATGACCGAGTGGTACAGGCCGAGTCCTGATATGACAATCAGGAAGAGAAGGAGGACATAGTCCTCTCGGGTGCTCATCGCCCGCAACTGGGGTGTAATGAGTCTTCGCAAAAAGGCCCAGGAAACGCCGTACAGGAGGAGCACCCCCCCAAGCATACCGGCCCATCGGAAGAAGTCTACCCATTGGGCCCACCCGCTGGCACCTCCGATGAATCCCACCACGTGGGTAACAACCACAATGATGAGGCCCCAGTGAAGGCACAGGACCGCGGGCCCTATGGAGGCCCGCCCGAAAAACCCCGTGGAGCGGGTGGTCCACAGAAGGTCTCCCCGGGCGCTCCAGGCCAACTTCCCCCTGAACTCGGTTTTGGCACCGCTAAAGGCCCTGTAAAAAGACCCGCCAATGAACAGGAGGATGGCGACATATGGCAGCGAGACGAAGAAGAAGTTGTCAACCATGGCTTACAGCCCTCTTTCCAGATTCCAGGTCCAGCTTCAACATCCGCTCCAAGGCGTCCAGGAGATAGAGGTACGGGGTCTTCAACTCCTCCAGCTTGGAGCGCATGGCCGGAAGGAAGGGAAGGATATACTCCTCAATGAGCTTCTCCCTTATCGGGTCCTCCGACTCGGCCGATAAGGCAAGGAACTCCACCACCAACGGCAGGTAGTCCGGCAGCTCTCTACCGTTAGGTGTCAGTCCCAGGTGACCGTAGATGCCGCGCAGTTCAATCATGTACCCGTTTCGGTCGGAAATGGCGGCCCCTGCGCAGGTCTGGGGCTCGTCGAAGGAGTGGCTCCCCAGAGAAAGGGGGCACCGGGGGTTAAGCTCGAAGAGTTCAACGTACTCCTCTTCGGGGATGGGGTCCTCCAGGAACCGGGCGAACAGGGCTGCCCCCTCCTTGTCCATGCTCTCCCACCGTGAGAGCCCCTCATTCGCAGCCCTGTCGACCTCTTCTCTATCCACATCCAAGGGGCTGCACCACAGCTCCGCCAGGGCGGCATAGACGTCCCGCAAGTCTCGGGCTATTTCACTCATACTTTTTCTCCGGTGTGTGGTGCGCCTCGAAGTAGCTCTTTCTCCTCTTCATGGGGCCCCAGGGCCCCATGCCCGGGAAACCGGCGAATCCTCGCTCCGTGTAAGGACTGATGTCCGCCTCCTCCCGCTTGGTGGGGGCCACCACGAACCGCTCGTTGTAGAAGGCCAGGGAGACGCTCCGGTGAATGCCCTTGGCGTCTTCTTCGGTCAGGCCCACCTTCTCGAGCACGTCAACATCGGGCTTCTTCTCCACCCTGATGCTCCTCTGATAGTGCCTTACCGCGAGCTGTCTCTTGAGGGACGCTGCCACCACCTCCTGGTTCCCCGCGCCGAAGAGACTGGCCAGGTACTTCATGGGGACCCTGAACTTGTCTAACTCGTCCAGGCCCAAGAGGGTGCCCTCGGGTTTGGCCATGTCGAAGACGTCAGTATCCCCGGGGGAGGACTCCCCCGCGCTGGTCACGATTGGGGCAAGAGGCGGTATGTAGAAGAGGGAGGGGAGGGTCCGGAACTCCGGGTGCAAGGGCAGCGCCAGCTCCCACTTTTTGACCAGCTTGTACACGGGTGAGCGTTGCGCCGCGTCGATCCAGTCGTCGCTGATCCCGCTTTCCTTGGCGCTGGCTATCACCTCTGGGTCGGAGGGGTCCAGGATGAGGCTCCTTTGGGCGGCCACCAGGTCCTTGTCCTCCGCCAACGCGGTCTCCTGGACACGGTCCATGTCGTAAAAGAGCAAGCCGAAGGAGCGGATTCTTCCGACGCAGGAGTGGAAGCAAACGGGGGGCATGCCGGCCTCCACCCTCGGGTAGCAGAGGATGCACTTCTCCATCTTTCCCGAGACCCAGTTGTAGTAGGGTTTCTTGTAGGGGCAGGCGGAGATGCAGTACCGCCAGTTGCGGCACCGGGTCTGGTCTATCAGGACGATCCCGTCCTCCTCCCTCTTGTAGGCGGCCCCGGAGGGACAGGCGGCCACGCAGGCGGGGCTGATGCAGTGGTTGCAGATGCGGGGCAGGTAGAAGTAGAAGACGTCCCGAAACTTCAGGTACGCCTCGTGTTCCTCCTTGCTTATCTCTTTGAAGTTCACGTCGTGTTTCCCGGTGACGTGGGCCCCTCCGGCGTTGTCTTCCCAGTTCACGCCCCAGGTAAGGGGAATATCTTCCTGTCCCGTAACCATGGACTGAGGCCTGCCTACGGGCTGCTGGGAGAGTTGCTTCGTGGTGTGCAGGTCATCGTAGGTGAAGGTGTACACATCCTTGCCGTAGTAATCGCCCATCTCCGGCACATGGGGATTGAAGAACAGGTTGGCTAACTGGTAGGCCTTTCCGCCGTAGCGAAGCCCCAACTTCTTCCCCTTCTTCTTCCATCCTCCCCTCCATAGCTCCTGGTTCTCCCACCTCTTGGGATAGCCGATCCCCGGCTTGGTCTCCACATTGTTCCACCACATGTATTCGGCGCCTTCCCGGTTGGTCCAAACGTTCTTGCAGGCAACCGTGCAGGTATTGCAGCCGATGCACTTCTCCAGGTTGAACGTCATGCTGTATGTTGCCTTTACCCTCATGGCTCCCTCCAACCTACGCTTGCGGCAGCGTGTTCAGTTCCTCTTCCTGGTAGATGACCCCCTTCTTCCCAGCAGCCAGGGGCATCTTGCGGATGAGCACCCCGTGGTCCCTCTCCGAAGGACTAGTGCCCCAGTAGTTGATGTAGTAGCTAAATTGGGCATAGCCACCAATCATCGTGTGGGGGTTCATCAGTATCCTTGTGGTGGCGTTATTATTGCCTCCTCGCAGGTCTGACTGGTTGCGTTTCTTGGCGAGCGGTGAGAAGGGGACGTTCACATGGCGCTCCACCTGATGGTACGTGATGGCCATGTTCTTTGGTACTTGATGGCTGACCACCGCCCTCACGACCTCGATGCCGTTCTCGCAGTACATCTCCACCCAGTCGTTATCCTTGACCTCGATCTCATCCGCATCCTCCGGGTTGATCCACACGGTGGGACCTCCCCTGGACATTTGCATCATGGGCCAGTGGTCGCGGAA
>CAYOAF010000132.1:0-11375 GCA_964401855.1 uncultured Dehalococcoidia bacterium
GGCCGCGATCTCAATGTCCTCGAAGCGGCCGTTGGCGCACGAGCCGATCTGCGCCTGGTCTACCCTGGTCCCAGCCGCCGCTTCCACGGGCGCAACGTTGCCGAACTGGTGGGGCTTGGCCACGACGAAAGGCATCTCGTCCACGTTTATGGCAATCTCCCGCTCGTACTCGGCATCCGGGTCGGCGGTCAGCGGTTCATAGGGCTTGTCCGTCCGGCGCCGGATGAACTCGTGGGTCCTACCGTCCGCCGGGAAGAAGGCGAACTTGGCCCCAACCTCCACGCCGTGGGTCGATAGGCACATCCGGCTGTCCATGGTGAGCTGGGAAACCAGGGAGCCGGTGTACTCGATGGACAAACTGCCCGCGAAATCGTCGCCGTATTGGCCCGCCAGGCTCAGGATAATGTCTTTGGCCACGGGGTAGCTGGGCTGATGCCCCTCCAGGACCACCTTGACCGACCTGGGCACCTGGAACCAGAGTTCGCCAAAAATGGCCGCGTACACGGCTTCTATACCGGAGATTCCAGTCCCACCGGCGTTGAGGGCGCCGTAGGAGACGGCGTGGGAGTCGGTGCCGGGGACCAACTCTCCCGGCCGCACCAGTCCGTAGTCCGGCATCATCTGGTGGGCGATGCCTGGCTCGGCGTCATGGAAGGTCTTGATGCCCAGCCGTTCTACCTGGCGTCGCAATACTTGATTGCGGTCGGCCAGGGCCTGGGTGGGCGCCGGTTGGTGGTGGTCCACCAGGACAAAAACCCGGTCCCGGTCCCATACGCGGGGCAGGCCCTCGGTGAAGCCAGCCTCAATCGCCTGCTGGGTGGCCCTGAAGAGACCGTAGTGGAACATGAGGCCGTCGAGTTTGGCCTCAATGATCTCCCCAGTTTTTACCGGGGAGCCAGCCAGGTTTTTCCGGGAAAAGAGCTTTTCCGCCATTGTTTGGCCCACGGTTGGTCCTCCCTTCTAACGAAAAGCCGGCGACCTAAAAGCCGCTATGACGCCCAGCGGCACATCCGGTATTGTCCACGAACGGTTGGCCTCTGTCAAAGGAATACGCAGCGGGTCGCGGAGGCTATCATATGCCAGATGGGGGGTCGCCGCAAGGACGCCACGGGCCGGGGAACGCCGTTGCCCCCGGTTAAACTAGCCTTTATCTGAAGGTGGACCAGGTCCAACGTCTTAAACGGCGGTCCGCCTCGCCCGGCGTCACCGGCGCTCAAGAAGCTCATTGCTGATAACTGTCATGCTTCGCTTCGTTCAGAATGACATCCCATAAAAACCAAGCTGACTGAGTGCTACCCAGTCTCGGTGAAGTACTGGTTATACTCGTGCTGGCCGACCAGGAGCCGGCCCTCGCTGAAGCGGCTGAGGCTGAAGGGGCCTATGTCCACCGTACTGGCGGCTCCTTCGGTTATCAGCTCCGCCATGCATATGCCAACAGCGGGCGCCGTCTTGAACCCGGTGCCGCTCATTCCCACGGCCAGATACAACCCCTCCACACCGGGGGCCTGGTCCAGAATGGCGTGGCCGTCCGGCGTGTTGCCGTCAACCCCGCTCCAGGCCCTCTGCCAGCCGGCGTCGATCATGCCGGGAATGCGGTTGGCCATCCGGGTTCCGGTCCGCACCGTCCACTCCAGCGGGGGCTCAGAGGTGATCCGGTCCGGGTCCAGGTCTTTGGGGGACTCCCGCCGGTCGACCACGCTGCTGAGGCCGGCAATGGTCAGCTTCCCTGTGTCGGGCCGGAAATAGATCCCCTGGGAGGCGTCGATGCAGGCCAGGTGTGTCTCTTCCAGACCCACGGGACGCTCCAGAATCCCCGCGGAGAGCAGCATACCGGTGACGGGCAGATCCAGGCCCGCGGTCCGGGCCAGGGGGGTGGACCAAGCTCCGGCGGCCAGCACCACGGTGGGTGTCGAGATGAAGCCCTCGGACGTTTCTACTCCCTTTACCCGGCCCCCCTCAGTGCGTATAGCGGTTGCCCACACGCCGAGCAAGATGGAGACACCCAGCTCCCGGGCCCGGCCCGCCAGGCTCATGGTCGCCGAGTAGGGGTCGGCGTAGCCACTATCCGGCTCGTAGGCCGCCGCGCCGATGTCCTCGAAGCTCCAGAGGGGGAGCATCTCCTTCAACTCCACAGCGGACAGGACACGGGTGTTCATGCCGGAGAGGCGGCGCATGACCTCGACGTTCTTCTGAAGCTTCTCCGTCTCCTGGTGACCCACGGTAAAGATGAATCCCGTCTTGGTGAAACCGCAGGTGCCGCCGATCAGTTCATTCCAGTTGTCGAAGACCTCCCAGCTTCGGAGCGCCAGCTGGGAGTCCCAGGGATTGGTGTAGTGCATCCGTATCAGGGCCGTAGCCAGGCCGGTGGCGCCGCCGGCCAGGGTGTCCTTTTCTAGCACAACGGTGTTCTTGAGCCCTATAGCGGCCATGTAGTGGGCAATACTCGCGCCCACAATCCCTCCCCCGATCACCACTGCTTCGGAAGTCTTATCCATCTGCCGCCTCGCTGGCTGGTTTCGTGTGCTGGTATTGTAGCAAAGTTGACCCCCTTGCCAATGTCTCTTCAAGGATACCCACGCCAGCGATGGGGTAACGGACCATGGCTTTGGGGCACGGGCCGAAGGCTCGCCCGTGTCTCGGACAAGGGCGCGGACTATTTCATTAGTCGCAAATGTTGTAGAATACCTGCGTAGGAGCCAAGAGAGGTGCGGTTACGATGGCACAATGTCCTCTCGATCCTCGAGGACTCCAAGGCAGAGGCGGCCTACTTCTCCGCGGACGGTGAGATGAGGGGCTGCTTCGTCGTGGTAAACATGGACGATGCTTCGCAAATGCTGGCCTTGGCCGAGCCGTGGCTCCTGGCGTTCAACGCGTCGGTGGAGGTTCTCCCGGTGATGACCCTGGAAGACCTGGGGAAGGGAGGGCCCGGCATCAAGGACGCCGTCAAGAAGTACAGTTAGGTAATCGCCGGCTGAATCCCTGCTTGTATAGGGGCGGTTCGCGAGCCGCCCCTTCTTCATTGGTCGATTTCGCCGAACCCCGCGAAGCCCCCGGCAGCGGCCGGGTGCCGAGAGCGCCGGAAGGGTTTGCTCCCGGTCACGGCGTCTGCGGCGCCGGTTCCGAAGGCACCTCCTCCAGGTCGAAGCGGAACTCCTCGATGACCGGGTTGGACAGCAGCTTTTGGCACATATTGGAGACCGTATCGTTGGCGCGGGTCCGGTCTGGATCATCGACCCGGACCTCCAGGTACTTCCCCAGCCGAACGTCACTCACCGTGGCGAACCCCATGGCCTTCAAGCTGCCCAAAACGGTCTGGCCCTGAGGGTCGTTAACCGCGGGCTTGAGCGTTACGTATATCTTGGCGAGATACAATTCTTGTTTCCGTCTGAGACCTGGGCCTAGCAGGGGCCGATCTCTGGTCCCAGATTTCCCGCGTAGTCGAAGAACGCCCTGATGCGGTCGCGGTCGACGCCTTCCATGATATCGAGGACGCCCCAGGTGGTCAGGGCCACCTGCCCTTCCGGAATCTGGTCGTAGAACCGGGTTATGCCCCACAGATCGGCAAAACCGATGCCGTCGACCACCTCGGTTAGCTGGTCGATCTGCGCCGGATCGGTCAAGTTATAGCTGACGACGATGTTGCCATGCTCCAGGTTGTGGACAATCTGTTCGTCGGGGGTCCCATCTGGGTAGAAACCGCAGCGTGCCGGCGTCCTCCAGTGGTCGCCGGATGTGGGTGGCACGGTATTGTAGACCACCGATTGGCTATCGGGCACGTGAAGACCGAGGCCGTCGGAGCCGGTGGGCATCAACTCCTGCTGAACCCCTACACCCTCAACATACTCCTTGGCGCCGCCGGCGATCGCGTCCCTATTCCCTCCGCCGCCCAGGCCGCCCAAGGCGAAACTGGCTATGACGAGGATGGCGATCACAGCCGACGCCACCAGGTATAATTTGTTGGTCTTCCGCTTTCTGGGCCGGTAGATCGGCTGACTCACGGAAGACCTGGCCCCCCTGGGTGAACCCTGGCCCCGGCGGCGGCGGTGTTTTGATTCAGGCAACTACTTCCCTCCGGTTAAAGACGCTCTCCGGCAATCCGGTAATAAGCTTCCAGGTAGCGTTCCGAGGTCTTGGCCACTACGTCGTCGGGCAGCCGGGGCGCTGGCGGCTCCCGGTTCCACCCCTGGGCCGAAAGCCAATCGCGGACAAACTGCTTGTCGAAGTTGGGCTGAGAGCGGCCCGGCTGGCAGCCGGCCTGGTCCCAGAACCGGCTGGAATCCGGGGTGAGCAGCTCGTCGATGAGGATCAACCGGTCATTGATCAGGCCGAACTCCATCTTGGTATCGGCCAGGATGATGCCCTTTTCCAAGGAGTAGTCGCGGGCAAATTCGTAAACGGAGGTGCTGACTTTGGCAAGCTGGTGGGCCCGGTCGGCGCCCACCAACTCCACGACCTCCTCGTCGGACATGTTCATGTCGTGGCCTTCCTCGGCCTTGGTGGTGGGGGTGAACAGGGGCTCCGGGAAGGCCTGGCCCTCCAGAAGCCCGGCCGGCATCGGTTTCCCGGAGACGGTCCCCTGGCTGCGGTACTCCTCCCAGGCTGAGCCGGTGATGTAACCGCGCACGATGCACTCGATGTCGATGCGTTGCGCCCGCATCACGACCATCGACTGGCGGGCCACCTCCGGGGGCAGGGCATCCAGCGCGCCGCCGCCGACCATGGCCGCGGCCTGGGGAGCGTCGGCCAGGGTGATGAGATGGTTGGGCACTATGTAGCGGGTCTTGGCGAACCAGAAGGCGGACATGTGGTTCAGGACCAGACCCTTGTTGGGAATGCCGTTGGGGAGGACGACATCGAAGGCGGAGAGCCGGTCGGTGGCCACCATCAGCAGCAGATCGTCGCTGAGGAGGTGAGTATCCCGCACCTTTCCCCGGTGGAGAAGATTGGGCAAGTCGGTCTCAATAAGCATTCGGTGATCCTGTCCAGTTGCGAGTTGGTTTGCAGTCCGCCGGTTCCGCCCTGAGTCGCCTGAGGCGGAGAAAGGGTCTCGGGAATAGGCGCCCGGCACGTTAATACTATACGTTATCCCGTGGGGATTGGGTAGGGCATCAGGGCAGACATGGGGGGCCGCCCCTGCCGGCCTGTCACGCCGGGCCATCGGCGGGCAGAAATCCGATGCGCTGAAAGGTGTGGTCCACGTAGCGGGTGTAGTAGCGGTAGTCAAAGATATCATCGAGTTCCACTGCCGAGAGGTGGGCCAGCGCTTCCTCGTCGGACTTGATCAGCTCACGGAAGTCCTCGCTCTGGTCCCAGCTACGGGCGGTGTTGCGCTGCACGATTTTGTAGGCGTCCTCGCGGGCCAGTCCCTTGTCTACCAGGGCCAGCAGCACCCGTTGACTGAAGATGAGCCCGCGGCTGCTCTCCACGTTGGCCCACATTCGGTCGGGGAAGACCTGAAGGTCCCGGATGATGCGGCTAAAGATGCTGAGGATGTAGTCCAGGGCCAGGCACGAGTCCGGCAAGATGATCCGCTCGGCGGAGGAATGGCTGATATCCCGCTCCCCCCAGAGGGCCACGTTCTCCAGCGCGGTGACGCTGTGGCCCCGGATCAGCCGGGCCAGGCCGCAAATACGCTCGGCCAGCTCGGGGTTGCGCTTGTGAGGCATAGAGGATGAACCGGTCTGTCCCTGCCCGAAGGGCTCTTCCAGCTCGTGGGTCTCGGTGCGCTGCATGGAGCGGATCTCGGTGGCGAACTTCTCCAGCGAAGCGGCGATGAGGGCCAGCGTGAGCACAAAGTGGGCGTAGCGGTCCCGCTGGATCACCTGGTTGGACACCAGGGCTACCTGAAGGCCCAGCCGTTGGCAAACTCGGTCCTCTATCGAGGGCGGGACCGTGGCATGAGTGCCCACCGCGCCGGAGATCTTGCCGACCCGGACGCTCTCCAGGGCCTCGACCAGCCGGGCTCGCTGGCGGCGCAACTCTTCCCACCACAGTGCCAGCTTCAGCCCAAAGGTGACGGGCTCGGCGTGGATCCCGTGGGTGCGCCCCATCATGATTGTGTTCTTGTGCTTGATGGCCTGACCCCGGAGGGCCTGGAGGGCGGCGTCCAATTCCCCTAGCAGAAGCTCTCCGGCTTCCCCAAATTGGAGCGCCTGGGCGGTGTCCAGCATGTCGGAGGAAGTCAGTCCCAGGTGCAGCCAGCGTCCTTCGGGCCCCATCCCCTCGGTGATAGAGGTGAGGAAGGCTGTAACGTCGTGGCGGGTGGTCTCGAAGATTTCCAACATGCGCTGGTGGTTGTATTCGGCCCGCCGCAGCCGGGCCATGTCCTCACCAGGGATTACCCCCTCTTCGGCCCAGGCTTCGCACACCGCCAGCTCCACCTGGAGCCACTTGCGGTACTTGTTCTCGTCGGCCCACACCTTCTTCATGGTGGGCCGGGAATATCGGTCGATCATGGCAGTAACTCCCCAAGGCCGCCCGGGCCGCTAGTCGCCCGGTTGCCGGGAGACGTCGACGGGTCGGGCCGGTGTCCGTTGCCGACGTACTCCTCAAGTGCCTGGAGGACGACGGAAAAGTCGGTGAAAGGACGGAAGGGGATCCCCTGGCGAACGCACTCCTCGGCCAGGGTACGGTGGGCGAAGAGCAGGTCGGTCCGGCCCGCCGCTTCGAAGTCGGAAATGCCGTCGCCGACGTAGAATACGTAGCGCCCTTTCTGGCGGTACCGGTCCACCACTAGGCCCTTGGAATTGCCCCGCGATTCCTGTCCCGGCCGGGTGTAGTGGTACTGGTAGGTGATGCCCTGCGGGGTGAAACTGGTGATGACTGAAAACACCGGTATCTGCGGGAAGCCTTCCCTGTCCAGCAGGGCCCGAATGTAAAAGTCCAAGCCCTGGCTGACGATGGCCATCGGTATTTCGTGGGCCCGGCAGTAACCCCAGAGGTCCTTGAAATAGGGCCGGAGGTTGGCGTGGGCCTTTACATAATCTTGCATTGTGGCCCGGCCGGCCTGGATGTTGCGGAACGTGATCTCCTGGTACTCCTTCAGGTTGATCTCGCCAGCCCGAAACCGGAGCCGCACCTCCGGCCAAGTGGAGTCACCGAAACGCTTCAATAGAAGCTCTGCCACGTTCTGCTCGGCAGCCGTGTCGTCGAAGTCGATGAGCACCGCCGGGAGCCGGCTAGCGCTCCCGGAGTTCTCTTCGGTAGTCCTCATACGCTTGCCTTATAGCATCATGCTTTAGGCCCAGGATCTCCGCGGCGAAATAGGCGGCGTTCCGAGCGCCCCACGACCCCACCGCCATACAGGCGACGGGAATCCCCGGCGGCATCTGGGCCGTGGCCAGCAGAGCGTCCATGCCCTTCAGCTCACTGGAGGCCAGAGGCACGCCGATGACCGGCAGGGTGGTCCAAGACGCCAGCGAACCCCCCAGGGCGGCTGAGCCACCGGCGGCGGCGATGAGCACTTCGATCCCCCGGCCCCGGGCCTGCTCGGCGTACTCCTTAACCCGCTCCGGTGTGCGGTGGGCCGACATGACGCGGACTTCGTAGTCGATTTTCAATTGCTCCAGGGTATTGACCGTCTCCTGAACCACTGGCTCGTCGGAGGCGCTCCCCATTACCACGCCGACTAAGGGCATGACAATCTCCCTCCACGGTTAATTCGCTATAACTCCAGCTCGTCTCGAAATGCCTCGACCAATGCCTGCTCCAGGGCGTCTCGATCGGGGCGGATATCCACACCATTGACCTGAACGGAGTTCCCCCGCTCGGCCGATATGACATCGACCACTATCTCCCGTTCACCCCGCTCTTCCCAGGACAGAATGGTGGTGACGCCGTCACCCTCGTCATCATCGTCGTCTTCGAGAAAGCCCAGATCGTCTTCATCATCCTCTTCGTCACCTTCTCCGGCATCCCATGAGACAATGGTCTCCAGGTCTGCTTTGCCCTCCAGCAGGGTGGAGTTCATCGCGGACAACAGCTCGGAAATCCCTAGAGAGCCGGCCAGGTCAGTCAACTCCTTCCGGGATTGTTCCAGTTCGGCTTCCTCCGTGGCGGCCTGCCGCCGCCGCTCGGCTCTGACCTCAGCCAGTTCGTCTCGGAGCTGCCTGAGGGTATCTTGCCACGCCATGAACTGCCTCCCAGCCGGAGCGCGTGGAGCCGCACCACCGGCGAATACCGAGAAATCTGTTGTTACGGCGCCGAGGTCATTGGAGCCCCGGCTAAATTGGTCCTGGTTTGTACCCGAAGGGCTCGCCGCCCGCCAACTATTGAGCATGATACCAAAACCGTCAACCGATGGGCCCGCCGCCGGTTCTAGCTGTCGCGTATATGAACTCGTCCACCGCTCTGAAGTCGCCGAGGCCGATCCGCTGCCGCAGCGCTAGCCTAGTGTCTCGTAAATGGCTTGACACCCGGTTCGTCATCCCGGCGAAGGCCGGAATCCAAGGAAGCGTTAGCTGGATTCCGGCCTTCGCCGGAAAGACGACCGCAGGGATGAAATGTCGCACAACCTCCCGGTTGTGAAGCTATTTACGAGACAGTACACTAGCCACTCGGCGCCGTCTGGCCTGGAGTCCACGTCCTCCCCTTCTGTTCCAACGCGGCGATGTCGGTGCGGTACTGGGCCCCATGGAAGCTGATTTCGCGCACTCTATCATACGCCCTGGCCCGCGCCTCCGCCAGGGACTTGCCGCGGCCTACCGCGGTCAGCACCCGGCCACCGCTGGTGACCAGCCGTCCGGGCTCCCCTTCCGGCGCCTGCCGGGTGGCGGCGTGGAAGATCATGGTGTTCCGGTCTTCACCATCCAGCCCGCTGATTTCGAAACCGGTTTCGTAGGTGGCCGGATAGCCGCCGGAGGCCAGGACCACGCCGACGTAGCTGTTGTCTTCCCAGGAGACCGGGACCTGATCCAGGCGACCGTCCACGCAGGCGGACATCACCTCCAGCGGGTCGGTGGCCAGCTGGGGCAGCACCACCTGGGTTTCCGGGTCGCCAAACCGGCAATTGAACTCCAAAACCTTGGGCCCCGCCGTGGTTAACATAACTCCGGCGTAGAGCACGCCCTTGTACGGGGCGCCCCGGCGGGACATAGTGTCGATAACCGGCCTCATGACGGTGCGGGCAATCTCCTCGGCAAGCGCATCGCTCCAGAAGTCCGGCGGGGTGAAGCTCCCCATCCCGCCGGTGTTGGGACCTTGATCCCCGTCCTTCAAACGCTTGTAATCGCAGGCCGCGGCCAGGGAGGAAAGGTTCTGCCCGTCGCTGAAGGCGAAGACGCTTACTTCGGGACCGCTCAGCAGCTCCTGGATGACGACGGTATCTCCCGCGGTCCCGAAAATCCGGTCAGCCATGCAGGCCCGCACCGCGGCGGCGGCTGACTCCGAGGTGGCGCACAGGCAAACCCCCTTGCCCGCGGCCAGACCGTCGGCTTTGACCACCACCGGCCCGGAGCGGTTTTCCAGGTACTCCAGCGCCTCCCGCTGCTCGCGAAACACGCGGAACTCGGGGCAAGGGACCCCGGCCTCCCGCATGACCTCCAGGGCAAAGCCCTTACTCGCTTCAAGCTGGGACGCGGCCCGGGTGGGGCCGAAGGCGGGGACACCCCTGGCGCTCAGCCGGTCAACGAGGCCGTTGGCCAATGGCTGCTCCGGGCCGACCACCAACAGTTCGATGCCCAGAGACCGGGCGGTCTCAACGATGCCGTCAATATCATCCGGATTGACCGCCAGGTTGGTGGCGATGGACGCCGTGCCGGCGTTCCCGTCGGCCAGCCAGAGGCCGGTCAAGCGGGGGCTCTGCTTCAGCCGCCAGGCCAGAGCGTGCTCGCGGGCTCCGGAGCCGACGATGAGGACCTTCATGTCGAGAACCTCCTGGCTGCGGTAAGGGAGTTTTCTTGGGCTGCTTCCCCGCGGGGTGACGCCGGCGCGAGGCCGTAGTTTACGGTGAACCGGGGCCGCGGCCGGAAGGTATCCGGCGGGCTGCCAGGGAAGACCTCTAGCCGACCGCCGACGGGGTGTTGAATGAGTCGGGGGCCTTTCGGCAACGTGCCGCTACTCCCACTCAATGGTGCCCGGCGGCTTGCTGGTGATGTCGTACACCACCCGGTTGACTCCCGGCACCTCATTGACGATCCGGTTGGAGATCCGGGCCAGGACCTCGTAGGGCAGTCGCACCCAGTCGGCGGTCATGGCGTCATCGCTGGTCACCGCGCGGATGGCGCACACGTAGCCGTAGGTCCGATAGTCCCCCATCACCCCCACGGTGCGGCTGTCGCTGAGGACGGCGAAGCTCTGCCACACCTGGCCGTAAAGGTTGGCTCCCTTGATCTCGTCGATGACTATCCAGTCGCAGGCCCGCAGCAGGTCCAGCCGCTCCCTGGTGACTTCCCCGATGATCCGGATCGCCAGCCCGGGGCCGGGGAAGGGCTGACGGTGGACCATCTCCGCAGGCAGGCCCAGCTCCAGGCCCACCTCCCGGACCTCGTCTTTGAACAGGTACCGCAGCGGCTCGACCAGCTTCAGCCTCATATGCTCGGGAAGACCGCCGACATTGTGGTGGGTCTTGATACGGGCCGAGGCCCGGTTCTCCGGCGTCTCGCTCTCGATCACGTCGGGATACAGCGTACCCTGGGCCAGGAAATCGGTCTTGCCCAATTTCGATGCCGACTCCTCGAATACCCGGATGAACTCCTCGCCGATTACCTTGCGTTTCGTCTCCGGATCAGTGACACCGGCCAGCCGGGCCACGAACCGGTCGGTGGCGTCTTCGTACATCAGGTTCAGGCCCAGGTTGCGGTTAAACGTGGCCTGGACCCGCTCCGCCTCTTCGAGCCGCAGTAGCCCGTTGTTGACAAAAATACAGGTCAGTTGGTCGCCGATGGCCTGCTGCAACAGCACGGCGGTCACCGCCGAGTCCACTCCTCCGGAGAGGGCGCAGATCACCCGGCCGGCTCCCACCTGGTTGCGGATGTGGGCGATCGAGTCGTTGACAAAGTTGCGTGGCGTCCAGGCGCCTTCACAGCCGCAGCTTTGGAAAAGGAAATTCTCCAGGATTGAGTTACCCAGGGGCGTGTGCCTGACTTCGGGGTGGAACTGGATTCCGAAGACGTTGTCTCCGTTGCCGATGGCCGCCACCGGGGAGTTTTCAGTGTAGGCAAGGGACGAGAAGCCTGGAGGTAACTCCTCCACCCGGTCGCCATGGCTCATCCACACCTGAAACGACGTGGGCATGCCCTGGAACACCGGGGTCTCGATGGCGTTCTGGTGGAGTACCGCGAAACCGTATTCCTGCTTCAGCCCCGGGGTCACTTTGCCGCCAAGCTGGTGGACCAGCGCCTGCATTCCGTAGCAGATGCCCAGGACGGGGAACCGGC
>CAYOAF010000133.1:0-34801 GCA_964401855.1 uncultured Dehalococcoidia bacterium
CGGGTACTCCCCTGCATGCTCCAGCACCAGGCGAACCGTCCGCTCTCGGATCTCCACTGGGTACTTCGTTGTCTGTCTCATGCTCCAATCCTCTCATGTCTCTCAAGGTTTGGAGCCTCCACTTTTCCCGGCGCAGTTCAGTGGGATATGAAGCAGGACCTCTAGTCACACACACTGCACGACTTATCGATGGTTCGATTTACAACTTTGGCAGTTGCGAGTTCTCATCTGTCTCAGCCGGTTACGTTGTTTCGATGGGACCTGTGATAGGCAAGAATGCGAGAATCTGTTCCTTGCAAAGTAAGATGCCCTTTGCCGTTCTTTTCACCAAGCCCATCTTCTCCAAGGCAGTGATGTCCCGCGTCAACGTCTTATCAGTCTTGCTTGCGTAGGCTTCCGCAGTTCGGGGTGTCAATCTGCGAAGGTCGGCTCGTGGAACAGGTTTGTTTTGGAATGAAAGGTCAAGCACCAGGTGCCGTCGACGCGCTTGAGTGGCGGTGTTTCTGTCTCCAACCTTGTCGTGAAGGTAGTTTTCCCACGTCACATCTAGCTGCTGCATCCTTATTACCTTGATCTGGGCACGCAAACAATCAACGAGTCCCTGTAGCGAATACACGATGAACCCTACGGCCCCGTTGTCAGTTTGGCTGGCTCGCTGAAGTTGCCGGTAGTACTCTGCGCGTGTCTCGTTGTAATGATTGCTCAAAAGGTGTGCCGCCGGACTTGGAACACTTGAGGATGCGAGAATTTTATACTCGATTAGACGCGCGGTCCTCCCATTTCCATCACCGAACGGATGTATCCATACCAAATACAGGTGAGCAAGTATTGACTTGAAAATCGCTCCACCCAGCGGGTGACATTTCAATTCGGCGAAATCCGAACTATCCAGCCATTTACATAGCGCCCCTAGCAGGAAATCACAGTCCTCGCGCGGAGCCCCTATGTACCCAGGCACACCGACTGGCAATGTCGGTATTTCTTCTGGTACAACGCCAGGTTCTAAATCCAATCTATCCAAAACAATCTTATTGAGTTCCTTAATACGCTCTGGCGAAATCGGGCGGACGATCCCGTTGACCAAGTCCTCAAGAATCTCATTACAGCCTTTAAGAATATTATCGACTTCCAGCCCAAGATATTCCTTCGATGGGGGAAGATCGCGAATCCCTCTGATACGCCTTGATGCTTCTTCCTCTGAGGGCGTGTTTCCTTCAATGGCCGTAGTTGCTCGCGCGCCCTTGGCTAGGTAAAGCATATGAAGGGCCTCCGCAACTGCGGGCCTCAACGGAATACCACTAATGTGCTCGCATTTGGAGCAGGCTTCGCCCAGTAACGTCCATAGTTGATAAGGTGCCCGCGTCAGATCGAGCTTGAAAGCTATCCATGGGTGTGTCCGTTGATATGTTCTGTTGGAATCATTTGTCCCCAATGGTGTCCCGTGAAATTCCTCTGATACTGTAGCCGCAGGCGGCATTAAATCCTCCATTTTGTCCTTATTACTGTCCCACTATTCGTCCCATCTAATGCACCATACTGGGTGCAAAACTGATAGGCTGCCACCACAGGCCCGGCGGCCCGGCGGTCTTCGCGCCGACCTTGAACCTCGCTTTAGGGGGTGGACCATGCCCATGGCGCCGGTCAACGGCATCGAGCTGTACTATGAGTCTCACGGAGAGGGGCCGGCGATAGTGTTTGCCCACCAGCGGGCCGGCAACCATTTAAGCTGGTGGCAGCAGGTGCCGGTCTTTCGTAAGGACTACCGCTGCATCACCTTCGACCAGCGGGGGTACGGCGCCTCGGTGGAACCGCCGGGCGGCTCGGGGACCAGCGCCTTCGTGGAGGACCTGAGGCAGCTGCTGGACTATCTGGGAGTGAAGCGCGCCTTTCTGGTGGCCCACGCGCTGGGCGGATTAACCTGTTTGGGGTTTGCCCTGGCCCACCCGGAGCGGACCCTGGGCCTGATCTTGGGAAACTCCACCGGGGGCGTGGGCGACCCAACGGTGGTGGAGGCGATAACAGAGCTTGATCTCCTCCCGGCCGATGATGTGCCGCGGACGCTTGCCGCCAGTTTTGTCGGCCAGCATCCTGACCGGACCTTCCTCTACCGGGAAATCGCCGCGCTCAATCCGGAGTTGAATCTATACATAAGAACGGCTTCCCATGGCTCTGGCGGCCCCCAAGCGGCGGACCTTGCCAAGCTGGCCGTCCCCACGATGTTGATCGTTGGGGCGGAGAGCTTGATTCACCCGGTCGGTGCGATCCGGGCGCTGCAACGACTGATCCCCGGGTCCAGGTTGGAGATCGTGCAGGGGTCGGCCCACAGCACCTATTTCGAGCAGCCGGAGGCGTTCAACCGGCTGGTTGGGGAGTTTTTCGCCAACGTCCTGGCCGGCAAGTCGGCCACGCCTCACTAGGGGTCATTTCAAAATCCCCCGGGGCCAAGTTCGCCGTCCTTCGACAGGCTCAGGACGAACGGGAAAGAGGCCTTCCCTCCGTTCGTGGTGAGCTTGTCGAACCACATTTTGAAACAGCTTCTAGAACACTTGAGGGTATGATGGCCGGGCTGGGAGCCGGCTCCTGGATGCCGGTCCGATGCCGATAGGCGCCCTGGCTCGGGCAACCGGATCAGGGGATCACCGTGAAATCCGAGCTGAACGAAACGTTTCCCACCGTTACCGAGACCTCTGCAGGCCCCGGAGATATCGCGGGGACCACCGCGGTCATCTCAAACACGCCATCCACGTCCGTCCCGAAGATGTGCCCGCCCAGGACATGGTTCCCTCTTATGGTGACCGTCGTCACCGTTGTAAGCGCAGGAAACCCGCTGCCTTCGATGGTCAGGCGACTGAATACCGCACTCTCGGCCGGCGTTAGATCAAGCTCGATCGGCGGAACGGTGAGATTCGCCCCGGCGCTGACCCCCGCTACTTCAGCGGAAACCTCGGATACTCCAGAAGGCATCTCAGGGACCGTCACCTCGACAACAAAGGTACCCCAGATTGTTGTCACGAAACCGGGGCCGGCAATCAGATTCGTGGCGTTGGCCAGCAGGTCCAACCCGCCCACGCTCAATGACTCGATCTCCGACAAAGCAGGGAAGCCCCACCCCTCAACGATTACGGTCGTGTTCAGAGGCCCAGCCGATGGCGTTAGCCCAACCGTTGCGGGGAGGACCTCGAATACAGCCCTGCCATCGTCCCCCCCCGCGGTGGCGGAGACCGTGACCTTGCGGCTGGGCACTTTCGGAACCAACAGTTGGATCACGAATGCCCCTGAGCTGTCGGTGGCGGTGTACGGATAGGTTGAAATGGTTACTCCGAACAGGACAATCGACTCCACGATTGAGGACGGTGGAAATCCCTGACCTGTAATGGTGAAAGGCGTGCCGGGAAACCCTTGCGTTGGTTCCAAAGAGAGGCTCGGAGCAAGCGCCAAGTGGTCAATCAATACAGCGCGGCCCGTAACATCGTCAATAACCTCTACGATGTTGGTGGCGCCCGGCGCGGCGGAAAGCGGCACCGTGAAAGGGATATCGAAGGCGCCGGTGCGGTCGGCTTTGCTGGACGCGACGATGCTCCCGGCGTATTTGACCGTGGCGGTGCTGGAGGGAGTGAAGCCTTGACCCGCGACCGCCACACTGCTACCCCTTCCGCCGGAGTCTGGTGAGAGGCGGATAGAAGGCCCAGGGGTCGCCGTTGGCGCCGGCGCCGGGGTGGGGTTGGGGGTTGGTATCGGCGTGGGTACGGGTGTCGGTATCGGCGCTGGTGTCTGGGTGGGCGCACCGGTGGGTGTTGGCGTCGGCGGCGATGTGGGAGTAGGCGTGGGCGTGGAGGCAATAGGAGGAGGTGTGGCCGCAGGTGAAGGGGCCGGCGCCGGTGTGGGTGTTCCTGGGACCGCCGCGGGGATGGTTGTTGATCCCGGAGTGGGTGGAACGGTCGGGACCAAGACAGGGACCACCGTAGGGGTTGAGGCGAGCGCGGCCGGGACCGTGGCTGTCGGTGGTACAGGCGTGGAACTGGGAACCGAAGTTGATGAGGACGGCTGCGGGTCGCGATCGAAAGTGCCCACCGCGAACGCTGCCGCCAGTGCCGCCCCGGCAATTACGACGAAGCTCAAGCCGGCCAGCAGCAGTGCCGGCAGTTTTCTCCTGGCCGGACGGCTCAACTCCGAAGGCTCGGCCAAGACCAGGCGGACCTCAATCGCGCCCCTCTTGTCGACGATGAACCGCTCGATTCCGGGCTTGCCCCTGAACCGGTCGTCGGGCTCGAAAGAGAGCCTAATGTCGTAGTAGTACCCTTTGTCTTCCTGGCTTACCACCTCCCATATGAAGTTGTGCCAGGCGTAGCGATGCCCGTAGAAGCCGGGGGTGGTACGAGCGTGTCGAAGCGCCAGCACGCGGGCCTCGTCCAACGTAATGTGGCCCGGGGCCTCGCCCTCCGGCGTGGGATCGAGTTTTTCTTCCCGTCGGTTTCCTTCTTCTTCAGCCATCAACACCGGCGTCGAGACCGGTTCCGCACTCGGTAGCACCATTATAGTGCCCTCACGCCGGTCCGGGTCAACGTGGAATCGGTGCGGCTTTGAGTGGTTCGCTACAAGGGCGGCGATCGGCGGGATTGCCGCGTCTATCCAACGTTGACACCCTTCCTGGCTGGGTGTACGTTGATGCCCGAACCCTCTCATCTGCCCTGCGCAAGCTGCTCATTGGCGGTGACCGCTAGGCCCGCGGTGATCGCCGAAGGGTGGGAAGCTGAGCCAAACCCCGCGTGGTCTCAGGGGTTGCGAGGCCGTTGCCAGAGGGGAGGGTTCAGGGAGTGTCCTTGTCTACACCTCGAAGGGTTTTTCTGGTGGGATTCATGGCATCGGGCAAGACCCACGTGGGAAGGGTGTTGTCGCGGCTTACCGGCCTGCCTTTCGTCGACGCCGACGATGAAGTCGTAGCGCGGGCCGGCAAGCCCATCCACCAGATATTTCAGGATTCAGGCGAGGCTGCGTTCCGGTACCTGGAGCGCTCGGTCATCCGCGACCTGTGCTCCGGGCCGAGCAAGATCATCGCTGCGGGAGGGGGGGCGTTCGTTGACTCGGACGCCCGAGGACGAATGCTGGCCTGCGGCCTGGTGTTTCATCTCAGCGCCCGGCCTGAGACCATCCATCGCCGGATTACCGGACCCTCCTCATCTGGTCCCCCTTCTGAGGGGGGAGCAGAGGAACCCGTGCGCCCCCTCTTGGCGGGCAGGGACCCGATGGAGAGGATCCGGTCCTTGCTAGCCCAGCGGGCCGGCGCTTACGCCCAGGCCCACCACACGATCGAGACGGACCATTTGACGCCGGAGCGAGTGGCCCGGCAAATCCTGGAGCTTTGCCGGCTGGAGACTACCGGTAGTGGAGGAGGGCCCATGGGTGACCCGGACCTGGCCGCGGTGGTGCATCACTCCGGCGGCAGCTACCCAGTTATCGCGGGCTGGGGCATCTTGCACGGCCTGGGCGAGCGGCTCGCCACTTTGGGTGTCAAGAGCCCGGCCTACATCATCACCGACAGCAGAGTGATGCGGCCCTACGCGAGGAGGGTGCAGTGGTCGCTGCACCGGAGCAGTATCGACGCCCACTGCTTCATCATCCCCGCGGGAGAACCCAGCAAGAGCTTCCAGTTGGCTCAGGCCATCTACGATTGGCTGTTGGAGCGGCGGGCCGAGCGGGGCCAGGCCATTATCGCTGTGGGCGGGGGGGTTGTCGGCGACCTGGCGGGTTTCGTGGCGGCTACCTTCCTGCGGGGCGTACCCTTCGTCCAGGTCCCCACCAGTATGGCGGCCATGGTGGATGCCTCCATCGGCGGCAAGGTGGCGGTCAATCTTCCCCAGGCGAAGAACATGGTGGGCGCCTTCTACCAGCCCAAGGGGGTTTTCGCCGACGTGCACACCCTCTCCACCTTGGGGAGACGGGAACTCTCCGAGGGTTGGGCCGAAGCGATCAAGCATGGCTTCATCCTGGACGCCGGACTGGTGGATGTTTTCGAAGAGCACGCCGAAGCCCTGATGGCGGTGGAGCCCCGGATAACCACTGAGGTAATTCGCCGCAGCATGGCTATCAAGGCCGAAGTGGTAAGCCGGGACGAGCGGGAGACCCTGGGCATACGTATTCAACTCAATTACGGTCACACCATCGGACACGCTCTGGAGTCGTCCACCGAGTATGGCCGCTTCCTTCATGGAGAGGGTGTGTCCATCGGCATGATGGGCGCCGCCCGCATTGCCGCGGAGATGAGATTGTTGCCGGAAGCGGTGATGGACCGGCAGCGACGGTTGTTGGAGCAGTTCAACCTGCCGGTCAAGGCCGCCGGGGTTCCCGTGGACGACGTGCTGCGGGCCATGTCCCTGGATAAGAAGATGGCCGACGGCGCCAACCGGTGGGTGTTGCTGGAGGACGTAGGCAAGGCCGTGGTGCGCAACGACGTGCCCAGAGACTTGGTGGAAGCGGCGGTCCGGGAGTTGGTCGCCTAGCGGTCTTGAGGAAGGAGCCGGTCTTCTTCCCTTTGGGAATGGGGAGAGTTAGCGTGGGGGTGGATTCGCCTTGCCCATATATTCGTCTCGGACCGGCCGCCTCAGTTTGGTCTCTACCAGCATGACTACGATCACGATGCAGATCGCGCCGGCGACCCCCAGGAGCAAGATTGAGGCCAGGGTGGAAAGCGATTCGTCTCCGCCGCTCTCGGACGCCTGTTTCAGGGCCATGGCCACGCTGCCGCTCAGTACGGTCACGCCGAAGAGCACCCGTATCCGCGCCGCATCCACGAACTTTGTGGCGGTAGAGCCCAGTTGGGCCCCTACGGAAGCTGCCCCAAGCATGATTACCGCCATCATCGGGTCCACGTGGCCGGAGAGGGAGTAGAGGAAGGTCCCCACCGAGCCCGTGATAATGATCTGGAACAGGTCGGTGCCGATGGCTACCGTGGTGGGTATGCCCAAGACGTATATCAGCACCGGCATGAGAATGAAGCCCCCGCCGGCCCCCAGCAGCCCGGCGAAAAAGCCCACCCCGAATCCCACTCCAAAGAGAATAAACACCGAGATTCGCTCGATCCTCGAAACAGGCAGCGACACGTAGGTGCGAACCCGGCCCAGGCCAGGTACCCAGAGGGAGTTGGGCGGGATGCGCAGCGCCTGGACTCGCTGGGCCAACCTGATGATGGAAACTTCTCCGGGCCGGCTGTTCGATGTCCGGCGGACCCGCCAGTAGTCGTAGACGATGAACGATCCCAGGCCGGCCAGTAAGACCACGTAGAGGTACCGGATGACCGGGCCGATCAGCCCGGCGGACTCCAGCGCCGAGTTCAGCCTCTCTGCCAGGAACACCGCCGGTATGGTGCCGCAGATGAGGAACACCCCCAGTTTCAAGTCCACGTTCCCCAGCCGCCGGTGCTTCAGCGTGTTGATGATCGAGGTGCCCATGATCAAGGTGAGGCCGGTCCCCACCGCGAAGACGGGAGGCACGCCAAACACCAGCAGGCCGCCCGTGATCAAGAACCCGCCGCCCACGCCGAAGAAGCCGCTGAGGGTCCCGACGATCAACCCCAGGAGCACCAGAAGGAACGGGTTTACCACCACATCGGCGTTGGGGAAAAGCATGACTACCTTGTGCGGCGCCTGGCAGTCTTGTCAAAAGGCCCCGCCGAAGAGAGTAACCGCAACACCACCTCCCAAAACAGGAACAGCGCCAGGCTGGTGCAGGATACCACCGCTACCACCACCAGCGCCCACAGCAAGGAGTGGTCGGCGCTGAAGGTTCTCAGGAAACCGGTGAATGTTTCGTACATGCTGCCCCTGTATTTATCAGCCTGCGGCCGGGTCGGGCACGGCGGAATCCAAGCTGTCGCCCGGTGGGAGCCAACGATCGAACGGATACCGGGGGAGGCGGCCAAGAACACTTCGCCGAATACGGCCAACCCCCTTCACATTCCCTGAAGCGCCACGGGCGGCCTTGTTGCGGCAACCCCATGATCGATCCTGGACCGTCCTGAGTCGATGGGGGCCTCCGGAACCTGCACGGCGATTGCACAGAAACCGGTCCGCGCGTTACCATAGGCGCGGCGGCCCGGCTGAAACAGTCCTGAAATTTGCTGGCGATCCGGTCTCTGCGTCACCGGGGAAATGATACCACGGCCGGACCGGCATGGCACCTGTTCGTCAGCTTCGAGAGTGGGACCGGCCGGGCCGGGTTTCTTGAAACCGAGCCGCAAAGGGTTGGCGCAAGACCGATCGACATGTCCCAGTTTTCCTTCCGGGTCGAGCATAACCAGGGCGGGGCCCGCGTGGGGGAGGTCCACACTCCCCATGGGCCCCTGGCCACTCCGGCCTTCATGCCGGTGGGAACTCAGGCTGCCGTGAAGGCCCTGTCCCCCGAGGAAGTGACGGCAGTAGGGGTCGAGATGTTGCTTTGCAACGCGTACCACCTGTACCTGCGTCCCGGCGTGGAGACGGTGCATCGCCTGGGTGGCGTTCACCGGTTCATGGGCTGGAGCGGGCCGGTCCTCACCGACAGCGGAGGCTTCCAGGTATTCAGCATGGGGGCATTGCGCCGGGTGGACGACGATGGCGTCCTTTTCCGGTCTCACCTGGACGGCAGGGAGCATTTCTTCAGCCCGGAGCTGGCCACGGCCAATCAGGCCCGGCTGGGCGCCGACATCATCATGTGCCTGGACCAGTGCATTGCTTACGGCGCCGGTAAGGAGGAAGTGCGGCAGGCCATGGAGCGGACCCACCGGTGGGCCGAGAGCTGCTACCGGCGCCATTCCGCCTCCGAGACCTCAGGCTCACAAGCCCTCTTCGGCATCGTCCAGGGGGGCGTCTTTGAAGACCTGCGGAAAGAGTCGGCCCGGCATATCACCAGCATTCCCTTCCAGGGCTATGCCATCGGTGGCCTTGCCGTGGGCGAGTCCAAGGCCCAGATGTACGAGACCACCCGGCAGGTGACCGCCCTCCTGCCGAAAGATAGACCGCGCTACCTGATGGGAGTTGGCTCGCCGGAGGACCTGGTGGAGTGTGCGGCCTGGGGTGTGGACCTGTTTGACTGTGTGTTGCCCACGCGGGTGGCCCGCCATGGGGCCCTGTTTACCAAGCATGGAAGGTTGGACATCACCAAGCAACGGTTCGTGGACCAATCCGGGCCGGTGGACCCGGATTGCGATTGCTACGCCTGCCGGAACTTTTCGGCCGCCTATCTTTGCCACCTGTTCCGGTCCAAGGAGCTGCTGGGGCCCAGGCTGGCCAGCATACATAACCTGCGGTTCATCATGCGGCTGATGGCGGACCTACGGCGGTCCATCGTTGAGGGCCGGTTCGAGGTGTTTCGCCGGGAGTTCAGCGAAACCTACCGCCCGACCGACGAGGCGGCCCGGCGGGAGCAGAAAGCCAGGTGGCTCGAAGCCCGGGGAGGGGAGGCTAGGCGAGGGAGCCGCCGGCCACCGCGGGAACGATGCTGACCTCGTCCCCTGCATTGACCGGGGTGTTCAGTCCCTCGAGGAAGCGGACATCCTCTCCGTTGAGGTAGAGGTTGACGAAGTAGCGGAGTTCCCCGTTCTCGTCCAGCAGTCGCTCCTTCAAGCCCGGAAACGATGCATCCAGATTGTCCACCATCTCACCCATGGTGGCCGACTCCAATTCCACTTGGGCCTGGCCGTTGGTTATGCGCCGCAGAGGCGTGGGAATGCGAACCAAGACGCTCATCTGAGGAAGTCCTCCTCGTCCTAGACCCGCAGCGGCCCCAGGCCCTTTGCGGGGTCAGGTTAACCTTCTATTACGTCTCCGCCTAGCGGGTCAACGCGCACGCCGGTGGAACCCACCCATTGCAGGCCCCGTTCTATCTCCGAATCCTCCCCATCCAACTCCAGCACGACCCAACCCATTTCCTCCCGTACGTCGGCACGGCGGATATTGGTGACCAAGTTGAAGTCGTGGCCCAGCCGGTAAATCACGGGCTCCGTGACCAGGGCCGTGGGGAAGGTGAACCTGACCCGCTGCTTGCTCATCACCCAACTCCTACCTCATGGGATTCCCGGCCCTTGAGGGCGGCTTCGAAGGAGGTCATCGTCGGCTTTATTGACAGGGGGTTGACCACGCCCTCGACCGCCTCCTGGGTTTTCAGCCCGTTGCCGGTGATGTACACCACGGTAAGCTCATCGGGTTTGATGGCGCCACGCTCGGCCAGGTGCTTCAGGCCGCTGATCACCACTCCTCCGGCCGTTTCGGTGAAGATGCCTTCGGTTTCCGCCAGCAGCTTGATCCCGTTCACGACCTCCGGCTCCGGCACGGCATAAGCGGTCCCATTGGAGGACTCGATCACGCGAAGGGAGTAGATTCCGTCGGCGGGATTGCCGATGGCCAGGGACTTGGCGATACTGTCGGGCCGCACCGGAAGGACGTGCGGCTGGCCGTTTGCCCAGGCGGTGGCTATGGGGGAGCAGCCCGCGGCCTGAGTCATGTGCATCCTGGTGGTCACCGCTGGGTGGTGCACTGTGCTCTGGTCCGGACCGAAGGAGGACGGGTCCACTCCGTCCAGCAGCCCCAGGCAGGCCAGCTCGTTGAAGCCCTTCCATATCTTGGTGAACATGGCCCCCGAGGCCGCGGGCACCACAACGTGGTCGGGAAGCCGCCAGCCTAGCTGCTCCGCCACCTCATAACCCAGGGTCTTGCTGCCTTCGGCGTAATAGGGGCGCATGTTGATATTCACGAAGGCCCAGGGGTAGTTGTCAGCCACCTCGCTGCACAGGCGGTTCACTTCGTCGTAGGTGCCTGCCACCGATACCAGGGTAGGCCCGTAGACCGCGGCGCCGATAATTTTCCCCCTCTCCAGGTCGGAGGGAATGAACACCACGGCGCGGATGGCGGCGCGGGCCGCATGGGCCGCCACGCTGCAGGCCAGGTTGCCGGTGGAGGCGCAGGCCAGGGTATCGAACCCGAACTCCATCGCCTTGGTGGCGGCGACCGACACCACCCGGTCCTTGAAAGAGAAAGAGGGGTTGACGCTGTCATTCTTGATGTAGAGGTTGCGCAGCCCCAGCTGTTTGCCCAGGTTGCCCGCCTTCATCAGCGGGGTGAACCCGGCCATAATGTCCACGCGGTTTTCGCTGTTGGCCGGGAGCAGGTCCTGGTAGCGCCAGATGCTTATCGGGCCCCGGGCGATACTCTCGGGGCTGATCACTTCTGCGATGGCGGGATAGTCGTAAACAACCTCCAGGGGTCCAAAGCAGAAATCACATACGTTCAGGGCTTCGGCAGGGTATTCCCGTCCGCACTCCCGGCACTTCAAACCACTTACGAATGCCACTGCCTTTTTGCCTCCAATTAACGCAAAACAAAGACCGCCACCCCTCGCAGGTAGCGGCCTGGGTGCGATTGCCTGGGCATGATTGATGTTATCAAAGGCCCTATGGGTTGTCAAGCTGGCCGGGTTTGGGTAGTGGTTAATTTAATACGGGCCTGGTGATATAATTCCACGGCATTCTATTTGCTGAAACAAGCCCCTCGCGGGGACCCGCCGCTTCCGGTATCCAGATGGCTGCGGATGACCCACCGGCATTTACACCGCCACGGACTCACGGAGGAGCCTTGTACCAGGCGCGGCAGCTGATTCATGTGCTGCAAGAGTACTCCATCCCCCTTGTCATGGGCGTCGTCGCCGGTCTGGCCGTGGCCAACATCGACCATCACTTTTATGAAAAGCTGGTGGACTACCGTATTTTCGGCTTCGGCACCGAGGTGTTTGGCCGCCCGGTAACCGTCCACTTCCTCATCAACGAGGTATTCATGGTCTTCTTCTTTGGCATCGCCGCCAAGGAGATCACCGAGTCTGTCATCCCGGGAGGGGCCCTCAACCCGATTCCCAGGGCGATCAATCCGCTGATGGGCACCCTGGGCGGCGTGCTGGGGCCGGCCGGCCTCTACCTCCTGCTCACCTGGGTGTTCTACGGGGGGACCGACGACTTTTCGGTGGTGGCCAACGGCTGGGGGATCCCCGCAGCCACGGACATCGCCCTGGCCTGGCTGGTGGCCCGGCTGGCCTTTGGCAACGGACACCCGGCGGTCAACTTCCTGCTTTTGCTGGCGGTGGCCGACGACGCCATCGGCCTGGGAATCATCGCCGTTTTCTATCCCGACCCGGTAAACCCGGTGCAGCCGGCCTGGCTTCTGCTAACCGTGGCGGGTATGGTAACGGCCTATGGGTTCCGGCGCTCGAAAGTGAACGACTGGCCGGCATACATCTTCATCGCCGGAGGTCTGAGCTGGGCTGGCCTGGCCAAGTCCTCGATTGAACCGGCCCTAGCCCTGGTGGTGATCGTGCCCTTCCTGCCCGGCCCGCAGAGGGACCCCGTCCCGGCCCTTGAAAAAGCCCATCCCGTCTCCGCGCCCCGCCGCCATGGGGCCGGCGCGAACCCGGCCACCCACCGGCCCAACGCCCTGGAGCAGTTCGAGCACCAGTTGAAACTCTTCGTGGACCTGGGCCTGTTCTTCTTCGCCTTCGCCAACGCCGGCGTGGCCTTCGGCAGCATCAACGCGGTGACTTTTATTGTCCTGGCGTCGCTGATCGCGGGCAAGACCATCGGCGTTTCATGCTTCTCCTGGGCCGCCGTCAAGCTCGGCTTTCCGCTGCCCGCCGGCATGGGGATGAGACACCTGGCCGTGGCGGGGCTGGTGGCCGGATTGGGGCTGACCGTGGCCCTCTTCGTGGCCGGCAAGGCGTTCACTGGACCGCCATTCCAAGACCCGGCCAAGATGGGGGCGGTGCTGAGCGCGAGCGTCGCCCTGCTGGCCCTCGTTGCCGCTGCGGTCCTGAAGGTCAAGGACGGTGCGGGCGGCAAGGCGAAACGGCCCTGAGGTGAGGGGCAGTATACTTCGACGCGTCAGCTGGCCAGCCCGGAACGGACGGTGGCCGTGGCCGGGTAGGCCTCAGGCACCGGACCGGGCTCACTCTACGGCCTCCGGAGAGTCCATCCTCATTGCCGCTCTAGGCTTTATGCAGGGCTTGGTCCCGGCTCAACTGTCTCATATGTAGTGGAAGAGTACACTCCGTTGATGGACCCTGGCTCGCCATGTACAATGGGCCGGTTAAGCGCCGGAGAAGATAATTGCTGAAGGTCAACTTGGGCCCGGCTGGGCTGGAGGTCGGGACCCATAGGATCCACCCCGCCTGGGGCATCGTCGCCATGGCATCCGTCATGTGGACGACCTGCTCCTCAGTCCGCTTTGCCACCAGCTTGCTGGTCCCCTACCTGGAAGACCCCGACGGCGCCTACGGCTGGAACTACGGCCTCATAGGCTTTGGTTTCACCCTCCAATGGCTCCTGGCCGGGCTCTTGGGCCCCGTGGTGGGCTGGATGGGCGACCGGTATGGGTTTCGCCGGATCATGGCCGGGGGAGCAATTCTGTTCATCGTGGGCATGATGCTCACCGGCACCATGACCCACTGGTGGCACTTCTGGCTCTATTTCGGGGTCCTTCTGGCCGGCTCAATCGCGGCTTTTCAGGTTTCCATGGTGGCGGGTGTTTCGATCTGGTTCCAGAAACAACTGGGCCTGGCCATGGGAATGATGCAGGCCTTTCTGGGCCTGGGTACCGCGGCGGCCGCTGGCACGGTGTACTTGCTATACAACCAGTTTGGCCTCAGAGGGACTTTCTGGATCCCCGGCATAATCGGCGGGGCACTCCTGCTCCTGGGAACTCGGTACTTCCGCAACGAGCCCGCTTCCATCGGCCTGCGGCCGTTCGGCGCCAATGAAGACGATCCCATCCGTAAACCGATGGCCGCCGAGACGGCGAAGATAAGGACCAGGGTATTCCTGAAACAAGCCCAACAGACCTCCGCGTTCTGGAACCTCATCTGCATCCACTTCTGGGGGTGTGCGGGCCACAACATCATCCTGGTATTCCTGATTGCCATGGTTGAAAAAGAGCTGTCCGTTGGGATGGGCCTCGCGATCTACGTTGCTCTCACCGTTGTCAGCGCCATCACCCGGTTCGCTGCCCCGGTGGTGGCCGACCGCACGGGCAGCAAGGGCGCCATGGGCGTTTGTTTCGCCCTGCAAACCTTCCCCGTGCTTCTCCTGCTGGTGGCTCATGCCCCCTGGTCTTTCTTCCTCTTCGCCGTACTCTTTGGAATCGGACTGGGAGGCGAGATGACCGTCTTCCCCATCATTAACCGCCAATACTACGGCGACGCCCCGACGGGTACCGCCTATGGCTGGCAGATGCTGGGGAGTGGCTTCGGCATGGCCCTGGGACCGCTGGCGGGGGGGCTCTTGTGGTATGCGACTGATGAATACACCAGCTCCGTTGTTCTGTCCTTTGCCCTCAGCCTGATTGGCGTCATCTCCATCCTCCTTCTCCCGACCACGTCCCGCCACCAGTTACCCAACTGGGAGGAGGCGCTGCCGGCTGAGATGCGATCGCTGGGATAGCTCCGGGTTTTCGTCAGGGCCACCTTCGACAGAACGAGGCCTTGGCTCAAAAGTACCTTGGAATATGTCACCCCGAGCGAGGCGTTGTGGAAAGCACACTGAAATGCCAAAGGGCCTCCGCCCATTCCGGCAACGAGGCCGGGCCACCGGAAAGATGCTAGGTTGACGCCCGCCCCCGGCGGAGGGCCCGGCCGGGAAGGGCGCCGGTGTTCTCTCCCCGGTCGATCACCACCCGGCCGTTTACGATCACGTACTCGATACCCACCGGGTAGTGCTTGGGGTCGCTCCTGGTGGCGTGGGTCTTCACCGTGCCGGGGTTGAATACGACGATGTCCGCTTTCAACCCGTCCCGCAGCAGGCCCCGGTCGGGCAGGCCCAGGCGTTGGGCCGGGAAAGAGGTCATTTTCCGGATGGCCTCGGGAAGCCGCAGGTGCTTCTCGGCGCGCACGAACTCAGCCAGCACGATGGGGAAGCACCCGTAGGTCCTGGGGTTGGGATATTCCCCGAAAAGGATGGAGTCGCTGGCTATCATGCCGCTGGGGTGGGACACGAAGGCCGCCAGGGTGTGCGCGTTGGTGCCCAGAGCGACTGTGGAGATACTCAGGTTCTCCTCCACCAATAGGTCGAATAGGGCATCCACCGGTTCCTGGCCCCGCATCTCGGCGATGTCGGTGAGCAGGCGTCCGTCATACTGGCTGTTTTGCGGCTGGGTGAAGTTGGTCAGCCAGTTGTTTTCCAGCCGCCCCCTGGAAACCTCCCGCCTCATTCTGGCCCGATCGTCCGGGTCCCGCAGCGCCACCATCAGCCGTTCCGGGCCGCCGTCTTTGGCCCAGTGGGGCAGGCCGATGGTGACAGTGGTGCCGGAGTAGGGGTAGGTGTAGCAGTCGAAGGTCACGTCCATCCCTTCTTCTTGGGCGTTTTCCACCAGGCCCAGGTAGTCCAGGTGGCTCCCCACTCCCTGGGCGCTCTGGCGGTAGTGGGTCAGGTGGATGGGGCAGCCGCTGCGACGGCCGATCTCCAGGGCCTCCTCCCACGGGGCCAGCAGCCCCTTGGACCGCAGGCTGGCCCTGGTGTGGGTGTGGTAGAAGCCGCCTAGGGAGGCCGCCACCTGGGATAGGATCGCCAGCTCCTCGGTACCGGCATAGGAGCCCGGAGGGTAGTCGAGTCCGGTGGAAAGCCCCCAGGCCCCCTCCTCCATGGCTTCCCGTACCACAGACTTCATGTCCTCCATCTCCGCTTTATTCGCGGGACGGTCGTTCCAGCCGACCCCCCAGATGCGCACCGGAGAGTTGCCCAGGATGTAGGCCACGTTGATGGCGACGCTGTTGTCGTACTTGCCGAGAAGGCCGGCGACGCTCAGCCAGTCGGCGGGCATGGGCGGGTAGCTGTTGAGGCCGGAGTCGAGCCAGATGTAGCGGTGCAGCTCCGCCTGGTTCTTGAACGGGGCATGGGAGATGCCGTCGACGCCCACCAGCTCGGTGGTGACCCCCTGGCGCACCTTGGGGTCATGGTGGGGAGCGCCTAGGATGGTAAGGCCGGCATGGGAGTGGAGGTCAACGAAGCCGGGGCAGACCACGTGTCCCGTTGCGTCGATGATCCGCACCGCTTCCAGGTGGGAACAGTCCCCCCGATGGATGGTCACCCGCTCGTTTTCCACCAGCACGGCGGCGTGGAAACCCGGGCTTCCGCTGCCGTCGACCACCAGCCCGTTCTTGATTATCAAGTCCAGCATGTCTCCCCTCCTGCTTTGCTGAAATCGCCATGGGCCGCCCTGCCGCTTCAGGGCTTGTACTTCTGCAAGGCATCACCTGCCCCCCAACGGCAATTTTCCTCATCTTCTGGGAAAGTGTTACCTATGTGCCCGGTTTTTCTGTTGCCAGTCTACCCGGTTTGTACCCCACCAGTTCCTTTCCCCTTGCGAAGGGGGAAGGCCTGAAAGCTCAACCGGAGAAATCGCCTCCGTGCACCCGGGCATACAACTCTTCGAATACGTTGACTTGGCCGGTGGGCACGTGGCGCAGAAAAGCGGCGTGGACTCCGTCCTCGGTCCAGGTACCCTGCCCTGGTCCGGTCAGGTCGTGCAACTCTCTCCACGTCTCCTGGAAGGCGTCCAGGCCCATGGTTTCGGACAGGTTCAGGAAGAGGAGTTCGCCGTTGGTGTAGTTGCACACGAAGTAAGACCTGGTGACCTGCTCCGAGTAGCCTATTGTCTCCAGGTTATCCACCAGCTTCTGGATGTTGGACATCCCCAGGTTGCGGCAGAACCTGTTGTCAGCCTCGACCTCCGTCCGCCGGCCCCTCGGGGAATCGCCGTAGACCTGTTGGACTACGTAGCTGGCAAGGAAATCCGATCCACCTTCGTTGAACCATACCGGCGAGACGGAACTTCCCCAGTAGTAATGTCCCACCTCGTGGGCGATCACGCGCCTGAAGTCGCCCAGTATTTCCTGGGGAGGGCTGATAATCATGTGGGTGCCGCGGTAGGTCCCGGCGGTGCCGACCCCCGGCTCCGCGAAGAGCAGGATTACATCTGACTGAGGAAAGGGGATGTCCATGAACTGTTCCGTCAGCAGGACCGCATCCTCTAGCTGGGTCATGTGCCGAGCCCGCTGCAGGGCCGTATCGGTCGGTGAAGGGGGGCCAAGCCGCAGGATGTGCAGCCGGATCTCTCCCGCCAGGGGCAGGATGGCGCTTGACGAGTCCAGGTAGTGCCCGGCCAGGAGGCTTCGGAACTCCTCGGGTGCGATCCTGGCCTGGTCGCTCAAGACCGTGACCAGCACGGCCTCGTCGTCGGTAATCCCGTCGGTGAACCAGCTTTGCTCAACCAGGAGCGCCAGGTCGTCGGGGTATCCGAGCAGGTCCCGCAGAGTGGTCAGGGCGGATACGTCGTGCTCTTCGATGGAGTTCGCAAGGAATGACCCCGCCGCCAGCCCGTCGGCCAGGCCCGCGTCCGCCTCACTCAGAACCCGAAGGTAATAGACCGCGAATCGGGTGTTCTGGTCGAACCCCCCGGCGTGGGAGGGAAAGGCGGCAATGGTGTTGGCCAGCGGGATGTTCTCTTCCGCAATCACGGCCAGGTCTCCCAGGGACGCCCATTCCTGTCCTTCGATGCCGTCTGCCACCCACGCCAGGTCCGCCGCGGCCTTCGCGAGAGAAGCATCCCAGAAAGCCAGGACCGCGATGTTTTGGAGGGCCTTTTGCTCAACCTCGACAATGCCGTCCAGAAACCAGGGAAGCCCCGCTACCGCCGCCGCCAGGGAAGTATCCTTTCTGGCCAGAGAAACAAGCCTCTCCAGAGGCTCCGGCTCCCCCTCGGCAATGCCATCGACGATCCAGGGGAGGCCCGCCACCGTTATCCCCAGGTCCTGGTCCAGGCTGATGAGCTGGGAAAGCGCGGACAGGGCGCTCTCCTGGGCTTCGGTGCGGTCCCCCTCTTTGAACCAGGGCAAGCTGCTCTGTAATCTCTGCGACGAATCGGCGGTGGGCGTGGGAGGCGGCACGGTTGGAAGCGCAGGCGCCGGTACTTTGGTGGGCGAGGGCGGGGTCGGTGTCGGAACGAAGGGAGTAGGCGTCGGCTCCGGCGTGGCCGACGGGGTAGGGTCTGGTGCGGCGGTGGGTCTCGCGGCAGCGGGTGGAGCCGCTCTTGGGGTCGGGGTAGGCCTCTTGGCTAGGGTAAGTGTGGGGGTAGGAGCGGAGGTAGGCGCCGGAGTCGAGGTGGGGGCAACGGTTGACGCCGGGGACGGCGCCACCGTGGGTGTTGAGGTGGCGGCTGGGACAACCGGCGGCGCAGAGCGCAAAGCCCGGTTGGGCGTTGGCGAGGGCTGCGCGCAGCCAACGCTCAGCCAGGCCAACATCGCCAGAAGACTCGGAACAAAGGATGCCCGCAAGCCAGTCTCCTCTTTGCCATTCCTTAATCATGTTCAACTTGACCCGGGGGACAGCCCCGAGGCTTTCCCAAACCGGTATTGGAGCGCTCGATACTCAATCCCGGCGGCACGGCCGAAGCCGGCCGGGGCCGTTTTACCGGCCTGGCAAGCGAAGGAGAGGCCCTCCGGCCGTCGTTGCCCAACTCATGGTATCAAAAGCCGGCGCCGGGCGCAGGGGCGTCACCACCCGGAGGATCGGCGGACCGGCTGTGGCTTCATTGGATAACCGGCGCAGTAGTTGAACACCGAGTGCCCGGCGGATTAGAATCGGAGCATGAACTGCCTCGATAAACAGGAGGGGCTGCAATGATCATCGACAACCACGTTGACGTCTTCCCCAACCAGGCGGGGGCGGCAGGGTATCAGGACGCTGAGACCTACTCGCGCATACTGCAGAAGCAAGTCCAGCGGTTCTGAGGGCGGTTCGTGACCAGCCACGTGGACCCAAAGTGCATACCGGAGCCCGACGAGGACGTGGGCTTCACCGTGGGAAAGTACGGGCGTCACAACTGAAGGAAGCACGGTGAGGACTGCTGGCTCCAGCGGGCGCCGGTGGTGCTGGCCCGAGCCGGAGCACACCCCGGAGCAGATGCTGGCCCACATGGACTTCGCCGGTGTGGACACGGGCGTGATCCAGGCGGGGAGCGCGGAACCCAACTATGGCCGGGAGGTGTTCTTCGCCGACTGCATCAAGCGTTGGCCGGACCGGTTCATCGGGACGGTGGAGATCGTGTACGACCTGACCAGGGACGACGCCTATCTTCAAGGAGAGGTCCGCAAGCTGACCCAGGCCGTGGAGGAGCAAGGGTACCAGGGCCTGTTCGGCCATGTGCCCGCCGAGCAGCCAGTGGACGACCCCCGGTGCGACCCCCTGTGGAAAGAGGCCGTCCGGCTGGGGATTCCCGTCTTCCTCAACACGGGTCTCAGACCGGCCACCAGGACCGAGTACCTGGAAGACGTCCAGCGCATCGAGAACGTACTCAAGAGATACCCGGAGATGCCCGTCATCGACGCTCACCTGGGAAACCACATCCGCCGTCCGAGGCACCCAAAGTACGTGGACAATCCCAGGGAGTTCTTCCCGCTGCTGAAGCTGGGCAACTTTTTCCTGGAGGTAGGCTACGTCCTCGCCTACGAAAACTGGTCCATCTGGGGGACAGAGTTCGAGTACCCCTATCCGCGCCACGAGCAGATTATCAAGAGTGTCTACGAGAATTTCGGCGCCGGCGTGCTTGTGTGGGGATCGGACATGCCGTGGACCCAGAGGACCAGCACTTACCGGCAGTGCCTGGACCTAGTGCGGCTGCACACCGGCTTCATGACCGGAGAGGAGCGAGACCTGGTCACCGGCGGCAACGTGGCCCGGTTATTCAAGGTCGGCAAGTGACCGAGGGCCCCAGCCCGGCGCCGGCCGTTGGCTAACGCACATTCGAGGGGCATGGCCTAGCGCAGCCGGCCATGGTGGCGCCAAAACTACACCCAAGTTTGCGCTGTGTCAACTGAATGCCGGACCTTCGGACCCATTGACCGCTTTTCGACGGGAGACTGCCCATGAAGGTGGCCCCTTTCTGGCGGCCTATGGTGAAATCGGGCCGGGCTTCCCCTCTCCGGGCGTTTGCTCGACCAAGCCCACGGGACCCGGTATTGAGGTATAATCGCGCGGGGGCGGGACCCGAGGCGCCGGCCTGGTCGCGCCTTCGGGTAAGAGATCTCGCCGGTCCCTTTTTCGGAGGGTTGTATTGAGTCGTTGCCGGCTCGGTGTCGACGTTGGCGGCACCTTCACCGATTTTGTCCTCTTTGACGAAGAGTCTCATGAGATGTGGGTGCACAAAAGCCCCACCATCCCTCAGGACCAGACCCAGGGCATTTCCACGGGCGCCGCTGCGCTGCTGGAGCAGCAGGACGCGGCCCCCGAAGACCTGGTGTACGTGGCCTTGGGCAGCACCATCGCGATAAACGCCATGCTTCAGGGGCAGACCGCCCCCGTGGGCATCATAACCACCCAGGGGTTCCGGGACCTGCTGGAACTCCGGCGGCAGCGCCGGAATGCTCTGTTCGACCTGTTCTTTCAGCTGCCCATTCCTCTGGCGCCCCGCCACCTCCGGCTGGGGGTGCCCGAGCGGGTCAACGCCGAGGGTGAGGTGCTGGTTTCCCTGGACGAGGATAAGGTGCGCGAAGCCCTGGCACGGTTGGGCCAGGCCGGCGTGAAGTCGGTGGCGGTGTGCTTCCTGTTCAGCTTTCTCAATCCCAGTCATGAGCTGCGGGTCGAGGAGTTGGCGAGGGAGGTGATCCCGGGACGGTCCATCTGGTTATCGCACCGGGTGTTGCCCGAGTTCCGGGAGTTCGAGCGTCTGAGCACAACGGCGTGCAACGCCGCCCTCGGTCCGACCATGGAGGCCTACCTGGGCAACATCAAGAGCCGGATGGAGAAGTTGGGTTGCCGCCGGACGCCCTATATCATGCAGTCCAACGGCGGAGTGATGACGCTGCGGGGCGCCCAGGAGCGGCCGGCCAACACCCTCTTCTCCGGGCCCAGCGCCGGCGTTGTCGGCGGGCTGCACGCGGCCCGGCTGGCGGGTGCCGAAAACGTCATCACCTTCGACATGGGCGGGACCAGCACCGATGTCTGCCTGGTCAAGCAGGGCGCTATATCCATGGTGCACGAAAAGGAGATCGGCGGGACCCCGGTGCGGACCCCCATGGTGGACGTCAACTCCGTGGGAGCCGGCGGGGGCAGCATAGCGTGGATCGACACGGGGGGGCGGCTCAAGGTCGGCCCCCAGAGCGCCGGGGCGCGTCCGGGTCCCGCTGCGTACGGCCAGGGCGGAGAGCGGCCGACGGTCACCGATGCGAACCTGGTATTGGGCCGGCTGAACCCCCATGGCCTCCTGGCGGGCCGCATGCCGCTCTATCCGGACCTGGCGATGGAGGCCATCCAGCGATACGTCGCCCAGCCCCTGGGTCTGGAGCCGCTGGAGGCGGCCGCGGGCATCGTCCGGATCGTAAACACCAATATGGTCCTGGCAATCCGCGCCGTGTCCGTCCAGCGGGGTCACGATCCCCGGGATTTCACCCTGGCGGCCTTTGGCGGCGCCGGCCCGTTGCACGCGTCGGGTGTGGCCCGGCAGCTGGGCATCTCACTGATGGTGGTGCCTCCGGCGCCGGGGATACTGTGCGCCCAGGGGCTCCTGGTCACGGATATGCGGACGGACTACGTGCGGACCTTCGTTTCACCCCTCCTCGACGCCGACCTGAATGAGGTGAACAACCTGCTGTCGGGTCTGGAGGAGAGGGCCAGGGCCTGGCTAGCCGCCGAAGCGGAAGGGGCGAAGGAGCGCTCCGTCGAGTTTTCGGCGGACCTGCGGTACGTCGGCCAGAACTACGAGCTGCCGGTGCCGGCAGCCGCGGCGCCATGGCGCGCCGGCACCTTTCAGGAGCTGGCCGAGCGGTTCCATGAAGAGCATCGGCGCGCCTACGGCTACCGGGCCGACCAGGCAACGGTGCAGCTGGTGAACCTGAGGGCAACCGCCCTGGCGGTCATACCGAAGCCCAGGCCCCGGTCCCAGACCGGCGCCTCCCCTGGCGGCCCGGCGCCCTTCGAGCACCGGGGTGTGTGGTGGGAGGAGGGCTTCGCTTCGACGCCGGTCTACCGTCGCGCCGACCTTCCAGCGGGCAGCACCCTGCGGGGACCGGCCATCGTCGAGCAGATGGACTCCACCACCCTGGTGGCTCCGGAGGAGCAGGGGGAGGTGGACGGGTACGGAAACCTGATTCTCTCGCTCTGAGGTCAAGACCGTGGTGAAACCAAAGCGGGCCGTTGAGCCCCTCTCCCCCGACCCCATCACCACCGAGGTGGTGGGCAGCTCGCTGCTGGCGGCGGCGGAGGAAATGGGAGAGATACTGGTTCGAGCCGCCTATTCGGCCAACATCAAAGAGCGCCGGGACTCGTCGGCAGCGATCCTCGACGTGAAGGGAGGCACCATCGCCCAGGCCTCCCACATTCCCCTGCACATGGGCTCCATGTTGGGGCTGGGGCAGGCCCTCCTCCAGCGATATCCGGAGTCGGAGATCCGCCCGGGAGACATCTTCATCACCAACGACCCCTACTCGGGGGGCGGTACTCATCTCCCCGACATAACCGTGGCGGCTCCGTTCTTCGCCTGGGGCAGGTTGGTGGCGTTCACCGCCAACGT
Organism: uncultured Dehalococcoidia bacterium; assembly: GCA_964401855.1. Lineage (GTDB taxonomy): Bacteria > Chloroflexota > Dehalococcoidia > Lucifugimonadales > UBA3495 > CAJWBT01. The sequence continues at coordinate 22,566 of CAYOAF010000133.1, forward strand.
TGCCCATCACGCCGAGGTCGGCGGCGCTCCCTCGCAGACGCTGGACATCTACACCGAGGGGCTACGCATCCCCCTGGTCCGGTTGTACCGGGGGGGCCAGGTTTGCCAGGATGTCATGGATTTCATTCTCCTCAATTGCCGCCTTCCCGACGAGCGCCAGGCGGATCTGCGGGCCCAGGCGGCTTCCGTGGAAACGGGCCTCCAACGGTTGGAGGAACTGGTGGCCAGGTACCCTGAAGAGGTGTTTCTTTCCTGTCTGAGGCATCTCGAAGAGCAGGCCGAGGCTCAGGCCGTACAGGGGATTAGGTCCATTCCTCCGGGGACCTACCGCTTCACCGACTACATGGACACCGACGGTACCGGCTCGGGACCGGTGCCGATCTCCGTGGCGCTGACGGTAGAGGAGGACAAGATCGGCTGTGATTTCGCCGGGTCCTCGCCCCAGGTGCGCGGCCCCATCAATCTCCCTTACTACGCTACCCTGGCCGGGGTGTACTACGCCCTCAAAGCGGTGGTCGACCCCACTCTGCCCGCCAACACGGGTTTCTACCGAACGGTGCACGTCTCGGCGCCTGAGGGCACCATCGTGAACTGCGTGTCACCGGCGCCGTGCCTCTTTCGCTCGGACACGGCGCAGCGGGTGGTGGAGGTGGTGCTGGGCGCCCTGGCCCAGGCTGCGCCGGAACTGGTGGTGGCGGCCAGCAACGGGGCCGTGAGCGGCGTCTACTTCCTGGGGTACAGGGAGGACGGGAGTTACTATGCCTACATCGAGACCCTGGGAGGCGGCATGGGAGCCAGCGCCTACGGCGACGGCGCCGACGGCGTTCAAGTGCACACCACCAACACCTCCAACCTGCCGGTTGAGGCCCTGGAACTCGAGTACCCGATGATGGTAGAGCAATACGAGCTGGCGGTGGATTCCGGCGGGCCGGGCCGGCATCGCGGCGGCCTCGGGATTGTCCGGCAGTACCGGGTGCTGACCGACGATATCCGGGTGCGCACCAAGGGCGACCGAAACCTGATCGCTCCCTGGGGCTTGCAGGGTGGACTGAGCGGGGGCCGCTGCCGGGTTGTGCGCAATCCCGGTACGCCGGCAGAGCAGGAGATCACCCCCAAGGAGTACGACATTCTCCTCAAAGCCGGGGAGAGCATCCTCTTCATTACTCCGGGGGCCGGCGGCTACGGCCCTCCCGGCGAACGGACCCAGGCCGACATCCTTCGCGACGTGCAAGAAGGTAAGCTGTCCCCCCGGGTGGCCGCGGAGGCGTACGCGTTGAGCCCGAAGCAGCTAAGAGACGCGGCGTCCTAGCGTTATCTACCACCGGGGTATGGCCCGGCCGGCGGGCCCTGGAACCACCACTGACGGCAGTCCCGATGGCCCCTGCCAGATCTCAACCGAGGGTCTACCGCCGTTGAGGGATATCAGCCGCCACACTCAAGAGGCTTCAAGACGGCTTGGTGTTAGAATGCCTCATGGTTTAGTTCATCGGTAGGAGGCCAGCGATGCGGTTCGGTATCCTCCTCGGCGTCCCTTACCCGGGGGACTTCGACTCTGTTAAGATGTACCAGCACATCTCTCAGCAGGCACAGGTAGCGTCCAAGAGCAACTTCGAGGCCCTGTTCGCCGCCCAGCACTATCTGATCGGACCCGTTGCGGCCATGGTCCAGCCGCTCCTCCTCCTCTCCCACATGGCGGCGCAAGTGCCGGGAATGTACCTCGGGACGTCCGTCTTCCTTCTCCCCTTCCACCATCCCGTAGAGGTCGCAGAGCAGACCGCGACACTGGACGTGCTATCCGGCGGCAGATTCCTTTTCGGGGTGGGCCAGGGCTACCGGGATGTAGAGTTCGAGTCGTTTGGGTTGGAGAAGGGGCAGCGGAGACACCGGTTGGTGGAAGGGCTGCAGGTGATCCGAAAGCTCTGGGCTGAAGATGACGTGACCTTTCAGGGACAATTCTTCCAGTTGGACGGTGTATCTATCGCTCCAAAGCCCCTTCAAGAGCCAGGCCCTCCTATTTTGATCGGCGCGGACACGGTGAGGAGTGTCTCACGAGTCCCCGCTGTGGGCGACCACTGGATAGCTAGCCGGCGCCACACCAAGGCCTTCCTGAGGCAGGCCGTCCCGGCATACCAGGCAGCCCTGGAACGTCAGGAGAGGGAGTTCAAGGGGTTGTTCATTTTCCGGGACCTGTGCGTGGCCGGGAGTGCGGGAGAGGCGGAGGACCGCATCAAGGACGCCTACGAGAGGATGTACCAAATGTACCAGCGGTGGGGACAGCCTGGTGAACGGTACGACCTGAGCTTCGATGAGTTGAAGCAGGAGCGGCTCATCGCCGGGAACCCGGATGAGGTGGCTGAGCAGGTGATGTCGTATCACCAGGAGTTTGGCGCCGAGTTCATGTGGTTCACGGTGTACTGGCCAGGGATGGAGCCGCAGCTGGCGCTGGAGACGATCCGGCTGTTCGGGGAGCGAGTGATCCCTGTGATAAAACGAGCGACGCCGGCGTGCCCGCTGCCCTAGTACGGGGCCAGGCAGGCCAGGATTTGCGTTCCAAATGACTTGGGCTTCAATCCGGACTGCCGGGAGACGGCGCCAGGTGCGGTAGACCGCCGCCAAGGCGGAGGCAGCGCCCGGCATGAGAATGGGGCCGGGTCTTACCTATCTCTATGCCGGTTTCCTGGTTCTCCTGTTCGCATTCTTGACGGAGTTGGTCCCCAAGAACCGGCTCGCCGAGGCCGGCTGTTCGGCCATCACCCCGGCTAGGGATTCGAGGCGACTCCTGCCGGGCTTGCCTCTTGCGCCGAGTCGTACAAATGGCAGGCCACTCTGTGGTTGGAGGCTGCTTCCTGGAACTGGGGAACCCTCAGGGGGCAACTCTCCATCACCGCAGGGCAGCGAGGATGGAAGGTGCACCCGGAAGGCAGGTTCAAGGGTGATGGGACTTCACCGGTCAGCACGATCTCTTCCCGCTGCTTCTGCGGATGGGCGGGCAGCGACGCTGAGATCAGCGCCCTGGTGTAAGGATGCAGGGGATTGGTGAACACCTCGGACGGGCCTGCCTCTTCCACAAGCTTGCCCAGGTACATCACGCCGACCTGGTGGCTCATGTACCGCACCGTGGCCAAGTTGTGGGCGATGAGCAGGTAAGTCAGCTTATAGGTCTCCTGCAGCTCCTTGAGCAGGTTCATAATCTGGGCCCGGATGGACACGTCCAACGCGGAGACCGGCTCATCCAATACCATCAGCTTGGGCCGGCTGGATAGGGCCCGGGCGATGGCGATGCGCTGGCGCTGGCCGCCGCTGAACTCATGGGGATACCGGCTGGCATGGTAGGGATGTAACCCCACCACTTGCAAAAGCTCTTGGACCCGGGTCTTGACTTCCCGTTTGGTCAACCGCCAGTGGGTGATTACCGGCTCGGAGATGATGGAATCCACCCGCATCCTGGGGTTGAGGGAACTCCACGGGTCCTGAAAGACCGCTTGGACAGAGCGGCGAAACTCTCGCCTCTCCACCCCGGTGAACCGCTGCATCGACTTGCCTTGGAAGTAGAGGTCCCCTTCGGAGGGCGGCTCTACCAACAGTACCATGCGAGAGGTCGTGGTCTTGCCGCAGCCCGATTCGCCGACCAGGCTGTAGGTCTGCCCCTCGGGGATAGAGAAGGATATTCCATCTACCGCCTTCACTGTCCCGAGGGTCTTTCGAAATACGGTTCCCTTGGTCATCCGGTAGTATTTTTTTGCTTCCTCAACGCGGATGAGGGCGGTTTCGTTATTCGACGGGTGAGTTTGCACCGTTGTGCCTCCAGCAAGACGATACGTGGCCCGGGCCGATAGCAAAGCTGGGAGGATATTCCTCGCATTTGTCAAAGGTGTAGGGGCAGCGGGGCGCGAAGGCGCAGCCGGTTGGTAGGTTGTCTAGGGAAGGTGGCTGGCCTTCGATCGATGGCAGGTATTCCACGTCGACATCCAGGTCGGGTATAGATTTCAGCAGGGCCTCGGTGTAAGGATGGACAGCGTTATCGAACAGCTCGTTCACTTCCGCAAGTTCGACTATTCTACCGGCGTACATTACGGCCACCCGGTTGCACATGCGGGCAATAATGCCCAGGTCATGGGTGATGAAGATTATCGCCGTTCCGGTCTCCTTTTGAATCTCATTGAGCAGCTTCAGGTACTGGAGTTGAATGGTTGCGTCCAGAGAAGTTGTCGGCTCGTCAGCGATCAATACGTTGGGGGAGCGGGCTATAGCGATGGCGCCCACCACCCGCTGGCGCATCCCGCCGCTGAGCTGGTGGGGGAAAGCAGCAAGGCGCGTCTCGGGCGCTGGAATGTTCACCATGGCCAGCAGGTTCGTCGCCCTGCTGCGGAGGCTCTTGGAGGGCTGGGACGTATCCATCCTCAGGCACTCAATGAGCTGTTTTCCGATGTTGAACACCGGATTGAGCGAGGTGAGCGGGTCTTGCATTACCATGCACAGGCCTGAGCCTCGAATTTCCCGCATCTCGGCCTGGGTTTTTTCCAACAAATTCTCGCCCATGTACCAGATCTTCCCGCTTACGATGCGGCCGGCAGGCTGGGGAACCAACCCCAGGATAGACCAGGCGGTCATGCTCTTGCCCGACCCAGACTCGCCGACAACGCCCAAGGTTTCTCCCTTCTTCATCTCGAAGCTGATCCCGTCAACCGCCTTGACGACCCCGCTACGGGTGAAGAAGTAAGTCCGCAAGTCCTCTACTTTCAGGACTACATCATCTTGCATTTGCGCTAACCTTCCCGTGGATTAACCCATCCGCCGGAGTTTCGGGTCCAGCGTGTCTCTCAGCCAATCGCCAAAGTAGTTGAACGCCATCACCACCGCCGTGATGACCAGACCCGGGAACAACGCCAACCACCACATGTCGATCAGAACGTCCCGGCCCTCGGCGACCATCAGGCCCCAGGCTGCCGCTCCGGGTTCCAAGCCCAGACCCAAGAAGCTGAGGGAAGCCTCAAGGAGGATTGTCTGGCCTACCAGCAGGGTTGCTATGATGAGCAGGGTGTTCAGCACGTTGGGGAAGATGTGGCGCCACAGTATCACCGGCCCTGACACGCCGGTAATTCTGGCCACCATAACAAAGTCTCGGTTCCTGACATTCAACACCTCACCGCGAATCATGCGGGAAAACCGGGCCCACACAGTCACCATAATGGCCAGAATTATGTTCAAGACGCCTGCGCCCAGAATGGTCACAATGATCATTGCGGCCAGGATAGTGGGAAAGCCCATGGCGGCGTCGGTGATCCGCATGATGGTGGTGTCGACCAAGCCACCTTTGTATCCGGCGATCAAGCCCAAGACAGTCCCGATAACGGCCCCGGCGCCCAGAGCCACTAGGCTAATGGTAGCCGAGGTTCTAGCGCCGTAGACCAGCCGGCTCAGCATGTCCCGCCCCAACCGGTCGGTGCCCAAGGGAAACGTAAAGGTACCCCCCTGCTTCTTGACAACGCTGACCTCGTCGCCAATCTGAGCATTGCTATCGATTTTCTGAGCGTTTTTGAGGCTTATGAGGACGTTGCCTTTCCCTAACTCGACTTCATCCACCACTGTTTTTGAAACACTCTCGCCGCCGAACATGGCTGGAGGCCGCTTTTTGTTCTTCAGATCGATGCCATCGGCGCTGGGATCATGGGGAGCGATGAACGGCGCAAATATGGCGCATATCACCACGATTGACATAATGATGATGGGTATCCAAGGGAGCCGAGCTTGCCTCACCCAGCCCAGAAAAGCCAATACCTTGGTACCCGTTGTGGGTGTTGCCTCTAGTGCGACTGCCAACTGGAACCCTCCGTTATTGGTTCAGACCTGGACCACGCCTGCCCGAACGAACTCGCCGATCTCCGTCTCACTGTAGCCAAGCTCCTGGAGTACCTCTCCGGTGTGCTCGCCGAGGAGGGGGGCGTGTGTTCGGGCGGTCATAGGTGTCTCGCTGAGCTTGATGGGTAGACCATAGAATGTGCTGGCGCCCAACTCCGGGTGGTCCAGTTCGAACATCAGTTCATTGTCCCGGAGGTGGGTGTCGCCAGTGCATATCTCTTCGAAGTTGCGCACAGGTACGATCCACTGCCCATGCTCGCGAAGCAATGGAATCCATTCGTCCCGGGTCTTCTGCAGCATTATGTCCTGGACGATCTCTTTAAGCTCCTCCCGATGGTCCCAGCGCTGGTCACTGCCGTCGAATTTGGGGTCTTCCAGCAGGTCGGTCCTGCCAGTGCCCTCGCAGAACCCTTTCCAGGGCTCATCCCGCCAGGTGGAGATGGCCACCTCTTTGCCGTCCTTGGTACGCCAGACGCCGTAGGGTGGGGTCGAGTGGGTTGACCCCGTCTCGGCCTTGGGGGAAATCAAGTGGTTTCCCATATAGAAGGCCACTTGCTGCGGAAAAAGGCCGAGAAGGCAGGCGAAGAGGGAGGTCTTGACCTCCTGTCCCATGCCGGTGTCGTGCCGCGCGTAAAGGGCGGCCAAGACGCCAAAGGCGGTCTGGATACCCGTCACCGCGTCGGCGATCGCTTCGCCCGCCGGCACGGAGGTCCGGTCCTTGTAGCCGGTGATGCTCATGAGGCCGGTCATGGCCTGAATCTGCAGGTCCTGGCCGGGCAGGTCCTTGTAAGGCCCCTTGTCCCCGAAACCGGATATCGAGGCGTAAACGAGCCTGGGGTTGATCCGCCGCAACTCTTCGTAGCTAAGGCCCAGCTTCTTGACGGTCGTCGCCCGGAGGTTTACCAGAAACACGTCGGCCTGTTCCACCAGCTTGTAGATGATGCCGCGCCCTGCTTCGGTGGACAGGTTAACGGAGATGCCGCGTTTGTTCCGGTTCACCGCAAGGAAGCCGTAGCCGATCTTGCCGTCTTTCATAATTGACGGGGCGGAATGTCGTGACCGGTCGCCCTGGCCGGTGGCCTCGACCTTGATGACGTCGGCGCCCATGTCGCCAAGCCACTGGGCACAATAAGGGCCGGCCAACATATGGGTAATGTCCACCACCTTGATCCCGTCCAAGAGTCCGTTACTCATGTTCTTGGTTGCCTCCGGGCTGGGGGGAACGCTGGTCACCCCAAAGCCGTCAATCCTCTAGTAACCGGGGAACCAATAGCCCCGGGTTATGTTTCGGGCAATCACCGCCCGGTGGACCTCGTTGGGACCGTCGACGATGCGGTCCGCCCGGGCGCCGCGATATATCCGCTCCAGCGGGAGGTCCGTGGAGATGCCGATGCCCCCGTGGATCTGAATGGCCCGGTCCGACACCTGCTCCAGGGTCTCCGAGCCAAAGACCTTCAGCATCGCGATCTCGGTTCTGGCGTCCAGCTTCTGGTCGAGTTTCGACGCGGCGTGGTAGCCCATCCAGCGGAGGCTCTCGATGCCAATGGCGGAATCGGCGAGCATCCACTGGACCGCCTGCCGGTCTGCCAGGGTCCTCCCGAAGGTAACCCGGCTGGTGGCGTAGTCCCGGGCCATCGTGAGACACCTTTCGGCGAGGGCCACATTGCGGGGGCCGAAGACGAGCCGCACCGCGCCCAGGGAGCTTTGCAGTATCTCCCAGCCCTTGCCCAGCTCCCCAAGGATTTTATCCGCCGGCACCTCCACGTTCTCCAGAGACACCTCACAGGGCTGGTCGCCAAAGACGCCCGTGGGCAATCCCATTACCGGGATATGCCGCTCCACTTTGAATCCGGGCAGGTCGGTGTCCACCAAGAAGCAGGTGATCCCTTCTCTCCCCTCGGCGCCCCGCATCCGGGCGTACATCAGGAGGAAGTCGGACTCGTCCGCACCGGAGATGTAGGTCTTGCGGCCGTTGATGACGTATTTCCCGTTCCGGAACTCAGCGTAGGTCTCTATCATCGACGGGTCGGACCCGGTTATGGGCTCGGTAATACCCGCATGGGCCAGCTTCAGTCCCCAGAGTGCGGGGATCAGATACTCTTCCTTCTGCTCCGCGGTACACAGGGCAAGTCCTTCGTAGACCGGCCGGCCGAAGGCGCAGTAGCCCACCAGGGTGGCGTGAATCTCCTCCTGCACCGCGACCCGCCCCACGAAATCTACCCCCGGCCCTCCGTACTCTTTGGGCACGTACAGGCCCCCGAGGCCGGCGTCCTTCACCTTCTGGAACAGCTCGGCTCGTTTCTCTTGAGGGAGGAAGACTTCATCATAGTCGTACTCGCGCTCCAGGGGCAGCAACTCTCTATCGACGAACTGCTTCACTGCACCCCGCATCATGAGTACTTCTTCGGATAGCCCAAAGTCCATGGCCGTGTCTCCGCGACCTCCCTATTATTCCCGCCGGGGCTCCGCTAGCCCCGGTGGGTACGTTTCTAGTAACCGGGGAACCAATACCCCTTGGTGAGGTTACGAGCAATCACAACCCGGTGGACCTCGTTGGGACCGTCGACGATGCGGTCCGCGCGAGCCCCCCGGTATATCTGTTCCAGCGGCAAATCCTTGGAGATGCCAATGGCCCCGTGGATCTGAATGGCCCGGTCCGACACCTTCTCCAGGGTCTCCGAGCCGTGGACCTTCAACATGGCGATCTCAGTCCTCGCGTCCAGGCCCTGGTCCAGCTTCCACGCGGAGTGGTAGCTCATCCAGCGCAGGCTCTCGATGGCGATGGCGGAATCGGCGAGCATCCACTGGACCGCCTGCCGGTCCGCCAGGGTCCTGCCGAAGGTGGTCCGGCTGGTGGCGTAGTCCCGGGCCATACTGAGACACCTTTCGGCGAGGGCCACGGTGCGAGGGCCGAAGCCCAGCCTGACGCCGCCCAGGGAACTCTGAAGCACGGCCCAGCCTTTGCCCGGCTCCCCGAGGATGTTTTCCGCCGGCACCTCCACGTTTTCCAGGGACACCTCGCACGGTATATCGCCCCCGGAGCCGGTGGGGACCCCCAGTGTCTGGATCTGCCGCTCTACGTTGAAGCCGGGAAGGTCTGTGTCCATCAGGAAGCAGGTGACGCCATCCCGTCCCTCCACACCCTTCAGGCGGGCGTAAAACAAGAGGAAATCCGCCTTGTCCGCGCCGCTGATATAGATCTTGCGGCCGTTGATAACGTACTTCCCGTCCCGCTCCTCGGCGTAAGTCATCATCATTGACGGGTCGGCTCCGGATATGGGCTCGGTAATGCCGGCGCAAGCCTTCTTCTTTCCCCATAGAGCGGGAATAAGATACTCTTCCGTCTGCTCCGCGTTGCACCGGTAAAGCCCCTCGTAGACCGGCTTGCCGAAGGCGGTGTAGCCCACCAGGGTGGAGTGGATCTCCTCCTGCATTGCGACTTGCCCCACGAACCCGATGCCGGGCCCTCCGTATTCTTTGGGCACGTACATGCCGTAGAGGCCGGCGTCCTTGACCTTTTGGGTCAGATCAGCGCGTCTCTCGTCGGGGAGGAAGATCTCATCGAAATTGTACTCGCGCTCCAGGGGCAGCAGCTCTTGGTCGACGAATTGCCTGACCGCCCCCCGCATCATCGTGACTTCTTCTGAAAGCTCAAAGTTCATGGTTTTCTTCCTTGTTTCGCTGTGATTCTGGCCGGGTCTTCTTAGCCCCAGCGTGCGTGCCGCATGTCTCCTTCCCGGTCCTTCCAGCCGGGGTCGAAGGCAAGCTTGTCCAGCTTCATGCTCCCATTATCTTTCTTGACGGCAATCGAGTGGAGCCAGTTGGTGTCGTCCCGCTCGGTATAGTCCATGCGATTGTGACCGCCGCGGCTTTCAGTGCGCATCGAGGCTGCTCTGGTGGATATCTCCGCCACGGTGAGCATGTTCTCGATCTCCAGCGCTTCCACCATCCCAAGGGGGCCTTCCACGGACAGCTTCGGCAGGCTCTCCTCGCGGATGCGGGCGGCCATCTGGAGCACCCGGTCGAAGCCCTCGGGCGTCCGGACCACCAGCATGTCTTCCCACATTCCCTGCTGTATCTCTTTCTTGACCTTTCGGACCGAGATGCTGCCCTTCTGACTCTTCAGGCGGGAAACGCGCTCCTGGGTCTGGCCGGTGACGTTGGAAGGCACATTGGAGATGCCCTGGGACTGAGCGTACCGGGCTGCGTGACGGCCGGACCTGGCGCCGAAGACCTGGCCGCTGGCCAGCATGTGGCCGCCGAGCCGGTCCGCGCCGTGGTCGCCGGCGGCGGCCTCGCCGCCCCCGGCGTACAGCCCCGGAATGTTGGAAAGCCCATTTTCGTCGATCACCAGGCCGCCACCGGCGCAATGCCGACCGGTGAGAATCTCCAGGGGCCGCTCATCGGGGTAGATGACCTGTTGGTTCAGCCAGGACTCGGCGTATTGATCCCGGAGGGACACGGCAGCCTCAGTCAGGTCGAGAAACACGCCACCGTTGGGGCCGGCCCGGCCCGCGATTATTTCCTTGGTAGTGGCGATGTCGAAGTATTTCCCGCAGTCCCTGGTGGTGAAGGGGTTGTATTCAGCCCGGGTCTCGAGCACTTCCTGGGCCGTCACCCCTTCCGGCAGGTAGCGGGACAGGAACTCCTCGCCCCGGCCGTTGGTGAGCTTTGCCCCCGGCGACCTAAGCAATCCGGTATTGGGGTGTCCCTTTCCGGGGAGGGCGATCAGGAAGAACTGGCCGAACTCCATGTTGGTCAAGGTGGCCCCCGCCCGATAGGCCATGGCGTGGCCGTCGCCAGTGACGCAGGGCGGGTGGAAGTTGTACTGGTACAGGGCTTCATCGCCCCCGGTTGCCAGGATAACCGCTCCGGCCTTGATCACCATGCTGTTGCCCTGGAAATCCACCCCTGTTGCGCCCACGCAACGGCCCTGGTGGATGAGCAGATCGGCCACCATGATCTCTTCGAGGATTTGGACCCCGTTCTCTTGCAGGAGCCTGTTGAACAGCGCGATAAGGGGGACACCGTGGTGCAGCAGCCACCTGCCATGGAACTTGATGCCCCACTCCTGGAGTTTGTAGCGGTGAGACATCGCGTCCTGGACCAGCGTGTGGACCAGTTTGGGGTCGGCCATCCCGAGCCCGGCCTGGATGATGTTCCGGTAGTCGCCCTCAATCAGGTCCTCAACCGTGGACTTGCTGGCGTCCAGCCAGGGCACCAGGTGAGCGGCGCCGGTCTCTGGGTCCAGGAAGAAGCCGCCCCAATCGGATTGCCCCGAGTTGGTGGCCCCGGCGCCCCGCATGGCCATCGCGTTGTGCAGGCCTTTCACCGCCAGGATGACCTGGGCGCCCGCCAATCTGGCTTCGAGGGCCGCCCGAGAGCCCGCGCCGCCGCCGCCGACGACCAGTACGCCAGTCTCCAAGACGTCAGGTTGTGTAGCCATTGCCGATCTCCTGAACGGGTCCCCGCGTTGTAGCCAGCCTAGGTTGCCCGCGACGGCAGGGATAGGGTGGCGGTCCCCGGAGATAGGGTCTCCCCTCTCTGGTTCTCCGTCCACATGTCAACGTCAACCAGGTACAGGCCGTCCTCCTGGTACATTCGCACAACCTTTCCCTGGCAGGTGATGATATCGCCGCGGCCGTTGTTGGCCCGGTATTGGACACCGAACTTGCGGATGTCCCCGGACTCTCCGATCCACTGCCGAAGCATGTTGTGGAGGTAGGCGAATTGGAGCAGCCCCATCCCATCCACGTCTTTCTGCCCCCGGCTATTGGCGATGTCCGGGTCCTGGTGGTGGTACACGTATTCATCGTTGACCGCCGCGTAGCGGTTGAAGTTCATCAGGTCAGTGTATCGCCGGAATATGGGCAGGGCGCCGCCTTCCTCGATCTGGTCGAAGGACACGCCCTGGGGATCGTACACCATCGGGCTGGCCCATTCTTGATGCGGGTTGCCGGTGGGGACTACCTTGATCTGCTCCAAGCCCTGGGAGGGGGCGTCCGGCCGGTCGAAGATGAACACCCGCAGGTGCCGCAGCAGCTTCACCAGCTCATTGTTCTGGTTGGTCAACCGCGCTTCGTTCAGGCCGAATAGCAGTATGCCGGAGCGGCCCGTCTTCTCGTAGACGTCTACCAGCTCGCTGGTGCCGGTTATGACGTCGCCCATCCGTATGGGCGCATGATACTCAGCCTCGTTTCCGGCGCTGAAGCTCCTTACCGCGAAGCCCTCTTGGGACCTCGGGTCGCGTAGTCCGGCTCCACGATCATCTCCCGCAATCTGGCCCATATCGGGCCATATCGGGAGGTGGCCGAGCGCCAGGTGGCCGGTATCATCCAACGGCCAAGCGAAGGGGTTGAACTCCGCCGGAGCGACTA
>CAYOAF010000134.1:0-29513 GCA_964401855.1 uncultured Dehalococcoidia bacterium
CACGGTCTGCATGTCCTCCATGCCGTTGAAAGCGAATCGGATGATACCGCCTGTGAAGTAGGTGTTGCCGCCCCGAAAGAACTCCGGCGCCTTCTCCAACACCAGCACTGAGCCACAGACTTCCTTGGCGGCAATGGCCGCGCTTAGAGCGGCATTGCCCGCACCGACTACCACAACATCGTACTTATCAGCCACAGGACACCTCCGAAGAAGATAGTGCGCATACCAGCACGGGAATACGGTTCCTATGATAACGCTTCCTAAGTCCAGGCTCAAGGAGCCAGCTATCAGCCATCGGCGGTCAGCTATCAGTGCCCAGTCACTGAAGCCCGACCAGGCGTCACGCCGTGGAGCTAAGGGATAAAGCATCTAGAGCAAATGGAAAGCTGGTGCCGAGAGCGCCAATACCCGGTTCTACCCATGACCCTTCGGTTGGCCAGAGCTTGAAATCCAATCGGGCTCGAACCCGCCCGGGCAGCCTCATTCTGTATCTGATAGCTGACCGCTGACCGTTGACCGCTCCCCGGTGACCGGTCTCCACGCGGCGAAACTTGCCGAAGGAATGCCCGCATATTAAGATACTCCCAGAAGTCTAACACGGGGCACGATGGCCGGTACTGGAGCAGCGAGACCGGTGGTGCCGAAGATCCACGAGCTTATTGACGTTCAGGCCGCTTTCGAGATACACCAGCAACCGCAGGACAGTATCATCGAGATGGTGTTGAACGTCAGCGAATAGAGCCGTGGCTGGACAGCCACCTCTAAGGAGGACAACACTGTGGAACCGGCGCTGGAAATCCAAATGGTCCGGGAGAACCTGGCGCTTGCTATCGCCTTGTGGGCCGGGACGAAGAAGGGTCTGATCACCAGGGACCACCTCCCCACCGGGCGGGTGGTCGTACCGTCCGATGACGGCCACATGGTGAGAATGTTTAACCCCCTTGAGATGAAGAGCGACCGGGACCTGGCCCGGTGCATCAGCAACCAGGTCCGGGGAGCCGTCGCCTTCTCAGCGATGCAGGCCCACACAACCCTGGGCCGAGTGTACCGGAACCCTCCGATCCAGGAGACCGACCCGGACCTGAAGGCCGCCCGAAGCGCCATCTACTTGCTGAGCAACACCCTGGGCCAGCGGATGCTGGCGCCGGCCTGGGTTTGCCCTCCCGCCTACCGCCGCCGGTTCGAGGTGCACGCTGCATCCTTCGTACTGGATGCCTCGGACTTGAACGGTAAGGCAGTGTACTGGGAGGACTTCGGGGGCCTCGAAAAATACATGGACCTGCTGGACTATTGCATGTCCCAGCTGGAGCAATCCGCGGCGGCCTCTAAGGGAGCGGAGGGCGCCATCACGGCAGCGCCGCCAAACCCTGCCGGGCAGTTTTCGATGGAACTTCCCGACGACAACCCGGTGGCGCCGTTCATCGGGGCGCAGTGCATGGCGGGTCCGGAGGCGCGCTGCACCGCCAAGGAACTGTATGCCGGATATGTGGACTGGTGCCGGGACACCGGGCGAGTTCCCGTGGTCCAACGAAGCTTCGGGATGGGCCTGACCAAGCTGGGGTTCAATCGCCGGCGCCGGGGCCGGGGCCGCCACTGGTGGGAGGGCATCGAGTTGGCTGTGGCCTCAGATAGCTGAACCTTTGCCGGCCAGGAGGCCGCCATGTCCTCTGACTACCTGGACCAGCTAGCCCGATTTGTCGTGGATGCCCGTCTGGAAGACCTAGACGGTTCCACGGTTACCGCCGCCAAGGCCGTGGTTTTAGACACCCTCGGCGCCATCCTGGCGGGCAGCCGCCTGCCGGAGAACGCCAACCTGGCCAGGCTGGCCCAGGGGATGAGCAGCGCCGGTCCGGCCACCTTACTCGGGCATCCTGGCAAGGTCCAACCCCCATTTGCCGCGCTGGTCAACGCCACCGCCGGGGTCTCTCTGGAGATGGACGAGGGCAACCGTCTCGGCGGCGGGCACGCCTCCATCCACGTCACCCCCGGCGCCATTGGGGTGGCGGAGGAACAGGGGTCGAGCGGCCGTGCATTGCTCGAGAGCGTCATCGTCGGCTACGAGGTCACCTCACGCATCGGGACCGGCTGCACGACCCGGGCCGCAATCCATTCCCACGGCACCTGGGGGACCATAGGCGCCGCGGCGGCGGCCGCCCGGTTGATGGGATTCGACCCCGCTCAAACCCGCCAGGCCATGAACCTGGCAATGTCAATGAGCCCAGCCAACACCTGGACGCCATGCCTGGAAGGGGCCACCATCCGCAACTTGTACCCCGGCCGCTCGGGCTTTCAGGGCATCATGGCGGCCCACCTGGTCCACTGCGGGTTCACGGCGGTCCAAGACGGCCCGGCGGACCTGTATCGTGAGGTCCTGGGGGAAGGGTTCGACTCGGCGGCGGTGGTCGAAGGCCTCGGCCGGCGGGGAGCCTGCCGCATCCAGCAAAACTACTTCAAGTTCCACGCCTGCTGTTTCTACAACCACCCGGCCTTGGACGCGGTCCAGGCCCTGCTGCGGCGGGAAAGGTTCGCCGCCTCCGATGTGGAGCGCATCCGGGTAACGGCGCCGCCCATGGCCCTGACGATGGCCAACCCTGAGCCGGAGAACATGCTGGCGGCCAAATTCTCGATACCCTACGCCGTGGCCGCGGCCCTGGTGCACGGCGCCACCGATGTCACCTCCTTCTATCCGGAGAAGGTGGCGGACGCTCAGACCCGGTCGCTGGCCCGGCGGGTGGAAGTGGCGGCCGACCCCGGGATGAACCTGCGTAACTATGACCGCCCTGCCTCTGATGTCGAGGTGGCCCTGAAGGACGGGCGCACCTTCCGGGAGAGCGTCACCGCCCACCACGGAGACGCTCGAAACCCGGCGTCCCCCGACGAGTTGGTGGGCAAGTTCACCTTCCTGGCCCGGGACGCATTGGGCGAGGACAGGTCTCGGCAGGTCATCGCAGCGGTGGACCGGCTGGACGCGCTGGAGGACGTGGGGGAGTTGACGCGGCATTTGGGCTGAAATCCCTGTAGACACCTGGTGGGGATGACGTTGGGGGGACTTCTTTAGTTAAAGAAGTCCCTGCTTTGGTCTGTTCACCGGCCACGCTCGTCGCCCCACAGCAAGATGTGGAGCCGGGTGGAGAACCGGAAGCCCTCCTCGACGCAGGCCTGGGATACCCACCGGCTTCGGCTCTGGACCGCCTCCGGCGTCTGGCCTTCAGGCATCAGAATGATCTGATTCTTGGGCAAGTCGTATCTCTTGACCAGCGTGCGGACCTCCGCTACGTCGCCCGGGACCGCCATAACGAACTTGAAAAAGGCGTTCATCAAGCCGCGAAACGTGTCCATCACCTGGGGCAGTTCCCGGCGCTCTTTTGGGTGGCCGGAGTTGTTCAGCTTGGGTGATATGTTCCACTGGTCTATGTCGCGAATTAGCTCCGGCTCGGGGGCGATAGTCCCGTTGGTCTCCACCTCCAGGTAGAAGCCCCGGTCTTTCAAAGATGACGCCAGGAGCGCCAAATCCAGCTGTTGCAGCAGCGGCTCACCCCCGGTGATGACCAGGTGATGGCAACCGTGCTTCACTATGCGGTCCTCCACTTGCCGGACCTCCAGGGAGGTCACCTCCCGGTCACGGTCGTGTTGCTCCCAGTCCCAGGTATACTTGGTGTCGCACCAGCTACAAGCAAGGTTGCACAGGGCCAGCCGGAGGAACACCGAGGGGGTCCCCATCGTGACTCCCTCTCCCTGAAGGGAGTAGAATATCTCCGGCTGCCCGTCGGGCTGTTTGCTTATCTTGAACACGGTTCAAACACCTCTCAGCCGCACCAGCAGCGGGTCTTGGAGGCCCGCCTCCTGGAAGCCCTTGGCCCTAAGGCTGCAGCTATCGCAGGAGCCGCAGGGCATCTGCCCGCCCTGGTAGCAGCTCCAGGTTTGCTCCAGGGGCGCGTTCAACTCCAGGCCCATCGTAACGATCTCGGCCTTGGACATCTGAATGATGGGCGTCTCGATCTGGAGAGGCACTCCGTACTGGGTCCAGAGCTTGCTGCCGTAGCCGAGGGCATCGCCCATCTTCTGGAAATACTCGGGGCGGCAGTCGGGGTAACCGCTGTAGTCGATGGCGTTGGGCGCCATGAAAAGCTTCGCCTCCACCTGTTCCGGATCAACTCCTTCCACCTCAATCGCGTGGAGGATTCCGCTTTCCAGGTAGGCCGCGGCCAGGGCCAAGAAGAAGGTGTTCCGCAGCGGCACGTAGGTAATGGGTATGCTGACACCCATCTGCCCAGCGGGCCTGTCCTCGGGAATCGGGAACCGGTCCGGATTGGTCAGCGCCGAGTACCAGGCCGCCTGGCGGAAAAAAGAGATGTCCATCAGGTGGTGGCGAATCCCCAGCATCTCCGCTATCTTCTGGGCGCAGTCCACCTCCTTGGTGTGGCTCTGGCCGTACTGGAAGGTGAGGGCAGTCAGCCGGTCAGTTACCTGGCGGGCATGGGCCGTGACGGTGGTGGAGTCCAGGCCGCCGGAGAGAAGGCTCACGGCATACCGGGTCACTGCTCTCCCCCCCCTTCACTGTACTCCGCGTACTGGTTGAGGGACTCCCACAGCCGGACTTTCGCCGGAGTCACTCCGCAAAGCTCGGCCACCTTCTTGAACAGCTCCCGGCTCATCACTTCGCAGGTGGGATTTTCCGCCTCGAACTGGTAAAGCTTGCCCTTGGCCAACGGAGCCAGCCCGGCGATCAGCCCGGCATCCCGGCTGTTGACCAAGAAGGCGTGGTCCCAGTTGTCGTCGATCCAGGCCCGGATCCGGCCCCGCAACTCGGTGAAGTCGAACACCAGGCCCAGGGAGTCCAGGGCGGCCGCTTCCAGGAATATCTCAGCGCGGTAGGTGTGGCCGTGGGGGAAGGCGCATTTTCCCTGGTAGTCCAGCAACCGGTGGCCGCTGTCGAACACAGTTTCAACTCTTATCAGGTGCATTTCCCGCTCCGACGCCGGCATACTCCACCGAAACAGACGTATGGATTCCGCCCCGCATCCGGTAGTCCAGCGTCACCGTCATGGACCGGGGCCCACACGCCGCCACCAGGTCTTTGAGGATTCGATTGGCGGCGTGCTCCTGAACGATACCCACATCCCGATAAGATAAGATGTAGTATTTCAGCGACTTGAGTTCGATGCAGCTCTGGCCGGGCACATACAGGATCTTGAGGGCCCCGTAGTCGGGCAATCCCGTCCAGGGACAGACAGCGGTGAACTCGTCGGTCTCCACCGTCACCTGGGACTCTTGGTCTGGATATTCGTACCGGAAAACCAACAAGCACCGGGCGTCGATGGCCTGCTCGTCTTTGATGGGCAGCTCGCAGCCCAGGCCTTCGTACTGCTCTTTCAGTTCTGGTATAGTAGCCATGGGGCCTACCTCCTTGGACCGGGACCCGGCCATGTGACCATGATAGGCATCCTGAGACGGCCGTGTCAAAGCTGCTCAGAATAAAGCCGGGGAGGCGGCGCGGGACCCGTGGAGCAATTCTTAGAGAGCATACTGGCCCTGGTCGCCAATTTTACCGATAGCATTGTTGACCCCCTGCCGGTAGGCTACGCCTTCGGCGCGGGGATGGTGGCCACGGTGAACCCCTGCGGGTTCGCCCTACTGCCTGCCTACATCGCCTTCTATCTCGGCGACAACCCCCATGGCTCCGGCGCGGAGCACCTTCCATCTCGCTTGCTCAAAAGCCTCTTGATCTCACTGATGGTAACCCTCGGGTTCGTGCTGCTGTTCGGAGTCGTGGGACTGGCCATCAACTCCGGGGGCCGGTTCATTGTCGACATGATGCCCTGGGCCGGCCTGGCTGTCGGAGTGCTGATGCTGGCGCTGGGAGCGTGGCTGCTTGCCGGGAAGCGCAACCTCTACCTGGGGGCGGCGACCCGCCTATCCGCGAGGATCAACGTTGGAAAGGGCGGCAATATCCCTTCCTACTTCCTGTTCGGAATCGCCTACGGCGTCGCCTCCCTGAGCTGCACCCTGCCGCTATTCTTGATCGTCGTGGTCAGCTCCCTGACCGGCTCCAGCTTCATGAGTGGGATGACCCAGTTCCTCAGCTATTCCCTGGGCATGGGGACAACCCTGCTGGCGCTGACCTTGGGGATGGCGGTGTTCAAAAGCGTCGCCGCCACCTACATGCGCCGGATCGTGCCCTACGTCGAGCGGGTCAGCGCGGGCATGGTTACTCTGGCCGGCATCTTCATCATCTACTACTGGCTGACCATAGGGGAGCTGGGGGAGAGCATTCAGGGCCTCTTCTGAGCCGACGGCGGTCCGGCTGGGGGCCGCGGCGTCTTGGCCCTCTTTGATCAACACGGCCCCGAAGGGCTCCTGCCGGCTGGCACAGCCGCCGATCATGGCCTTGCACCGCTCTCCGAAGATATGCAGCGGCAACGCCATGCCGGGGAACAGGACCGCGTTCAAAGGGAATAGGGGCAGCGTGATCAGATCGCCGCCGCTTATATCGCTCGAGTCTTCCATGGCGCAACGAGGTATATTGGCTCATCCCTGTGGCGCCTGCCGCAGAATCATTTGTTCGAAATCTGGTCCCTCGCCCATGGCCACCCTCCGCCCTCTGAGAGAAGGGCCGGGGGTGAGAGCACATCCCGGCCTCCTCATGACTGATGACTCTGGTATTATGATTCCCCAAGGAATCTTGGATTGGAGGTTCTGATATGCCCGTCGAAAAGGCCTCTCCGGAGCTGGACCGCATCGTACCATCCGACCCGAAAATCGAATTGTTGGCCGACGGTTTCGGCGGCCACCAAGGACCCGCCGAAGGCCCCCTCTGGTGGAAGGAGGGAGGCTACCTCCTTTTCAATGATATTCACAACAGCCGGCGGATGAAGTGGTCCCCCAAAGAGGGGGTGACCCTTTTTCTTGAGCCTACCAACCAGGCCAACGGCCTCACCCGAGACCTCCAGGGCAGGCTCATCGCCTGTGAGCACGAATCCAGGCGGGTGACCCGGCTGGAGCAGGATGGGAGCCTCACCGTCCTCGCCAACAGCTACAAGGGGAGGCGGTTGAACCGCCCCAACGACGTGGTGGTCAGGTCCGACGGCAGCATCTATTTCACCGACCCGTGGACCCAACGCAGAATCAAGGAAGAGTGGGACCTGGACTTCGCCGGTGTATACCGGCTCTCGCCGGACCTGGGGACCTATACTCTGTTGGTTCAGGATTTTGTCTTGCCCAACGGGCTGGCCTTCTCTCCCGATGAGAGTGTGCTCTACATCAACGACTCGCGCATGGGGCACATCCGGGCCTTCGACCTGCTGCCAACGGGGGCGCTGTCCCTGCCCACCGGCCGGGTCTTCTGCGACTTGCGCGGGGAGCGGCCCGGCGTGCCCGACGGCATGAAAGTCGACATGGAAGGGAATATGTATTGCGGAGGTTCCGGCGGAATCTGGATCATGGACCCTTCCGGTAAGCACCTGGGGACCATTGTCCATGGCGAGCCGGCAACCACCAACCTGGGCTGGGGAGGCGATGACTGGAAGACGCTTTTCTTCACCACCCGTACTTCCCTGGGCCGGGTCCAATTGAATATCCCCGGTATCCCGGTACCCGCGGCGAAAGCGGGGTGATCCGGCCTTGAGCCCCACCCGGACCGTTACCCGGTCAACAGACAACTTAGCGAGGAGGCTACCAG
This sequence comes from uncultured Dehalococcoidia bacterium, assembly GCA_964401855.1. Lineage (GTDB taxonomy): Bacteria > Chloroflexota > Dehalococcoidia > Lucifugimonadales > UBA3495 > CAJWBT01. The sequence goes on from CAYOAF010000134.1 coordinate 7,679, forward strand.
ATGGCAAGGCTACCAAACGTCACCAGGGACCAGCTAAAGCCTGAAGACCAGAAGTACTTCGACGAAATCGTGGGCACCAGAGGGAGCATCCGAGGGCCTTTCGGCGCCATGCTCCACAGCCCCGATCTCGCCGCTCGCGTGGCCGCCACCGGCGCCTATGTCCGGTTCGAGTTCGACCTGCCGGATTCATTAAAAGAGATCCTCGTCCTGACCGCCGCCCGGGAGTTGGACTCTCAGTACGCTTTCACCGCCCATGCCAAGCTGGCCCGGGAAGCCAATCTCTCCGAGGAAACCATCCAAGCCATCGCCCGGCGCACCGCTCCCCAGGGCCTTTCCGGCGACGAAGCGATGCTGTTCAAGTACGCGCTGGAGCTGCTGCGGGAGCACAAGATCAGCGACGCCACCTACAACGCGGTCCAGGACCGGTTCGGCGTCCGAACGACAGTGGAGCTGACCGGGCTCCTCGGCCACTACATGCTGGTGGGCCTGATCCTGGCCGCCTTCGAGGTCGACCTGCTTCCGGGAATGACCGCCGAGCTACCCGAATAGCCCCCGCTCTGGTCCCGGCCGGCCGGCCTTACGCCAGGGCGTCCCGCAGCACTTCCACCAGATGCCGGGCCTTGCGCCCGGTGCCCTGCTCTATCTGTTGGCGGCAGGAGACGCCCGTCATTGCCACTTCCCAATCGTCACCCTTGGTGTTGACCGCCGGGAACAGCGCCTGTTCGCCGATCGCCATGGAGATTTGATAGTGCTCCCGTTCGTAGCCGAAGGACCCCGCCATTCCGCAGCAGCCCGCGTTCACCGCCTCCACCTGGTATCCCGGCGGCAGGCGCAGCGCCCGCATCGAACTGTCCGTCCCGGCCAGGGCTTTCTGGTGGCAGTGGCCGTGGAACAGCACCTTCTTGGGCACGTCCTGAAACTGTAGCTCCAGCTCTCCCCTGTCGTAGAGCATCATCAGGAACTCTTCGATCATGTAGGCGCGCTCGGCCACCACGCGGGACTTCTCATCCCTCAGGAACTCCGGGTACTCGTCCCGCAAGGTGAGCAGGCAGCTGGGCTCGCAGCCGACTATGGGAATGCCCTGGCCGGCGTAGGCGTGAAGCAGGTCCACATTGTAGCGGGCCTGGGCGGCTGCCTCATCCAGCAGGCCCTTGGAAATCATGGGCCGGCCGCAGCACCCGGCGTTGGCCAGCTCCACGCTGAAGCCAGCCGCCTCCAGCAGGTCCACGGCGGCCCTGCCCACTTGGGGGTGGTTGTTTTTCATGATGGTGTCGTTGAACAGCACTACCCTGCCACCCCCCTGAATCCCCCCTTTACGACGGGGTAATTCAGGGGGGTCCCTCTTCGGCCGTGAGTTGAACCACTTGGGCAATGTCTCCCGGGTGAAAGGAGGCAGGGACCGCTTGGAATGGACCCCAAATACCTTTCCAGCCACCAGCTTGCCCAGGGGGCTCCGAGCCGCCCAGTTGGAGAAGGGAGCAAACTTGCTACCCAGCCGGTTGACCCGGTTTATGTGAGCAAACACCTTGTTTCGCAGCGGCCGGCCGTTGGCCTTGAAGTACCGGTCCAGAAATTCGTACTTGAGCTTGGCCATATCCACCCCGGAGTCGCACTCCGCCTTACACGCCTTGCACGCCAGGCACAGGTCCATGGCCTCGAAGAGCCGCTCGCTGGTGATCGTCCCCTCCGGCAGCCGGCCCGACAGAGCCGCCCGCAGCAGGTTGGCCCGGCCCCTGGTGGAGTGCTCCTCCTCACGGGTGGCCATGTAAGAGGGGCACATCGAGCCGTCCAGCTTGCGGCAGGCGCCCATACCGTTGCACATCTCCACCGCGTCCGCGTAGCCGGTATCCAGGGAAAAATCCAGCCTGGTGGAGAATGGCGCCGACCTGTAGTCAGGGCCGAAGCGGAGGTTCTCCGTCATTGGCGGGCAGTCGATGATCTTGCCGGGATTCATGATCCCCTGGGGATCGAAGGTGCTCTTTATCTCCCGGAACATCTGGTATATCTCCGGGCCGAACATCTTCTCGGTCCAGACGCCGCGAACGATGCCGTCACCATGCTCACCGCTCAGCGAGCCGCCGAATTCCCCCACCAGGTCGCTGATCTCATCGGCAATGGAAACCATGGTGGCGACGCCCTGGGAATCTTTGAGGCTGACCAGGGGGCGGACGTGGAGACAGCCGACGCTGGCATGGCCGTAGTAGGCCGCCTCAGTCCCGTGGTTACGCACGATTTCATCGAACCGGCGCACAAACTCCCCCAGGTTCTCCGGGTCCACCGCCGTGTCCTCGACGAAGGGAAGCGGTTTCGCGTCACCGCGGATACTCATCAGCAGGCCCAACCCGGCGCGGCGCAAGCTCCACACACTGGCCTGCGCCGCCTGGTCCAGCATGTTGACGCACGCGTACCCGAGACGCCGTCGGGCCATGTCCTCCTTGAGGGCGTTCATCTTGGAAGTAAGCTCCGCCTCGGACTCTCCGTAGAACTCCACCACCAGCAGAGCGCCGGGGTCCCCCTCGATGAAGGCCGTGCCCCGGGAGTGGCCCAGCGACTCCCTGGAGCGGTCCAACAGGATCTTGTCCATGACCTCCACCGACGACGGAGCGTGCTTCAAGACCTCGCGGGTGGCCTCGCTGGCCTCGACTATGCCGGTGAAGTGCAGTACCGAGAGAGCGGTCATCGCCGGGCGCGGTACCAGATTGACCTTTGCCTCGGTCACCACGCACAGGGTGCCCTCCGACCCCACCACCATCCGGGATAGGTTGAACGGGTCATCGTCCAAGAACTCGTCCACGTTGTACCCGCTGACCCGCCGCATGATCTTCGGGTAGCGGGCCATGATCTCGGTCAGGTTGTCCCGCGCGATGCGGCGCATGCCCCGGTAGATGTCCGATTCCAGGCCGGCGGCGCTGAGCTTGGTTTCCAGCTCGTGGGCTTCCAAGGAGCGGAAGTGACTCTGGCTCCCGTCGGACAGCACCGCGTCCACCTCTTTCACGTGGTCCAGGGTCTTGCCGTAGATGACCGAGTGGGCGCCGCAGGTGTTGTTGCCGATGCCCCCGCCGACGCAAGCCCGGTTGGCGGTGGTGGGGTCGGGAGCGTACTGGAGGTTGTGAGCCAGGAGTTGCTTGTTGAGTTCTTCCAGCACTATACCGGGTCGGACCCTCGCCCACTGCTCCTCCCGGTTCACCTCCAGGAGTTGGTTGAGGTACTTGCTGAAGTCCACCACGACGGCGTGATTGACCGTCTGTCCGGCCAGGGCGGTGCCTCCGCCACGGGGCAGCACCGGAACGCCGTTAGCTCGAGCCATTTCCACCACCGCCACCACGTCTTCCACGCTGCGGGGAATGACCACTCCCACCGGCTCCATCTGGTAGATACTGGCATCGGTGCTGTAGAGGATTCGCGAAAACGCGTCGAAGCGCACCTCTCCCGAAACCCTCCGCCGTAGCTCCTGGGCCAGCTCCTCCCGCTCCTTGCCTCGTGTCCGCTTCGCCGCCGGGGTATCCATGGTCAAAACCCTTTCACTTCGCAAAATAGCGTTCAGCTATTAGCTATTAGCAGCCAGCTTATCTCAATCCGGGGTGTGGCTTCAACCGGCGACACCGCCACCCTGTCAACACCGTGTTGTGGCGAACATCGTCCCGATGCTAAACTGGGGGCCAAATGGGCAGACAGAGACCTCGGCGTGCGCCCGAACCGCTCTGCTTTCAAAGGCGTCTTGTATGGCTCGCACGGCAATATTTCGAGTATTATGCGGAACGGCATAGCCAATGTTAGGCCGCATACGGCAGCAGAGATGGTGACTCTGTCGCCTATGGACAGGACATTTTGCAGTGTATCGTTATCGAGCATAAAGGCGCGGGCGACGTAGGAAATTCCCCTGAGGAGACAGCCATTGGAAATGTCATTGCAACGCGAACTCAGCCATCTGCTGGCCGTGCTGAAGCGCGAGGGGCGGCAGGTAAGTGGTCTTGAACCGCGGCTAGTGCCGCCGGACAAGGCAACTGCGTATCGTGTCGCCCAGATGGTAGCCGAGGAGTTGGGCTGGGCGGTTGCCGGCTGGAAGATCGCTGCGATGGAGCGAGAAATGCAGGAGGCCCTGCGTACCGATTCGCCGATCTACGGCCGGGTTTTCGCCCCGATGGTCAAAGCCTCCCCGCTCAGGGTGGCGCATTCCACGCTTTGCAGCCCGATACCGGAGGTCGAGTATCAGGTACGGCTAGGCGTCGACCTCCCGCCCCGCGGCAAGCCTTACACGGAGGCGGAGGTTGGTGATGCGGTCGCTTCGTTGCACCCGGGTGTCGAACTCGCAGAATGCCGGTTTGTCCATGACGCCGCGTTCCCACCCCTGGAAGCTATTCTCGCCGACGGCGCGGGCGCGAGCACGATAGTCTATGGTCCCTCGATCGAAGACTGGAGGATGCGTGACATTGCCGGTCAAGAAGTAGTATTGCTCTGCAACGGCAAGCCACGTCGACGGGGCACGGCGGCCACCTCGCTCGGCCACCCCATACGGCCACTTGTCTGGCTCGCGAACGAAATGTCGCGTTCGGGCATTGGACTGAAGGCTGGGCAAATGATTAGTACCGGCACACTCACCGGCATGCTGGCGCCGAAGCCAAGCGAGACTTACGTCGCCGATTTTGGCCCTCTCGGGAATGTCTCGGTGACATTTACGTGAACCAACCAATGTTCGGCCTGCTCCGTCAGCGTTCTAGTTTCGTATCGCACAGGGATCAAACGGAAGAGATGTGGACCAGGTGCTACGGTATGATTCAATGCATTGGCCTAACAAGCAGGTCAACGTAAGAACAGGAGCGGTCGTTCCGCGGAGCACAAACATCATGAGCACGAACGTTGCAAAGCCCGCTAAGGTAGCGATCATCGGCGCCAGCGGAACCTACGGCAAGGGGATCCTCGCTCGGGCCGAAGAGACCGGTGTCGAGGCGGTGGTGGTCACGCGGTCGCCGCACAAATTCAAAGACGTGAAGCCGACGACTACGGTGGTCGAGGTGCAGTTGAATGAAGATGAGAAGTTGAAAGAGGCGTTTGCGGGCTGCGATGGAGTCATCTCGGCGCTCGGCGACGACAGGAAAAAGCGTCCGAAGACGCGCAACCTCCCGCACGTCTGGAACGCTGTGAAGGCTGCCGGCGTGACAAACTACATCGGCATGGGCTCCGGACCGATGATGATGCCGGGCGAGAAGCCGGGGGGTTCCAGCGCACCGTGTGCCCTCTGCTGAGCGTGCTGAAGCGCATTGGTGTCGACTTGCTGGAACAGAACGAGTGGGAGCGCGACAGTCTGGCCATGGGCAAGAACAACGCGGACGGCATCACGTGGGTGCTCACCAGACCAGTGAGGCTGACCACAAGACGCCCTTTGCCGGAGCCCACGTGCATAAGGATAAGCGCGGCCCGATGAAATGCTCGATCTACGACCACGGCGACTTTTGCTTGTACTGCGTGGCGTCAAGCGAGTGGGATAAGCTTGCGCCGCATGTCAGTTCCGGGCCGCGACCCAAGAAGAAGTAGGGCTTCGCAAATCGTCCGTCTCCTTTATCTTGTCACCGAGGTCGCGGCATGCTATATAACGTTGGTTCGCAGCTGACGGACCTGACCTGTCACGCCGGGTGTTTGCGCCTGCGCCGCGCCAGTCCAGCCCCCTGCGACCGCGAGTGGTCCCAGATTCTCCATCATTCCTCAAGCAGCAAGAGTCGGTCCGAGAACATAGACAGGTTCATGAGCTGTCACGCCCACACAGATACCACGAAGCCCAGGGAACAAAAACGTAATTACTCCGTGCCTCTGTGCCTCCGTGGCCAGTATTATTTGGGGAGGACTACCCATGCCAACGCTGAAAGTCGGCTTCATCGGCTTGGGCCGGATGGGCCTACCCATGTCCTATCGCCTGCTGGCGGCCGGCTTCGACCTGACGGTCCACAACCGGAGTCGGGGCAAGGTGCGTCAGATCGCCGAAACGGGCGCCCGGCCGGCCGGGTCCGCCGCCCAGGTCACGGGTGACGCGGACATCGTCCTTGCCTGCCTGCCCGACGTCGCCACGGTGGAGGAAGTGTTTCTGGGTGAGGGCGGCATCGTGGTCAACGCACGGCCCGGCCAGGTGTTGGTGGACCACAGCACCGTTGGAATCGGGGTATCCAGGGCCTGCGCCGCCGCCGCCGAAAGAAAAGGCGCCGCTTTTCTCGACGCCCCCATCAGCGGCGGCACCGAGCGGGCCGGGGACGGTACCCTGACCATCATGGCGGGCGGGCCACCGGAGGCCTACCAGAGGGCGCTGCCTATTTTTCAGGCCATGGGGACAACCGTGCGCCACATGGGACCGGCGGGCACCGGCACCGTGGCCAAGCTGGTCAACCAGCTTCTGGTGGGCATCCACTCGGTGGCGGCGGCGGAGGCCATGCTCCTGGCCGCCAAATCGGGGGCCGACCCCGCGCTGGTGTTCGAGGTGGTCAACTCCGGCTGGGGGCAGAGCTTCATGCTGACCCGAAACGCCCCTGTGATGCTGGACCGGCGCTTCAGCGACGCCCGCGCCCCGGTGAGGACGCTGCTAAAAGACCTGGGGCTGCTTCAAGACCTGACCCGTGAACTTAACACCCCGACGCCGGCCAACGATCTGGCTTTCCGGTTGTTCACGGAAGCGGCGGAAGCAGGTCTGGGCGACCTGGACGGCCCGGCTGTCGTGCTCCCCATGGAGGAGCGGGCGGGCTGCCGGATTCAACGAACCTCCGGCCGGTAAGCGACAATCTCAACACCGAGGACCCGGAAATCGGCTGTGCCGCCGCACCACCGCACCACAACCCCCCCCGGCGATGCTAGAATGATTGTTGAACAAATAATCACAGGTGCTGGTCAATGCCCCAGGAATTCATCTTCGTCAAAGGCGCCAGAGAGCACAACCTAAAGAACGTCGACGTGACCATCCCCCGGGAAAAGCTGGTCGTCATCACCGGCGTTTCCGGGTCGGGTAAGAGTTCCTTGGCCTTCGATACAATCTACGCCGAAGGACAGCGGCGCTACGTCGAGTCCCTATCTGCCTACGCCCGTCAGTTCCTGGGCCGTATGGACAAACCCGATGTCGACTACATCGAAGGGCTTTCTCCGGCCATATCCATAGATCAGAAGGGCGTCTCCCATAACCCTCGCTCCACCGTGGGCACCGTCACCGAGGTCTACGACTATCTTCGGCTGCTCTTTGCCCGGGTGGGACGGCCCCACTGCCCCAAATGCGGCCAGCCGGTGCAAAGACAGACCGTCCAGCAGATCGCGGACGCCATCATGTCCCTTCCTGAGGGCAGCCGCGTCATGCTGCTGGCCCCCAAAGTGCGCCGCAAGAAAGGCGAGCACAAGGACGTCTTCGAGGCCGCCCGCAAGTCCGGCTTCGTCCGGGTGCGGGTCAACGGCGCAGTTCACCTGTTAGAAGAGTTGGGCGACCTGAACCTCGACAAAAAGAAATGGCACTACATCGAACTGGTGGTGGACCGGCTGATTATCCGTCCGGAAACCGAGGTGAGCCGGGTGTCCGAGTCGGTGGAAGCGGCGTTGCGGGAAGGGGATGGCGTCGTCCAGGTGGGCCGCGAGGGGGAGGAGGAACTGGTCTTCTCCGAGCAATTCGCCTGCGTCCAGTGCGGCACCAGCCTGCCGGAGATCGAGCCTCGCACCTTCAGCTTCAACAGCCCCCACGGCGCCTGCACCGAGTGCACCGGCCTGGGATACAAGTTGGAGGTGGACCCGGACCTGGTGATCTTCGACAGGAAGTTGTCGCTGGTGCAGGGGGCCATAGCTCCCTGGACCAGGGGCGGCACCTCCAGCAGCTGGTATCTGAGCCTGCTGGAGTCGGTGGCGAGCAGCCACGGGTTCTCCGCCGACACGCCGGTGAAGGACTTGTCCCAAGACCAGCTCAACCTGGTTCTATACGGAAACAAGTCCCAGAGAATCACCATCCGGCACAAGACTCAGCATGGCCGCGTCTACAGCTGGGACACCACCTTCGAAGGGGTAATCTCCAACCTGGAACGCCGCTACCGGGACACCGAATCCGACTATACCCGCCAGGAGATTGAGCGCTACATGGCCGCCCGCCCCTGCAAGTCCTGCGGCGGCAAGCGACTCCGGCCCGAGGCGCTGTCGGTCACCGTCTGCGGCCTGGGGATCATGGACGTGTGCGCCAAGAATATCGGTGAGGCCCTTGACTGGGTGCGGGAGATCGACCCCAGCGCCCCTGGGGACCACCTGGGGGAGACTCTTTCCACCCGGGCCCAAACCATCGGCAACCAAATCCTGAAGGAGATCGAGGGCCGGCTGCGTTTCCTGGCAAACATCGGCCTCGACTATGTAACCATGGCCCGCACGGCCCGCACCCTTTCCGGCGGTGAAGCCCAGCGGGTTCGTCTCGCCACCCAGATCGGCTCCGGGCTGACCGGGGTCCTGTACGTTTGCGACGAACCTACCGTGGGGCTGCATCCCCACGACGACCACCGGCTGATCAACACCCTCATGCGTCTGCGGGACATGGGCAACACCGTGATCGTGGTGGAGCACGATGAAGCGATGATGCGGGCCGCCAACTTCATCGCCGACCTGGGGCCTGGAGCTGGCGAGCACGGGGGACATGTCGTGGCCACTGGCACCATCGATGAGGTAATGAGCGAGCCGGGGTCGTTGACCGGACAGTACCTCAGCGGAAGAAAAAAGGTGCCGATGCCGGAAGGGCGCCGTCCGGGAAACGGCGCCTTCTTGACCATAACCGGGGCCCGGGAGAATAACCTGCAAAACATCGACGTGGAGATTCCCCTAGGGTTGCTCGCCTGCATTACCGGGGTATCCGGTTCCGGCAAAAGCTCCCTGATCTACGAAATCCTATACAAGAAGCTCGCCCTGCTCATCAACCGGGCCAGAGACCTGCCCGGCAGCCACGACGATGTCCTGGGCATCGAGAACATCGACAAAGTGGTGAACATCGACCAGTCTCCCATCGGCCGGACCCCGCGCAGCAACCCGGCCACCTACACCGGGGCCTTTACGCCCATCCGGGAGCTTTTCGCCAGCCTGCCCGAGGCCCGAATCCGGGGCTACCGGCCGGGCCGGTTCTCTTTCAACGTAAAAGGAGGCCGGTGCGAGGCCTGCCAGGGCGCGGGCTACAACCAGATCGAGATGCAGTTCCTTCCGGACGTCACCGTCCCCTGCGAGGTTTGCCAGGGACGCCGCTACAACCGGGAGGCCCTGGAGGTGACCCTTCGGACCAAGAGCATTGCCGACGTGCTGAGCATGACCGTGGATCAAGGCCTGGAGTTCTTCTGGAATTTCCCCCGCATCAAGTCCAAGCTGGAGACCCTCCGGGACGTGGGTCTGGGCTACATCCGCCTGGGCCAGCCGGCCACCACCCTCTCCGGCGGCGAGGCCCAGCGGGTGAAGCTGTCCACCGAGCTGTCCAAGCGGGCCACCGGCAAGACCCTGTATCTGCTGGACGAGCCGACCACCGGCCTCTCCTTCGAAGACTGCGCCGCCCTGCTGCGGGTGCTGCACCGCCTGGTTGATTCCGGCAATAGCATGCTCCTCATCGAGCACAACCTGGACATTATCAAGAACGCCGACTGGATCATCGACCTGGGTCCGGGAGCGGGGGACCAGGGGGGCCGGCTCATCGCCACCGGCACCCCTGAGCAGCTGGCCCGGAACCCCGATTCATTCACCGGCCGGTATCTACAAAAGTTCCTCCCAGCGGTTGCGCCGGCCCCGGCCGCCGTGGGAGACTGAAGTATGGAACGGCTGAAGAGCAACCAACAATGAATGACTACATCAAAAAGCAGCGGGACATAAATCGCACCAGCGGTTCCATCGCCGAGGTCGTCCGCTGTGTGTTCAACGAAGCCATCAGCAGGGAACGGGATAGCCAGTGATTTCGCAGGGGCACCAGGGCATTGGTGGAGCTAGCTCGGCAAAAGGGCCCAAATGCCTTCGTCACCCTAAAAGAAATCAAGGACCATGCGGGGATCGATAGTTCCAGTGGGGGCCTTTGGAACTAGTTGAAAGCGAAGGAAACCTGTGTCGAGGTTCTAGAGGAGCGTGCAGGCCCTAGGGCCTATCGGATCCGCAAGGATTTCTACAAGGCTTTTCTCAGCCTTTTTCCCGCAGAGGCCTCGCCAGTCGACGCTGTCAGCATATTGCATCTCCAGGGTCTGGGGAAAGAAGTGTGGGCCGGCATTGACGCCGAAGCTTATGTCAACCACGAGAGGTCCGCATGGGCTGGCTAACGGACCTCCACGGCACCACGGTCGGCGTGGACACCGCACCACTCATATACTTGATTGAGGAGCACCCGGTCTATTTGGACGCCGTTCGAGGATCCTTCACGGCGGTAGACGCCGGCGACATCCAGACCGTCACTTCCACGGTTACACTGCTTGAGGTACTGGTCCAGCCTTTTCGCCGTGGCGCCGATGACCTGGCTCACCAGTACCGGCAGACCTTGCTAAACGCCAAGGGGCTGTCATGCGAAGAGGCAACCAGTGAGGTCGCCGAGGACGCCGCCAGGCTGCGCGCCTCCCACAACCTTCGAACCCCAGACGCAATCCAGCTGGCAATCGCCATTCGTAGAGGCGCATCGAGTTTCTTTACAAACGACAGTTTCCTCCCGTCGATTCCCGACATCCAGATTCTGTTACTCGACCAACTCGTGGACCTACCGCAGTAGCTAAGCTTGCTAACGCCCCAAGCGGCCCGGCCGGTAGTCCCGCTTTCGCCATTCTGGTACAATAATTCAAGCAATCCCCAACCAACGGGAGGATACCGATGCCCTTGCACTACGACGGTGAAGTCCGGATTACCAAGATCAACATGGGGCCTTACGGCAACAACGGCTACATCGTGGTGTGCCCGGAAACCAACGAGGGCATCATTATCGACACTCCCGCCGAGCCGGAAAAGCTTCTGAATGCCATCGGCGATGTCCGGATCAATAATATTCTGATCACCCACAACCATCGAGACCACCTGCTGGGGTTCGACGAGATCACCAGCAGTGTCGGCGTCCCCGTGGGCATCGGCGCCAAGGACGCCCACGCGCTTCCCAGGCCCCCGGAAAACCATCTGGAAGACGGAGACGTCATCAAATTCGGCAATCAGGAGATCCAGGTGCTGGCCACCCCCGGCCATACCGACGGCGCCGTGTGCTTTCTGGTGGGGAAGCACCTTTTCTCCGGCGACACCCTGTTCCCGGGAGGCCCCGGCAAGACCCGCAGCCCCGAGGCTTTGCACCAGGTTATCGACAGCATCACCAGCAAGCTCCTGGTGCTGCCCGACGAAACGGCCGTCTACCCCGGACACGGCGACGACACCACCATCGGCACATCCCGGCAGGAATATCAGGTCTTCGCTTCTCAGCCCCACCCCCCGGAACTTTGCGGAGACGTAGCCTGGATTGCCCAGTAGCCGTCATTTTGCGGCCCCATCCTCGTTCGCCGAGAACCTCCCCGGCCCCCGAGCCGTGGGAACCTCTGCCGGATGCCCCATGGCGGGTCCGGGAAAGGGCCGCGACCCGGCGTCCGTGAGATTGATATAAACATGTTCCATCGTTCCGTCCTGGATAACCAGCTCCGGCTCCTGACCTCGACCATGGACCACACCAACTCAGTGTCCATGGTCATCTGCGTCGGCTCCGGCTCGCGCTATGAGACCCCGATAATGGCCGGAATCTCCCACTTCATCGAGCATCTCCCCTTCAAGGGGACCAAGAACTGGCCCTCCTCCAGAGATGTCAGCGAGGCCATCGAAGGGGTCGGCGGCGTGATGAACGCCAGCACTGACCGGGAGATGACTGTTTTCTGGTGCAAGGTCGCCAAGCACCATTTCAAGTTGGCTTTCTCCGTCCTGCTGGACATGATGATTAATCCGGTGCTGGACCCGGTCGAGGTGGAAAAGGAGCGGGAGGTCATTCAGGAAGAGTTGCGGATGACCAACGACCACCCAACGTATAAAGTTGACCTGCTGATCGACGAGGCCCTGTGGCCGGACCAGGCCATGGGCCGGGACGTGGGGGGCGACGCCGAGTCCGTCAGTCAGATCACTCGGGAGAGCATCCACGAGTACATGCGCCTTCAGTACAACCCCGCCAACACCGTGGTGGCCGTTGCCGGCAACATCTCCCACCAAGAGGTGCGGGACCAAGTCGAGAAAGCCACGGGGAGTTGGGAGCCCCAGCCAGCCCTGGACTGGGAGCGGGTGATAGCTTCCGGTAATGGCCCCGTAATCCGGATGGAGCAACGCCGCACCGACCAGACTCACCTTTGCCTTGCCCTTCCCGGCATCTCATTGGAGGACCCGGACCGCTTTAGCCTCGCCATGCTCAACGTCATGCTGGGCGATGGGATGAGCAGCCGGCTGTTTTTGAATCTCCGGGAACGGCAGAGCCTGGCCTACGAAGTCAGTAGCTCAAACAGCCATTTCCGGGACTGCGGCTCCCTGGTGATCTACTGCGGTGTCGAGCCGAAGAAGAGCAGGGAAGCGATCCGTGCGGTGGTTGGCGAGCTGGAGGGAATGCGTGAAGAGGCTTCCCCACGGGAGTTGACCAAAGCCAAGGAATACTCCAAGGGCAGGTTGTTGCTGCGGATGGAAGACACCCGGGCAGTGGCGTCGTGGCTGGCATCTCAAGAACTCTTGCAGGGCCGGGTGGTCACGCTGGACGAGGCCATTCAGAAGATCGACGCCGTCACCACGTCCAGCGTGGCCAGGGTTGCTCGGAGATTGTTCGAAGGGGACAAGCTCAGGCTTGCTGTGGTCGGCCCCCACCGGAGCGATAAGCAGTTCCTCAAATTAATGAGGTTCTAGAGCCGAGTCAATTTGATGCTGAAAATGTCATTCTGAGCGATGCGAAGAATCTCGTTGTTACGCTGAGATTTTTCGCTTCGCTCCGTTCCTCAGAATGACATGCTGGATGAATCGGGTCGCTTGAGGGTCGTGCACTTCCGGCTCCGTGCGAGACGGTATCAACCTGGAGCGGGCCAGTGTACCGGCCCATCGTCATCTCCCACGACGTGTTCGAAAAAGCGGCCCGGGCCCAGTCCAGCGCCTTGGGCTTGGCCGGCCTCCGGCTCATCGTTTACAATCAGCCCGAGGGCCAAGTGGAAGATGTAGAGGGGGCGGACACGGCACGGCAGGTGGTGGACCAGTTGCTCGACATGGTGCGGGACTCTTCCTCCTGACCGGCCCGCGCCGCCGCTGGAACCGGCCCCAAACCGGGTTCCACGGCCAGGCGCCCGGGGGGCTGGTGGTGCGCGCTAGATAGCCGAGGCGTCGAACTCGGTTGCCACCGGGTTCCGCAGCACCCCAATTCCAGGGATGTCAACCTCCGCTGTATCCTCCGGCCTTATGGCCTTGGTGACGCCCGTGGTGCCCGAGTAGACCAGGTCGCCGGGATGGAGCGTCACCTGCTGGCTGATGTAGCTGATAACCTCGAAGAAAGCAAACAGCATGTCCTTGGTGCAGGCCCGCTGTACCTCTTCACCGTTGACCCGGACTATCATCTCCAGCCCGTGAGGGTCGATATCCGTCTCGATCCAGGGGCCGATCGGGGCGAAGGTGTCCGAACCCTTGGCCCGCCAAAAACTCCGGTCGTCCTTCTGCCAGGTTCGCTCGCTCACGTCGTTGCCGCAGGTGTAGCCCAAGATGTACTTACGGGCCTCGGCCGGCGATATTCGGCGGCACGGCTTGCCGATAACCGCCACGGCCTCCCCTTCGTAGTGGACCTCCCCCTCGGAATCTCTGGGGATGATTATCGGGTCTTCATGTCCGACCAGAGCGCTACGGGCCTTGATCCAGGGCTCGGGGTGCTCCGGCAGCCGCGGCTTCTCAGTTCCGAGCACCGCTCCGGCGAACTCCAGATGATCCGAAAAATTCAAGCCCGGCGCCCACATCTCGGTCGGCTCCGTAGGGGGCAGCAGTTTCAATTCCGACAGCTTGTATTGGATATCGGTCATTCTGAACCTGGTATAGATGCTGCCCCGGATTTCAATTACATCTTCCCCTTGCACCACCCCATACGCCACTCGACGGGCAGCACGAAACCTTGCGATTTTCATCCTATCGCCACCTCTCGGCCTCGTTCCTGAGGGTACTAGGTGAGGATTGTACCCTTTACCATGGGGCACCACAAGGGGTTTGAGCCGATTGCCGGGGAGGCCTTTCTTAGCTTAAAATACCACTTTCGTGCCGCTGAGAGCGCTCCGAGTTTGCGAGATTATCTGAACTGTTATGTCTGGGAGGGTCCTCCATGAAAGTTGGTTTCTTCGTCAACGCCCAGCACCCGCCGGAAGAGTCGATGCCCCAGAAGATCAAGGAAAACGTGGAACAGGTCAGGGCGGCCCGGGACGCCGGCTTCGATCTGATTTGCACCGGCCAGCATTACCTGTCTACACCCTACCAGATGTGTACGTCCTTCCCCTTGCTTGCCAGGATGGCGGCGGAGGCCGGCGAGATGGAGGTGGCCGCCACCGTGGTCCTGCTGCCCCTCCACAATCCGGTGGAACTGGCCGAAAGCGTGGCCACCATGGACGCGATCTGCGAGGGCCGCTTCATCTTTGGCATTGGCCTGGGCTACCGGGATGAAGAATACACCGCCTTCGGCGTCCGGCGGAGCGAACGAGTGGGACGGATGCATGAGGCCCTGGAGGTTATGAAGCTTCTCTGGAGCGAAGAAGGGGTGGAGTTCCAGGGAAGGTACTACCAGGTGCCGAGCATCAGGCCGGCCACCCGGCCCGTCCAGAAACCGCACCCTCCCATCTGGGTCGCGGCCAACAACGACGTCGCCATCCGGCGGGCGGCCCGGTGGGGCTATCCCTGGCTGATCAACCCCCACGCCACCGTGCCGATGGTCGCCGAGCAATTCCAACGCTACCTCGAAATGCTCAAACAAGCGGGTCAGCCAACCCCCCAGACGCTGCCCATGATGCGGGAGCTGTACGTTGCCTGGGACCGGGAGACCGCCTACCAGGAGAGCCGGCCCTATCTGGAGAGCAAGTACGCGGCCTACGCCGCCTGGGGTCAGGACAAAGCATTGCCCGGCGAGGAGAGCTTCAGCATTCCCTATTCGGACTTAGCCCGGGACCGCTTCCTGATGGGCTCCCCGGACGACGTGGCCCAGGAGATGCTGCGTTACCGGGACGAGCTGGGCGTCAACCACCTGATTTTCCGGATGCAATGGCCCGGCATAGAACAGGAGAAGGTGCTCCGGCAGATCGACCTCATGGGACGGGAAGTGATCCCTCGGGTCAAGGCCATGGCGTAGCGCTCCGACGTTGTCGTGATTGGCTTTCAAAACAAGACCGCCCCGGGGAACATCCGCCACGGCGCCTCTGGATCCGTTGTTTCCGAAGCTTGACGGCACATCCCGGCAAGTATATGCTCCCCGTTGGGGTGTGGGTGCCGCGTCGTGCAGGCGCCGGGACCCACCAGGTACGAGGGTTGAACGTACAATGGCCGGATGACCAGGGGGGGAGATAGTCAGGCTGCTGGGGCTCTATCGGCGGCCCCCCTTTCCGGCAAAGCCCTCAGCGCGGCCCGGTGAGTTGTCGTTCGGCATCGCTCCACTTCCAAGGATTTCCCTCCCGGTCAGGCAATGGTTGGCTGCCGGGTCGACCGGTACATTTATCATGGAGTGTGCGTAAGATATGGTGCCTCCAGGAGATATCGGTGCGCTGCCCCTATGGGTAGGAGTGTACCTGGCTCTGGCCGTGTCCATGACGGTTTCCGGGTACGCCTTCTACCACCGGGTCATCCGCCTCGTCCGCCAGGGCAAAGCCGTGGCCCGCTTCGACCACCCGCTACAGCGGCTCACGGGCGCGCTCGTCATCGTCCTGGGACAGCGCAAGGTCCTCCAACGGGTCCCGGCAAGGGACTGGGCCGGCATCGGCCATGCCATCATCTTCTGGGGCTTTCTCACCGTCCTGTTGAGCTACGGCATATTCATTTTCGCCGCTTCGGCCTGGAGGCACTTCCCGGAAAACCTGCTCACCACCACCGGCGTCCGGGTTTACGCCACTTATCTGGACATCCTGGCGGTGGTCCTGCTGGCTATGTTGTCCTGGGCGGTGCTACGGAGGTGGGCGGCCAAGCCCCGCCGGCTCAGCTTCGACCTCACCCGTAACCCCGATGCGCTGATCACCGTGGGCCTCATAGCCGGACTCATGCTTACCACCCTCGCTACCCACTCTTTCTACGTGGCCCAGGGCGGCGTGGGGCCGGAGGCCGACGTAATTATCGGCGGCGCGCTGGGCCGCTGGTTCATCGGCCTGGGGTTGGGAGAGGGCGCCGCCAACACCCTTCAAGCTGTATTCTGGTGGATTCACCTGTCCCTGATCCTGGGCTTCTCCGTGTACATCCCCTTCTCCAAGCACATGCACATGTTCGCGGCGCCCGTCAACGCCTTCTTCCGGTCCCTGGAACCCCGAGGCACCCTGCCGTCCATCGACCTGGAGAATACGGAGCGGTTCGGCGCCGGGCGGGTTCAGGACTTCACCTGGAAACAACTCCTTGACGGCTACGCCTGCGCCGTCTGCGGCCGGTGTTCCGACGCCTGCCCGGCCAACCTGACCGGGAAAGCCCTGTCGCCGATGCACATCGTGGAGAACCTGAAAGAGCACATGGTGCGCATCGGCCACCAGGGGGCGCGCAAGGCGGAGCACGTGGAGCCCGCTCCTCTCATCGGCCACGGAATCCTCGAGGAGGCTGTCTGGGACTGCGTTTCCTGCGGCGCGTGCATGGAAGAGTGCCCCGTGGTCGTAGAGCATATTCCCACCATAATGGACCTGCGCCGCAACCTGGTACTAGAAGAATCCAAGGCGCCGGAAACGGCCATGGCCACCCTGCTCAGCCTGGAGCAGCGAGGCCATCCCTGGCGGGGCACCCAGTTTTCCAGAACCGATTGGGCTGAAGGCTTGGACGTGCCCACACTGTCGGAAAAGCCCGATGCCGAGTTCCTGTTCTGGGTCGGCTGCACCGCCGCCCTGGAGCAGCGCAGCCAGGGTGTGGCCCGGTCCATGGCCAAGGTGCTGAAACGCGCCGGAGTGGATTTCGCCATCCTGGGGGACGAAGAGACCTGCACCGGCGACCCGGCCCGGCGAATGGGAAACGAGTATCTCTTCCAGATTCTCGCGCAGCAGAATATCGAGACCTTGAACCGGTACAGCGTGAAGAAGGTTGTGACCATCTGCCCTCACTGCTTCAACACCATGCGCAACGAATATCCCCAGTTCGGTGGCGCCTTCGAGGTGCTTCACTACAGCCAGCTCATCGACGAACTGATCCAGCAGGGCCGGCTCAAACCGGTCAAGCCGGTCGGCGCCACCATGGCCTACCACGATTCCTGCTTCCTGGGCCGCCACAACGGAATCTACGACCAGCCGCGCAACATAGCCAAGGCCATTCCCGGTCTGACCCTGGTGGAGATGAAGCCGCGGTGCCGGGAGCGGGGCTTCTGCTGCGGCGCGGGCGGCGGCCACATGTGGATCGAAGAGAGTCAAGGCGCCCGCATCAACCACGTCAGGACTGATCACTTCCTTGAAACCCAGGCGGACACCGTCGGAGTCTCCTGCCCCTATTGCTTGCAGATGCTGACCGAAGGCATCCAGGCCAAGGGACTGGAGAACGAGAAGCAGACTAGGGATGTTCTGGAAATTCTGTCCGACAGCCTTGAGGAGTAGCGGTCCGCCGGCCATCGGACCGGGGCTGGTTAAAGCCTGGAGAACAGAGAGGGAGCACAATGCCGGGCGATGAAGTGACTGTCATCCAACTATGCGGTAAATGCGACAGCGAGATAGACACTTTCACAGTCAAAAAGGACAACCTGATGCTCACCCCCGATGAGCAAATCTGGTGTCCCAAATGCGAGGAAAACACTCCCGAGGTTCGGGATATCGCCGGGCGTGTCGCGTCCATCCAGAATGAAGTGGAAAGCTGTCCCAAGGCAGTGCCGGCCCAACGGCGCGGGGGATCGCCGGATGACCTTGCTGACTGATCAAGGGACCGTCCCGGTTCTTCCCCTGAGATAGGGAATTCGGCTGGGAGCGGAGTTGCTGGGAGCAACGAATACGCCGGCCGTTCCGCGAAACCCCTTGGTCTAGCGGGGGCCAACCGGTGAGGCGTAGGCCTGGCGGCGGAACATCAGAGCCCAGGCCGTTGCCGGACCCGTCCGGCGGGACCTGGTACCAAGGCGCAAGCCCTCGCCGGGTACGCCGTGGCCCGGTCATCGTCGCCACCGCAACCATTCTGGCCCTGGTGGTGCTGGTAGTGACGCTGTGGACACAACTGGAGCAGCGGTTCGTCTTCTTCCCCTCCTTCAGCATCGACTCCACGCCGGACCAGGTGGGGCTTGCCTACGAGGACGTATTCTTCACCACCAGCGACGGTCTACGGTTGCACGGCTGGTACATACCCGGCACGGCCGACATCACCTGGTTGTGGTTTCACGGAAACGGGGGAAACATCAGCCACCGGGTCGATGAAATGGCGATGTTCCACTACCGGCTCGGGGTAAACCTGCTGATCGTCGACTATCGAGGCTACGGCCGGAGCGAGGGGAGGCCGTCGGAGCAGGGCACTTACCGGGACGCCCGGGCGGCCCTGCTGTACCTTCAAAGAAGACCCGATGTATTGCCGGAGAGGATTGTGTACTACGGCCGCTCCCTGGGGTCCGCGGTGGCGGTGGAATTGGCCGTCGCCCACCCGCCGTTGGCGTTGGTCCTGGTCTCCCCCTTCGCCTCGCTCAGCGACATGGCCCGCCTCGCCTTCCCCCGGCGGCCGGTGGGCTGGCTGGTCCGGAACAGGTACAACTCCCTGGCCCGGGTGGCAGAACTCCAACGCCCTCTGCTCATCCTCCACGGAGACCAGGACGAGACGGTGCCGATCTCCCAGGGAGAGAAGCTCTTCAGGGCAGCTAACCGGCCCAAGCGGTTTCAGGTCTTGTCCGGGGCGGGGCACAATGGCCCTTTGGGCGACGGTACGGACCATTGGGAAACGCTGGAGGAGTTCTTGGCCGGATTAACAGCCGGTGAAGCCGACGTTGAAACCGATTGACATCCCCATTCCGCCGCAACAGGATTCTTCGCGGAGTTTATCCTGAGGTGAGCCGAAGGGCTCCGAATGACATTGGTCACTTCTACCTGGACAGGGCGCTAGTACTCAGTCAACTTGGTTTTGACAGGATGTCATTCTGAGGAGCGGAGCGATGAAGAATCTCATTGTTACGCTGAGATTTTTCGCTTCGCTCAGAATGACAATTCGCAGATTGAAGTTGACAGGGCGCTAGACCTTCTCAGCGTAGTCCAGGTTATGCAGGTACTTGTTCCCTTCCCCTTCGCCTTCCACGATCACCACTTCATGCACGTAGTTGTCGTTGGCTTCCAACGACTGAGTAACCCCCGTGGTCTCGACCACCAGGCCGGCCCGAGTCTTGAAACGCAACCCGGACTCTATGCTGTCCTGCTTCGCGTAGCTCAATGAACCCCCCTCCAATAGTTGGTTTCCTAGCTGGTTTCCAGTTCATGCTCTTGATCGGTCTCCCCTCCGTTCCACCTCCGGCCCGCACCTCATCGGCAAGGGAAACCCCGGCATCAAAAGTCTACAAACCCCAGTGGCCGGAGTCAAGCATTTTGCCGGGTAGCTCATCTCTGGGCCGGAAAGTCCGGGGGCCGGTCCGTGGCTGGCTTAACGGCGAGCAAAAGGGCCTCCACGAGCAAGGCACTAGACGCCGGAGATTATCTCCGTTTCGTAGTCCAACAACACAATGTCGTCCCTGCTCCCCTCGACGAAGGAAACCACGTGGGCAAGGATCTCATTAGCATGGGTGGAATCGTTGCTCACGCAGCAGATCCCCAGTGTCAACCGCTGCCAAAGGTCATTGTCGGCCACCTCCGCCACGGCAACGTTGAACTGGTTTCTCACCCGCGCCGTCAAAGAGCGAGCCACTTGACGTTTGGCCTTCAGGTTGTTGGCATCCGGCAAGTGCAACATTAACCGGCACACCCCAATGTGCAAGTCCAGCCTCCCGAGACGAATTTCCCCGCCAGCTTCATGTCGGATTTGTGCCAATTATCACAAATACCTTGACTCGGTCCAAATCCCCATTATAGATTATAGACGGGTCAATCACGGATTGGGTCCATCATTCGCTCTTCGGCCGGGTCGTGTAGGCCGCGTGGACGAAGGTATGAAGGAGCGCCCATTACCATGACAGGGAATTCCATGCCGCGGCAGCACCGGCTTGTGGTGCCAGAGGTGGTGGTCACCCGGCTGCCACAGTACGTCCGTATCCTCGGACGCCTAGAACAGGAGGGATCCGAGGTCGTCAGCTCCCAGCAACTGGGGGAAATGCTTCAGGTCACACCAGCCCAGATACGGAAAGACCTCAGCTATTTCGGCCGGTTCGGTAAGCAGGGCCGGGGCTACAGCGTCCACCACCTGCTTGATCAGCTACGGGAAATCCTGGGCCTCAATACCCACTGGGACGTGGCTGTAGTGGGGGTGGGCCGCCTGGGTAGGGCCATCATCAGTTATCCCGGCTTCACCCCCGACGGGTTCCGTTTGATCGCCGCCTTCGACGCCAATCCTGAGATCGTCGGCAAGCAGGTGGGCGACCTGACCGTGGAGTCCATGGAGAAGCTGGAGGAGCAGTTCAGGACCAAGCAAATCAGGATTGCCATTGTGGCCGTCCCGGTCACGCACACTCAGCAAGTGGTTGACCGCCTGATGGAGTGTGGTGTCCGGGCCATCTTGAACTACACGCCGACATCACCCCAGATGAGCGAAGGGGTCAAGATACGGAATATCGACCCGGTGCTCTCTCTCCAATCTATGACTTACTACCTGACCTAACCCGAGCCGCGAAAGTCCGGCGCCGGCCTCCCAGCCTCCGCCTCACCAGCCAATGCCACCTATCCCTCTCTCTCGTGTGTCTGTTATCGGGAGGCGCTCGGGCCGGAGTCAGCCACGCCCGGCGGGGTGCCGCTCCGGGGCCGCCGCCGGCGGACCACGTTCAACCGGATCTGGGCCCGCCGGATGGCCATCACGGCGCGCTCCATCTGCAAGTCCTCTGCCTGGCGGGCCAGGCGTTCCTTGGCCCTCTCCACCGCCGTCTCGGCCCGGGCTTCGTCAATCTCATCGGCCCGCTCGCAGGCATCGGCCAAGATGATCACCTTGTTGCCGATGACCTCCATGAAGCCCCCGGTGAGGGCCAGGAAAGTATCCTGTCCCTCTTTGCGGATCGTCACTTCACCGGGTTGCAGAATGGTCATCAAAGGAGCGTGGTGGGGCAGAATCCCCAGTTCCCCTTCAGCGCCGGGGGCGATCAACATCCCCACATCATCGCCGAAAACCTGCCGCTCCGCGGTAATTATCTCCAACTGCATCGTTGTCATGGCGCAGCCTCCTAGGCCGAGGCCTGTATCTGCGTGGCTTTCTCCATTGCTTCGTCGATGGTGCCGACCATGTAAAATGCCTGCTCTGGAAGGTCGTCATGCTTTCCTTCCAAAATCTCGCCGAACCCCCGTATCGTTTCCCGCAACGGCACATACTTGCCCGGCTGGTTGGTAAAGGTCTCGGCGACAAAGAAGGGCTGGGTCAGGAACCGCTGGATCTTCCGCGCCCGGAAAACCGTCAGCTTGTCCTCGTCCGAAAGCTCTTCTATCCCCAGGATGGCGATGATATCTTGCAGGTCCTTGTACCGCTGGAGCACCTGCTGCACGTCCCTCGACCGCCGGTAATTCTCTTCGCCGACGATCCCCGGCTCCAGTCTCCGCGAGTAGGACGCCAGGGGGTCCACCGCCGGGTACAA
>CAYOAF010000135.1:0-5832 GCA_964401855.1 uncultured Dehalococcoidia bacterium
CCCAGAGTTTCATCAATCTCCGGGCGTGTCAAGCCTCGCCTTGCTCTTTCGCCGACTCGGTCGTAAAATGGCCAGAGACCGCAAAAGGGGGGTTCGACAGCTATGGGAAGCCTCAATCATCCGTTGGGAAACGTCCGGGTCATCGACCTGGGCCGGCATCAGGCCGGGCCCCGGTGCGCCCAGGTGTTGGCGCGTATGGGTGCCGAGGTCATAAAAGTAGAGCGGCTTGGTGGCGAGGAGACCCGCTACCACGGCCCTTGGGTACGGAAGCAGAGTTCCTACTGGGTCCAGTACAACTCGGGAAAGAAAAGCCTGAGCATCGACCTGCGCAAGGAACAGGGCAAGGAGATCCTGCGCAAGCTGGTAAAAATCTCCGACGTTGTTGTCCAGAATTTCCGGCCCGGCACTATCGAAAAAATGGGCTTCAGCTATGACGTCCTCAAAGAGCTGAACCGCAAGATCATCATGGTGAACGTCTCGGCGTACGGCCAATTCGGCCCTTACCGGGATCAGATCGGCTACGACCCCATCGGCCAGACCATGTCGGGAATCACCATGGTGACCGGGGAAGAGGGTATGCCGCCGATCCGCACCGGCGTGCCCATCATCGACCGTATCACCGCCCTCCACTCTGCAATCGGCACCCTGGCCGCCCTCCACGAGAGGGAGGCATCCGGAGAGGGACAGTCGATAGACGTCTGCCTGGCCGATACCGGCTACAGCCTCACGGAGATACCCGTCAGCGCCTACCATGGGACCAAGAACCCTCCGAAACGAGGCGACTCGGGCGCGCCGCCCACCGGGATCTACCCCTGCAAGGAGGGATGGGTACTCCTCTCGGCCGGCGACCAGCACCACTGGCACCGGGTCTGTAACGCCCTGGGCAAGCCCGAGTGGCTTGAAGACCCCCGGTTCATCACCCGCCCCGAGCGGGCCGCCAACCGGAACATCGTGAACCAGGCGCTCGAAGAACTGCTGGCCACCATGACCATGGGTGAGGCCATCGCTCACTTCACCAAGCACGACGTGGTGGCGGCGCCGGTGAATACCATCCCCCTGGCGGAGGCGGACCCTCACCCCTGGGAACGGCGGGCGATGGTGGATGTGCCCGACTTCCTGGCTGGCGAAATCGCCGTTTCCGGCGATTTCTGGCACTTCAGCCGCACGCCGGCCATTGTCGGCTCGACCCCCAAGGTCGGCGAGCACAACGAGGAAGTGATCTGCGGCCTGTTGGGATATTCCCAAGAGGACCTGGCCCAGTTCAGGGAAGACCAGGTCATCGGGGAACGGGACGAATACGACGAGGTGCCGGGCTAGCGGACCAATCGGCCGGCAGCCGTCAGCTTTCCGGGCAGTCGCGTCCAATTCTCTGCCTTGGAGATTAGGCGGGCCGCGTCCAACCGGGTTCCACCAGCGCAGCCGGTTCTTCCGTAATATTGCCGGTTATGTTATGCTCAGAGTGGCGAAGTGGTCCCATTGGCAGGGTATATATACGCCCGTAACCCGCTGGTGGGAGGACAGCATCCCGGACCCGGCTGGCTGGTTGTTGGCCCTGTTCCACCTGAGCGGGGGTAGGTGTCCCGCCCGATGGCCGGCGGACCCTTTTTTCACAATGCGGCCGCTGGAAAGGAGGTGAGGACCCATGGTTGCCCTTTGGACGCTCAGAGCGCTGGGCGCCGGAGGATTCGGGGTTCTTGGCTGGAGGCTCGGCGCATTTGTTTCGGAATTATCCTCAGATGAAGAGCAGTTCTTGCCCTGGGGGTTGGCGCTAACCCTCACCGGCATGCCCATAGGGGCCTTCCTGGCACCTTATTTGACAGTCAAACCCTGGCGCAAAGGCGCCGATTACCTCGATTCCATCCCGGGGTCCTCCTTGATAGCCGGCACCGTTGGGTTGCTGGTGGGTCTGGTGGTGGCTTCCCTGGTATCGATCCCCCTGTACAGCCTGGATGGATGGCAGGGTTGGGGAGTGCCCGTCATCGTCAGCCTCATCCTGGGGCTCTGCGGCCTGTGGCTTGGCGTGACCCGAAGGCGGGATATGCAGGCCATCTTTCCCGCCCTGGAAACCACCAACTCGACCGGCCGGTCATCCCGTAACGGAAGTATCCTGGTCGATACCAGCGCCATTATCGACGGTCGTATCGCCGACCTGAGCATCACCGGGTTCCTGGAAGGCGCCCTGGTGGTGCCCCGGTTCATCCTCGACGAGCTGCGCCACATCGCCGACTCCAGCGACGCCCTCCGGCGCAACCGGGGCCGCCGGGGCCTCGAGGTCTTGGGCCGCCTGCGCAAGGACACCACCATCCCCATGGAGGTGCTGGACATGGGGATCGGCGACGCCGGCGAGGTGGACGCCCGGCTGGTCCAGCTGGCCCGGACGATGAAGTCCCCCATACTTACCACTGATTACAACCTCAACCGGGTGGCCGAGCTTCAGGGCGTCCGGGTGCTGAACGTCAATGAGCTGGCCAATGCCCTGAAATCCATCGTATTGCCCGGCGAAGAGATGCGGGCCAACATCGTCCAGGAAGGGACAGAGGCGGGCCAGGGGGTGGCCTATCTGGACGACGGCACCATGGTGGTGGTCGAAGGGGGCCGGCGCTACCTCAACGCGTTCCACGACGTGGTGGTGACCAGGGTACTCCAAACCGCCGCCGGGCGGATCATTTTCGCCCAGCCCAAGGGCGGCTGAGCCGTCCGTGGCCGCCACCCCCGAACGGACCCATGGCCAGGCGCCAGGCGCCCGGGTCGGGGCGGTGGTGGTGGCCGCCGGCAGCAGCCGCCGTATGGGCGGCGTCGACAAGATCTTCGCCCCGGTCCTGGGATCGCCCTTGATCGCCCGCGCCATGGAGGCGTTTGAAGCCTTCCGGCCGGTTGCCGAGATCGTGCTGGTGCTGGACGAAGACTCCCTGGGCCAAGGGTGGGACCTGATGCGCCGGCAAGGCTACCGGAAGGTTTCCTGTATCTGCGCCGGCGGGCCGCGGCGCCAGGACTCGGTGCAGCGCGGCCTGGAGTCCCTCACTCCCTGCGACTGGGTCATCGTCCACGACGGGGCCCGGCCCTGCCTGGACCAGCGGATGTTGCGCCGCGGCCTGGAGGCGGCCCAGGAGACCGGGGCCGCGGCGGCGGGGGTCCCGGTCAAGGACACCATCAAGCTGGTGTCTTCCGAGAACGTGGTTGTTGCAACCCCGCCAAGGGACCGCCTCTGGGCAGCCCAAACCCCTCAGGTCTTCCGCTACAGCCTGCTCTGGGACGCCCACGCCCGCGGTACCGAAACGGTGACCGACGACGCGGCCCTGGTGGAGCGCCTGGGCTGCCCAGTCAAGATGTTCCTCGGCTCCTACGAGAACCTGAAGGTGACCACCCTTGAAGACCTGGCCGTCGCCGAAGGGTTTCTCCGGTCCCGGGCCGGAGTCCCCATATAGTGTCTACCCAACAACCCCAAAAGGAGGCCGCGCTTGGTCCTTCGACCGGCTCAGGACGAACGGATTGTTCCCGTTCATGGTGAGCTTGTCGAACCACCGCCGGTGGTTATTGGATAGGCTGTTAACCCGGCAAGCGCTTTTTGGGCAGCGCGGTGCCGGAGGGCGGATTACTCAACCTGTGCCGCAAAAGGCCTCACACCATGCCTGAAGAAATACCATTCGACTTCCGGGTGGGCATCGGCTTCGACTCCCATCCCCTGGTGTCCGGCTGCCGGCTGGTATTGGGCGGGGTCCCCATCCCCCATCACCTGGGGCTGGCTGGCCACAGCGATGGGGATGTATTGGTCCACGCCGTGATGGACGCCCTGCTGGGGGCAGCCAGCCTGGGGGACAAAGGCTACCAGTTCCCCTCCAGCGACCCGCGGTACAAAGACATCTCCAGCCTGCTTCTCCTGTCCACGGTGGCGGAGCTGGTCCGCGCCGGCGGTTGGCGCATATCCAACGTCGATGCTACAATATTGGCGCAAAAACCCAGGCTCGGCATCTTTGTTCAGGCCATGCGGGAACAGGCGGGCGCCGCCCTCTCGATGCCCCCGGAACGCATTGGCATCAAGGTCACCACCACCGATTACCTGGGGTTTATCGGCAGAGAAGAGGGCATCGCTGCCTGCGCGGTAGCATCGCTAGTAACGGGGCTATGAGGCTGTACAACACTCTGGCCGGTGAGGCCCAAGAGTTCACCCCCGCAGACGGGAAAAACGTCAAGATGTACGTCTGCGGCGTGACCCCTTACTCGTCCACCCACGTGGGTCACGCCCTCAGTTATGTGGTCTTCGACGTGCTGCGCCGTTACCTGGAGCATCTCGGCTACTCGGTGCGCCACGTCCAGAACTTCACCGACGTGGACGACAAGATAATCCAGAGGGCCCAGGAACAGGGCATCGGCGTGGAGGATCTGGCCGGCCGGTACATCGACGAGTTCTTCCACACCATGGACGCCCTCAACATCAAGCGCGCCCACGTCTATCCTCGCGCCACCCAGGAGATCAAGCCCATCGTCGCCACCATCGAGGACCTGGTGGACAAAGGGTTCGCCTACCCGGGAGGGGGCGACGTCTACTTCCGGGTCAACCGCAGCCAGGGCTACGGCAAACTGAGCCACCGCACCCTGGACGGCATGGTGGCCGGCGCCAGGGTGGAGGTGGACCAACACAAAGAACACCCCATGGATTTCGTGCTATGGAAAGGGTCCAAGCCGGGAGAGCCGGCGTGGGACAGCCCCTGGGGCCCGGGCCGCCCCGGCTGGCACATCGAGTGCACCAGCATGTCGATGGCCTACCTGGGCGATGAGCTAGACATCCACGGCGGCGGCCAGGACCTGATCTTTCCCCACCATGAGAACGAGATCGCCCAGAGCGAGGCTTTCTCCGGCCACGAGCCCTTCTCCCGTTACTGGGTCCATAACGGACTGCTCCAACTGGGCCGGGACAAGATGAGCAAGAGCCTGGGCAACCTGGTATCGGTGGAGGAAGCCCTGGAGCGCTTCGACCCCGACTCCATACGCCTCTATTTTCTCGGCTCCCACTACCGTAGTCGGCTATCCTACAGCGATGATGATTGCGCCGCCACCCAGCGGGGAATGGGACGCCTCCGAGAGGTCTTGGAGCGGCCCAGCGGGGACTCAGAGCCCCTGGATCCAACCCCTTTTCAACAGCGCTTCTTCGAGGCGATGGACGACGACCTGAACACGCCGAGGGCCGTGGCCGCCCTCTTCGACCTGTCCCGAGAGATCAACCGGTACTGCGCCGTGAACGACGTCAAGGCCGCTCAAGACTGCCTCCGCCACCTGGGCGGCATCCTCGGGTTGACCTTCAAGGGGCTGAACCCGGAGGACGGAGACCATCTGGCGGCCGCGCCCTTCATCCAGCTCCTGCTGGACACCCGCGCCGAGCTGCGGCGGGCCAAGCAGTACGCCTTGGCCGACCAGATCCGGGAGGGCCTGGACCGGCAAGGGGTGACGGTGGAGGACACCACTGATGGGGCCCAGTGGCAGTACCGGCCGCTGCAATGAAAGAATCAGGCCCTTCACCGTTGCCCCACGACCGGGAAGCGGACCGCTGAGAAGCAATCGGGAAGCCCGTGCTGGATAGCTCGACCGCTCAATCCCTCGCCAAGATCGTCGGGGAGGCAAACCTGCTGACCGGCCCCTACGACCTGGACCGGTATTCCGCCGACGCCCTGACCCCCTTCCGGGCCTTCGGTGTCGAACGGGCCTTCGATCGTCTGGCCGATGCGGTGGTCCGGCCCGGCTCGACGAAAGAG
Organism: uncultured Dehalococcoidia bacterium; assembly: GCA_964401855.1. GTDB lineage: Bacteria > Chloroflexota > Dehalococcoidia > Lucifugimonadales > UBA3495 > CAJWBT01. Next base: position 5,748 of record CAYOAF010000135.1, read on the forward strand.
GTGTCGGAAATCGTGGCCCTGGCCAGTCGGCGGCAGACACCCTTGGTCCCCTACGGGGGCGGCACCGGACTCATGGGCGGCGCCC
>CAYOAF010000136.1:0-3837 GCA_964401855.1 uncultured Dehalococcoidia bacterium
GGATGCGTCCGGGAAATGCGGAACCCAATGAGGCTGACCCGGTCCGTAGTCCAGCCCCCGCCGCGGAGGGCGGAGCGAACGCCCCTGGGGTAGTTGATCCAGGAGCCGCCCCGAAGAACGCGGCGGGAGCAGTCGCCTGAGGTCCAGGCGCTGCCGTCGGTGGGGGCGCCGGAGTAGCTTTCGTTCCAGCAGTCCTGGCCCCACTCCCAGAGGTTTCCCAGCATGTCATGGAGGCCGAACCCGTTGGCTCGGAAACTCCCGACTGGTGCCGTCTGCTTACCGCCCCATCTGCTGCCACACCCACGACAGTTGGCGTTACCCTTCCCAAACGCCTGGCTCCCGGCACCTCCCTGAGCCGCATACTCCCACTCGGCTTCGGAAAGCAGGCGATACGACTTTCTGGTCCGGCGGCTCAGCCACTTCACGTACTCCTGAGCGTCATTCCAGTTGACGTTGATAGCTGGACGGTGCCCTCGGCCCCAGCCACTATCCCCCGGCTTGTTTGAGCACCCCCTGGCTGCAACGCAGGCGTCCCACTCGGAGAAAGTCACCTCGTACTTACCCACCGCAAACGGGCGCGGGATGGTCACCCGGTGCACCGGCTTTTCGTCGCTGGCCCCATCGTTCGACCCCATCATGAACGACCCAGCCGGCACCACCACCATCTCTGGACACTCATCGCAGTCCTTGAACACGGTGCCGGGTTTGAACGAAGGGAAGACACCGACCGCAGGCTTGGCTTGTTTGGGTGCCTGGGGCTTGGGCGGCACCGTGATGGCGGCAGTCTGGGTGTCCCTCAACTTCTTGAGCCGGTTTTTCGCCAGCCGAACAAACTTGCCTCGCGGGTACTCTGCCAGATAAGCCTCGAAGTCGGCCAAGTCGGTGCTGTTCTGGATGGACTGCCAGAACGCGATCTCAGCGGCGTTGCTACTTCCCGCCACCCCCTGCGGCCCAGCCTTTGGCAAGTGAAAGTAGAAGTCGCCGGTCACCGACGACGAGGTCCAGGGCACCTGCTTGCCGCTGGTGGCAGCCAGAACGTCGGTCCGCACCCGTTTGAACATGTCCTCCAGCTTCACATTGCGCCGGTCCAGCGCCTTGACCAGGGCGCCAGAGAACAGGCTGTTTTGTCCGTCGCCATCTGCAGCCACGTCACCCTCGGCGGTGGCGTAGACCACATAGGTGCCGACCGGCGCCTTGGCCGGTGCCAGCCCCCGCGATACGTCGCGGAAGCGGCCCTCGAAGGGGTTGTTGCGGCAGGCATCGAGGATGACGATGTTGAGGCGGTTCCGGGCCGCCGCCATGCGGGACAGCACGTAGTTGAGGCCGACCGCCTCGATGTCCACGTGCTCCTCGGCATCGATCTCGGCGTCCAGCGGCACGAGATAGTTGTTGCCGCCCACCTGCACCCCGTGACCGGCGTAGTAGAAGAGGCCGACGCCGCCCTGGTTCAGGCGCCGCTCAAAGGATACCACCGCACGCTTTATCTTCTTCTGCGAGGTATTCTCCAGCAGCGCCACCTCAAAGCCAGCACGACGCAGCGCCGCCGCAACCGCTTTCGCGTCATTGATCGGGTTCCGGAGCGGGCGAAGCCGGCGGTACGCCGAGTTGCCGATGACCAGCGCCAGCCGCTTCTCGCTGCGCATCTCGGCCAGGTTCTTGGGCTCGACAACCAGGCCCCGCTCGGGTGCCGCAGCGGCCCCGCCTCCCAGGAGCAGGGCTAGGGCAAGACCTGTACATGTGAGAAACCGCATACCCGCCACCCAGACTTCGGTGATATGAGTCCTACCACATCGCCAGGCGCTCGCTACCCTTGGCGGAACTTCGGCGATGCTAGTCCCATCTCGGCGGTCAGGCAATCCTGGACGAGGGCGTCGTTGAAGCAGTCTTACCCCAACGCCTCAGGTTATCTGACCACTGTCACCACCATGCTGGCCTCAGATACGCCAGCACCAGGCACGGCCCGGAAGATCGACCTGAGCTTGACATCAGTGCCCCCGGGGAGAGGCTTGAACTTCAGCGCCTGGATCTCCTGGGGAAGGTCACGGCCCACATCCCGTGTCGTGGCGAAGCACTTCATGATCTCCAGGCCCGGAGGCTCCCTCACTGTCAGGGCGTAGTCCCCCCCGAACAACGGGCCGGGGATCAGGTGCCGTGAGGGGCCGTCCAGTCGCGTATCAACGTGCCGCTCATTGGGCAGGATCTTGAAGGTTCGGCCATCAGCGTACCGATAGAAGCAGTACAGCCAGCCAGGTCGAGCCAGGTCGATGACCAGGGTGACCTCGTCGCCGATCCGGTATACCGGGCTAGGGCCTCGGTCGCTCGATAGCCGGAGGTCGATAGGACCTGGATCATTCTTGAGAATGTCTTCGATCCCAGGCGCAGGCTTCATCGAAACGCCTTTTGGTATGGTGTCCAGTCTGACAACGTGCCGGGTCGAGACCGATCTGTCGGACCTGTCCTTGAGCGACAACCGAACTTCCAGGGCCTCATTCAGTTCCCAGTACGAGCCGGTGAGGACGTACCGTCCCTTTTGGTCGGCGTATGACTCTGGACGCGCCGGATCAAGTGACCCCCTCGGCTCTGGCACCAGGCCCCGCTTGGCTAAGCCGCGCATCTTCGCCTTGGGTATCTCGGCTCTCTTCACCACCAGCTTCCTGCCAGTGATCTTGCTGGCGAACGCTTTTTGGATCTCGACCGACGCCAGTTCCTCGATGTAGGTGCCCAGTTCAGGTTGGGCCCCGGACGCCTGATACCGCACCCCAGCCAAATGCATTTCAGTCATCTCGGCGGCGTGGTCTTTGAAGTACCGAGCCGCAGAGCGGACAGCTTGATCCAGTGACATCTGGGGCACCTTGGCGCCCTTGCTGATCGCCACCTTCACCGGCTTCGTGCTGGCCAGGATCTCAGCGTTGCGGATGTGGGCCAACTTATATGTGGCCAGGACAGCGTCTCCCTTCAGGCGGATCGTGCCCATGACCAGCAGGTCCACCTCGGCGCTCTTCACCACCTTCTCGGCATGGCTGGTGAGCGCCGCAACGGGATCCCTGATCTCGTCGAAAACACTGATCTCTTCGAGTTCCTTGATGATGGTCTTCAGTTCGCTCCGCGCCACTAGCAGGACACGTCGATCACCGTGCCGGGTGAGGCTGGCCAGGAGCCGGTCATTGATCTCCTGAGCCACGGCCCCGGAGACAGGAATGTCGTCGGACTTGAACGGCCAGATGGCTAGCCTGACGTGTTTACGGTCCCGGAGAACTCGAGGGAGGTGTTTCCGTAAGCCCCGTAGGAGATCACGACCGAGCCGGTCGAACTCGTCCTCATCCTTCTTGGGCCACTCGATGATGAGCGTTTCTTCAAAGGGGTTCCCGGCACCATCAGGATCGCCCTGAGCCAGCGCCACGGCCTGTGGGAGACCAATAGAGGTCGCTAGCAACATAGGAAGTACCCAAACCAACCTCACGAGACGCCTCCCTTCACGACCCGAGGTTTCGGCACCAGCTATGCTACTCGCGTCCGCCAGGTGGGGCAAACGTGGCCTTCTGGGACCTATTGACCGGGACGGGGGCGGAATGCAAGCCGCGATCCTCGAGCACATCCAGGGTGCCCTACAGAAAGGCTGCCGCTGTGTTGTCACGCCCCCCCTGCTGCGCCGGCGGCTTGCTCCGCCCTCAGCCGCTGCAGAACAACCAGCACGCCAGTGACATACCTGCGTTCAAGCTCCTTGGCCTGAAGCCGCAGCCGTTCGTATGTCTTGTGGCGCATCCGGTATGGCCTGGCGGGGAATGGTTCCGAGAGATTGGCTGAGCCGCCAAGTCGCTCACGGAGCCGCTGGAGCTT
>CAYOAF010000137.1:0-5788 GCA_964401855.1 uncultured Dehalococcoidia bacterium
TGTCTCCCCCCACCACCGGCTTGGCCTTCCACACGGGTTCGGTAATCGAGAGGCAGAACCCGTCGCGAAGGGATTTCTGAATCACCACGGCGGCCGCCCGCCGGAGGGCGTTCACGGTAATATCGTTGTCCTCGGGGTTCACGATGATGGTGGTGTCGGGCAAGGCGTTGGCAGCCTTCACCACCTCTTCGCAGACCACTCGTCCTTCAGGGTCGTCGGGGAGGGAATTGCCTACGAACACAAACGCTACATTGGTGGAACGCTTCACCATCTCATAGGCGCGCAGAGTTCCCATCGGGTCCTTCAGCTAGTCGAACCGGCTCACCTGAAGAATAAATGGCTTGTCACTTGAGGTGTTATACCGGTCCAGAACCGTCTGAATCTCCTCCGGTTGGAGGTCCCGGTTATTGTCACTCAGAGGGTCGATAAACGGGGGTATGAGGTATTGGGGGATGAACAGGTCCCGGCGGAGAAACTGGGGAATGTGAAAGACGGCCGTATCAAACAGGTCCAGATAGGGCTTGAGGAATGCCCAGACCCGGAGGTCCGCCTGGGCCATGTCGATGTGACATCGCCAAGTCCACTTAGCTCTACTGTCACTTCGGGGCATTACCAAAGCAGATTTCCCAATTCGGGCGGGAAAAACTGCACCATTAGAAAGCCAGAGTACTCTTCCATCAACGGAACATTGTCGACGTCGAGTAATTCTAAACCGACCCTGGCACCTGTTATAGTCTTGCTGCTACTAACAGTGCCCTCGAGCCCAATGGCCCTATAACCGGGTGTTGATTCCCGGCGACCGGGGGATCGGCGATTCGGGCCCCTGTTCCTAAGTCGTAGACGCCAGTTTGGCTTCCTCCTGCCGGAGGGCGGGCATTACTTCCTTGGCGAAGAGTTCCATGGAACGCAGCACCTTTTTGTGCTCCAGCCCTCCGATGCGCATCTGGAGCATGAAGCTGGTGGCGCCGGCCTGATGCATATACCGCTTCATCTGGGTGATGACCCGCTCCGGGGAGCCGAAGCAGGTCCCCCGCTCCCACACGTCGTCCACTGTGACCTGCGACAGTACGCTTGGGTCCCGGGGATAGTTCTCGTAGCCCGAGGGTGGTGCGGGCCGTCCGGGCGCCCCGGGCAGGAGGGTTGCCAGAAGATGATAGAACCATACGGCGTGGGGGGTCGCTTCCCTGGCCTCCTCATCGGAGGGCGCCACATAGGACCGCACCGAGAAGGGCTGGTCCAGCGCATCGGGGTCATTGCCAAGCTCTCTCATCCTTTTCGCGTAGCCGTTGTAAGCCTCAGCCACCGAATCCAGGTTGCTGAACTGGGGCGACCGCAAGAGCGAGATGTTCAGGCGGGCCGCAATCTCGTAGGACGGCGGGCTCACCGCCGCCAGATACATCGGGGGATACGGTTTCTGAATCGGCTTGGGGAAGATCTCGGTGGGTTCCTCAATCTTCCAAAAATGCCCGTCGTAGGTGAACTTCTCGCCGGAAAGGGCCCGCCGGAGAATCTCGAAACTCTCCATGAACATGCCTCGCGAGGCGTGCTGGGGCACCCCGAACCCGTGGAACTCCGGCGGCTGGTAGCCGCGGCCCAGGCCCAACAGCAGTCTCCCCTCGCTGAGGCAGTCAACCAATGCGGCATCCTCGGCCAGCCGCAGCGGGTGCTGGAAGGGAAGGACCATAATGGCGGTGCCGATTTTCATCTTCTTGGTGCGCTGAGATATTGCCGCCGCCAGGGTCATTGGGTTGCCCAACATACCGTAAACGGCGAAGTGGTGCTCCGGCAGCCAAACCGAGTCGTAGCCCAACTCTTCTCCGTACTCGATCTCCTCGAGGATCTCGCGGAACAACTGGTCCTGAGGAATGTTGCCGAAGTCGCTGAAGAGATAAAACAACCCGAATTTCATGGCCGCACCTCCAATGTAATCCACCGGCGAAGTCACTCTAAGCCGGGATTTCCCAGATCAAGTAGGTTCCCCCAACCATGTGACTCTGTGGTACGAGTAGAACTATAGAGCAGCATCTCGGGCGCGTCAATGGCCGTCCGATTCACTCTATTGCGCCACTCTCATGGCGGAACCACCTCCCTGCCAAGCGCAAAAGCCCGGAATCGCCAGCCTCCAGCTCAAGTCGCTCCCTTGGAGCAGCCCATTTGCCCTGGACGACCCCGTGATACCGTCACCAATACCGTCCCTCCCAAAGCAGACTAGCCGGGTGCCAGGCGGAGCCGGCTGATCCGTTCTAGTATCCCGGTCAGCATCTCCCTGGTCGCCAGCACCTCAGCAAGCTGAAACACCAGCCTCCTGGCATGGCGTGCCAGTCGCCCACCCGTCTTGATCAGCCGGATCTGTGCGACAAGCTCTTTTCCGACAATGGGGGTTTAGTCGTCTAGGCGCGTAGAAACGCTCATAGAACCGCCCTAGCCCCTGAGCACTTCGCCGATCTGGGCTTTCAGCGTACTCAGGTCTTGAAAATAAGGGTTGAGATGTTCCAGTGCCTCCGCTTTCTCATGCTCCTGCCAAAGCCTGAGCCACCGGGAGAAATCGTCTGTGCCCCCACCATCTCGGATTCGGGCTTTGATAAAGTGGTGGAGAACGCACTCCAGCCTCAGCTTCTCGACCCCTTCGGCCAGTTGTTCCACGTTGGTGGCTTCAACTCCCGCCGGGAAAACAAAACTCCTGGCCTCCAGGAAGTAGAACTCCCATCCCAGCGGTACCCGGGGAAAGGCTTCCCCTTCGCCCACGTACTCCTCGCATACGCCACCAGGCACTCGCGTGCTTCGCGGATGGTGGTGTATTCCAGGGGATTCAGGCTAGAGAGCTTTTCAGCCAATCCTTGTAGCCCGGGCCTGGTGAATATCCAGCTGGCAAAGTCATTGGTGTTTTCGGCCAAGCGGTGCTTGCGCCGGCGGAAGATGGCGTGATGGACGTGGTAGTAGATGGAGGAGCCCGGGACCTGTTGGAGCCCACGAGCGAGGGCGGGCAGGCTGTCGGCGATGTACCCGGTCCATCGCACCACCCTGGCCTCGGTCATAAGGCGAAACGGTTCGACCGGCGCTCCCTCGGTTTCTAGCGGCGGGTCCTCATGGTGCTGGGCTGGATGCTTGATCATTATCACTCGTCATTCACCGCCTTCTCAGCTTGTGCACGTGAGGCAGTTCGAGCCAAAATCCCCGTCACCCGGCCCAATCTAACCCATTCTAACCCCTCAGCGGCAACCACACCAAGCGGCAGGGCCGCCGGGAGTTACGGGACCCCCACCACTGGACCGTGGGGGGGCCGCCGGTACACCGGGTGTGGCTTCCTTACGGCCGATCCTACCAGTACATAGTATCAATGGGCGGGCACCGGAGGGTATAGAGTGTGGGCTCCCATCCCGCATAGGTACTTCTCACACTTGTGGCTGCCGGGGAGGCACGGACACCCGGGGTTGGGGATGCTATACTAGGCTAGGCGGATTGAGGAGGGCGTTGGGGTACGACTTCATCGCTCCCGCGCCGGAGAGGGATGCGGCGGCGCCGGCAGGAGAAGTGGTAATGGTCGTAGCGGCGGATACCGTCCAGATGGACCCCCAAGCCCTGCGAGGGGTGGAGGATCTCTTTCGAGAGCAAATCCAAAGTGGGGTGCATCCGGGCGCCGCGTTGGCGGTGTACCGCCATGGGAAATTGGTCCTGGACCTCTACGGCGGCCTGGCCGACGGCGAGACGGGCAAGCCGGTCACCAGCGACACCATGTTTGTCCTCTACTCGTCCACCAAGCCTCTGGCCGCGGCCTGCATCTACCTGCTCTGGGAGCGTGGCAAGCTGAGGTGGGACGACCCGGTGTCTGGGCATTGGCCTGGGTTCGCCCAGAACGGTAAGGCGGGCGTCACGGTACGCCACATACTGACCCATCGAGGCGGTTTCCCGGACACACCCGCCGAGCTGACCTGGGACCTGTGGCGTGACTGGGACGCCGTGGTCCGGGCGATGGAGAGGACTTCACCGGTGTACGAGCCGGGTAAGGTCATCGCCTATCACCCCCGCAATTTTGGCTGGGTAATCGGCGAGCTGGTCCGGCGGGTCGACGGGCGGCCCTTCAGCCAGTTCCTCCAAGAGGACGTGACCGGCCCGCTGGGTATGCGAGACACCTACGTGGGCCTGCCGCCGTCCCTGGAAGGGCGGGTGTCGAAAGAGCACGCGATGGAGGACTGTGACCGCCCGGTCCAGGTCTCGATCTACAACCGGCCGGAGGTACACCAGGCCGTACATCCGGCGGGAGGGGGAATCGCCACCGCCCGGGACCTGGCCAGGTTCTACGCCATGCTGGCTGGCGGCGGCTTTCTGGACGGGACGCGGGTCCTGGCGCCGGAGACCGTCGCCGAGGTTACCCGCTTTCAAGTCGAGGGAATGGACTATACCCTGGAGCGGCAGGTTCGACGGTGCCTGGGAATGGCGTTGGGGGACAGCCGTATGGGGTGTTCGGAAACGGACAATTGCCGCTCTTTCGGGCACGGTGGGGCCGGCACGTCGGTGGGCTGGGCGGACCCCGGCTCGGGGCTGGCTCTGGCCTTCATCACCAACGGGTTCCGGGCCGGGCCGTCGAACACTCGGCGGCTGGCGGCCATCTCCCAGGCCGTGCGCGACGCTTGCGTCAACTGACCCCTGAATAGCCCGCCAGACTTAATCGAGAGTTGGTTTGATGGGCGCAATCCCCCTGAATCCCCCTATTTCAAATGGGGACCGGTTGGGGGATAGCGTCTGGCGGTGAGTTACGGCAGAGGTTCCCCTGGACGCTACCCCGCTGCCTGCACCATCTGTTTGACCGCCTCTAGGGCCAGGTGGTACCCGTAGTAGCCGAAGCCGTAAACCGAGCCTTTGCACACCGGCAGTATGTTGGACACGGTGCCCCGCGCCGTCGGGTTGGAAGCGTGCACTTCGATGACAGGAAACTTCACGTGAGTGATGGCGCCTCGCAGTGGCCCCGTGCCTGTCGTGTAGCCGGCGGGGTTGATTAGAGCGGCGTCGAAGTTCCGGTCATCCGCGTCGTAGAGAGCGTTGATCACCTCCCCTTCAATGTTGGAGTGGAACACCTCCACCTCCAACCCCAGACTCGCGGCGTCGGCTCGAATCTGCTCGTTGATCTGTTCCAGCGTGGTGGTGCCGAAGATTTCCATCTGAACCTTGCCTCGCATGTTCATGCCTGCTCCCTGGATTACGAGTACCTTGGTCATTGGTAAGCGCCTCCTGTCAGTCGTGAGGGTGAAATTACCGCCGTCGATTTGCTGCTTGCACCATAGCACAAGGCGGGAGCCGTTACGACCGCGCGACAACGGAAGAAGCCAGGGCCGACGACGCTCAAGACGTGCCTTGGGGGTCGGCCGCCTCGTGGGGTTGGGTATCTTGACACCCCCAATGGAGGATAGTTAACTTGGACCTGCCCAGTCATTCGGCGTAGTCCCCTGCAGCGGCTTGAGCGCAAGGCACATCGTCCTGGAGAGGCTGCTGTGGCTCACCCCGGCTCCGATGACAGAGCGACCACCTGGGACATCGACCCCGGGTCGCTCCGTTTGCCGCTGATAATTGCCCACCGGGGTGATGTCAAAGAGGCGCCGGAAAACACCCTGCCCGCCTTTCAACGGGCCCTGGCCGCCGGGGCCGATGGGGTTCGAGCTGGATGTTCGACTGACCCGCGACAATCAATTGGTGGTGTTTCACGACCGGTACCTTGACCGGACCAGCAACGGACGCGGCCCGTTGAATCACCGCACCTTTGCCGAGATTCGCGCTCTGGATGTCGGCTCCTGGT
>CAYOAF010000138.1:0-7990 GCA_964401855.1 uncultured Dehalococcoidia bacterium
CGTGTGGCGATGGTCCGCGGCCAGACCAACGGCCGCGTCAACGATAGTGTTGGAGTCGACTCTGGTGGTAAAGGTTTCGCCGAATGAGGCGGGCTATTCCCCTGGACCGGGAAATTCGGAAAAGTTGGAGATGGTGGTGAAATGGTAGACGTATACTACGACGGCGACGCGGACCTGGGGGTCTTGGCGGACAAAACCATCGGCATTGTGGGCTACGGGAGTCAGGGGCATGCCCACGCCCTCAACTTGAGGGACAACGGGCAGAAGGTGATGGTCGGCCTCTACCCGGGCAGCCCCAGCCGGGCCAAAGCCCAAGACGCGGGCCTGGAAGTGGCGGATGTTCCCGACGTGGTAAAGGCCGCGGACGTGTTGATGGTGGTGATCCCGGACCATGTGCAAGGCGGGGTGTACCGGAAGGAGATCGAGCCCCACCTCAAGCCGGGCAGCGCCCTTATGTTCGCCCACGGTTTCAGCATTCTCTACCGGGAAGTGGCCCCCCCCAGCAGCGTCGACGTGATGATGGTTGCGCCCAAGGCCCCCGGCCACCGGATGCGGGAGCTTTTCGAGGCAGGAGTCGGGGTGCCCAGCCTGCTGGCCATCCACCAGAACGCCACCGGGCGCGCCAAAGAGATCGGTCTGGCCTACGCCAAGGGCGTCGGCTCCACCAAAGCGGGGGTGCTGGAAACCACCTTCAAGGACGAGACTGAAAGCGATCTGTTCGGCGAGCAGACCATACTCTGCGGAGGCGTCACCTCGCTGGTACGCGCCGCCTTCGAGACCCTGGTGGAAGGCGGGTATCCCCCGGAGATAGCTTACTTTGAGTGTATGCACGAATTGAAGATGATCGTGGACCTCATGTACCAAGGCGGGTTCTCCTACATGCGCTACTCGGTCAGCGACACCGCCGAGTACGGGGACTTGACCCGGGGTCCCAGAGTCGTCGACGAGCACGTCCGGGAGAATATGCGAAAAATCCTGACGGAAATCCAGGACGGCACCTTCGCCCGGGAGTGGATCGCCGAGAATGACGAGGGCCGGAAGCGGTTTCTTCCCCTCCGGGAAGAGGCGCGCCACAGCCAGATAGAAGAAGTGGGCAAGGGGCTCCGGGGTATGATGACCTGGCTCGATCCCAAAGAAGTGTAGGGGCCGGGGCGAGGGAGCCCCAGGAGAAATAATGACGACGATGGAGACACTGACAGTAGTTCACCGTTACACGCTGGTCTTGGCTGGGCTGGGTGCGGTGGACTACGTGACCCTGCCTTTTGTTTATGCAAGCTAGGCAAGCCGTTTCACGGGTCTTCCGGCGGGTTGCGGGCGAATACGTGGACACCTGGGCTTGATGAGGCTATTGCGCCGCCGATCCACTCAAATGTAAAAAACGATTTTGCAATACAGAAAGGGAAAGGGTTGAATATAATGGCTGAAGACAGAGTTTTGTTCTTTGACACCACCCTCCGAGATGGAGAGCAGTCCGCCGGAATCGGAATGACCGCGGACGAAAAGATGGAGATCGCCCGGCAACTCCAACGGCTGCGGGTCGACATTATCGAAGCTGGGTTTGCCGCCAGCTCACCGGGAGACTTCCAGGCGGTCAGCAACATCGCCCGGGAAGTCCGCGGTCCCGTCATCTGCTCCCTGGCCAGGGCCGTGGCCGACGACGTTGACCAGGCTTGGGAGGCCATCAAACACGCCGAGAGACCGCGCATCCACGTCTTCCTCTCTTCCTCAGAAATACATCAGATGCACCAGCTTCGCAAGAACCGGGAAGAGGTCATGGACATGGCGGTGGCCATGGTGGCGCGAGCTAAAGGGTATTGCGACGACGTGGAGTTCTCTCCCATGGACGCCACCCGCACCAATCCCGAGTACCTTTTCCAGATGCTGGAAGAGGTGATTCGCGTCGGGGCCACCACCGTCAACGTCGCCGACACCGTAGGCTACGCCATCCCTTCGGACTTCGCCAGGTTGCTGCACGAGATCCAAGATAAGGTGCCCAGCATCGATAAAGCGACCCTCAGCGTTCACTGCCACAACGACCTGGGCCTGGCGGTGTCCAACAGCCTTGCCGCGATCCAGGCCGGCGCCCGCCAGGTGGAAGGGTGCATCAACGGCATCGGAGAGCGGGCCGGAAACGCCTCCCTAGAAGAGATAATCATGGCGGTGGACACCCGCAAAGACCTGTTCACGGTGCAGATTGGCATCGATACGACTCAGCTTTACCCCGCCAGCCGCCTGGTCAGCCGCATCACGGGGATGGCAGTACAATCCAACAAAGCGGTGGTGGGCGAGAACGCCTTCCGCCACGCCTCCGGCATTCACCAGGACGGGGTACTGAAGGACCGCTCCACTTACGAGGTGATGCAGCCGGAACGGGTGGGCGTACCCGGCAGCACCCTGGTGCTGGGCAAGCTGAGCGGCCGGGCCGGCCTTCAGTCCAGACTTGAAGACCTGGGGTATGCCCTTTCCCGCGAGGAGATATCCAAGGTCTTCGAGTCTTTCAAGGTGCTTGCCGACAAGAAGCGGGAGGTCAACGACCGGGACCTGGAGATCCTCATGGATGAGGAGAAGCGGGTGGCCAGCGAGCCCGTCACATTCGCCCTCGACCAGGTCCAGTTCTCCAGCGGGGACCACGACATCGCCACTGCCACGGTGCGGCTTATCGGCCCGGACCAAAAACCGCTGACCGATGCCTCCACCGGCAATGGCCCGGTAGACGCCGTCTGCAAGGCCATCGACCGGGTGACCGGTTCGCCTTGCGAGCTGGTGGACTTCAGCGTCCAATCGGTGACCGAGGGCATGGACTCCATGGGCACTGTGACCATCCGGGTCAAAAAAGAAGGGCAGGTCTACACCGGCCGCGGGGCCTCCACCGATATTATCGTGGCCAGCGACAAGGCGTACCTGAGCGCGATCAACCTCATGCTGGCTGCCGACTAGTCGGCCAGCCTGCCGCCGGTGGGGACCACGCCGGACTAGCGGGATGCCTAAACGGTTGTCTTTGGTAGGGGCGGTTTACGAATCGCCCCTATTTTATTGCTCCAATATTTCCGATTGGGACCCGGCTGGCCCCCGGCCGCCAGTTCGGCAATGACAGGCACCGGTATCCCGTGCCTCGCCGCCGCAGAAGGGCAGAACCGGCTACGCCGGCGGTAGCCCAGAGCCCCTGTGGCCGGCGGCGCAAGCTACAACATCTTCAACTGGAACCCGGCGTCTATGCGCCGGCCCCGGCCATCCAGGTGGACCGCCGGGTAGCCCTCCTGCCTCAGGTGGGCGGCCAGCTCCGGAAAACCGTTGACCGTGTACACCTGTTTGGGTTGCACCCGGTGCACATAGTCCAACAGCTCATTGAAATCGGCGTGGTCGCTGTAAGGCAGGCTGGAGTCTCCCCGCCGGCCCCAGCGAGGCCCACCGGCGGCAGCCCAGCCGGTAAGCCCCATGAACCGGAGGCCGCGAACTCGCTCCAGGTTTGGCCCGCTCCGCGAGCCGGGCGGACAGAGCAACACCTGCCCCGCCGGCCAGCGGCCCTCGTAGGGCCGTACTTTGCCGGGGAAGGTCACGCCGGCCTGCTGGTAGACCTGGGCAATCCGGTAGATGCTTTCCTCCACCGCCACATCGAACCCCTGGCCCAGTAGGAGATGCAACAGCTCCTGGGCCTTGCCCAACCGCCATCCCTGGACCACAGGCTTCTCGCCGTTGCCGAGCCAGGCCCGCAAGACCCGGTAGGCCGTGGTCAGCACCTGCTCTTGGGATGGAAAGGTGTACTGGGGCCTGCCGTAGCATGCGTCCAAAACCAGAACGTCGCAGGGCACCGGTTCAAGGGGCTCGTTGGTCGGGCTGGGGCGGACTTTGAGGTCGCCGGTATACAGAACCCGCACCCCACTTGCCTTCGACTCCACCAAGGCCTGGGCCGAACCCAGACAATGGCCCGCCGGATAAAGGGTAATGGTGTAGTTCTTGGTCTCCAGGGGCTCGTGGTAGTCCAGAAGGACTGGATTGGACCTTTCCAAGTATTCCGAGAGGAGCAGTCCCGTATTGGCAGTCAGTACCGGCCGGCGGTGCCGGGCGATGTGGTCGGAGTGGGCGTGGGATATCAGGCAGAACTCCCTCTGCCGCCGGGAGTCCATCCACAGGTCCAGCTCGGGCAGGTAAACTCCGCGGTCGAATGCTACTTCCAACGTTGCTCCGAGCTAGACAATTCATCGCCGGTGGCTAGGGACGGCCGGCGGGGGGTTGCCCCATTCGCGCGGTAGGGCTGAGGCAGTTGCCCCTGGAGACGGCAACAGCGGAGGCCGGGCCGGCCCAGTATATCACGGGGCCGGCTCCATACCGGCTCATCTTCGGGCACTTGCACTCAGTCGACTTGGTCCTGAAGGGATGTCGTTCTGAGGAGTCCTTCCGCGGAAGGACGGCGAAGAATCTCTTTGTTAAGCGAGGATTCTCCGCCTCGCTCGGAGCAACAATTCGCGGATTCAAGTTGACTGAGTACCAGGCGTCCAAAGAGGATACCCCAAGGGCTTGTTGGTGAACACGGGATTCGGCCGGGGCGAATGCCAAGGAGACTTGAGGGTGAAATTGCCCGCGTCTCTATCGAAGGGGAAGATTGGAGGAACGAAACCGGTCTCAGGTGCCGCTGCCGGAGTGAGATTGAGCCGGTCCAGCTAGGGCCCGGGGGATGGGGTTATGGTTCCAATAGGGTCAGGTAGCTATCTTCTCGACCATGTAGCGCATGGTTCCCCTGGGAACGGTGACGACGACCTCATCGCCCACGGACCGGTCCAGCAGGGCCTGCCCGACAGGTGATTTGGTGGAGAGCTTGCCCGACGACAGGTCCGCTTCCCGGACGTCCACCAAAGTGTACACAGTCCGCTTGCCGGAGGCGAGGTCTTTCAAGCTGACCTTGGTGCCCAACGCCGAACGCTGAATTCGTGCCGCCCGCTGCCGGGAGAGAATTTGAGCGTTGGCCAGGCTGGCTTCCAAATCTCGGATTCTGCCCTCTATCACACCCTGCCGTTCTTTCGCGGCATCCAGCGGTGCGTTCTCCCGAAAATCTTTGTCCGCCATCGCCTGCCGGATATCTTCAACAACGCTGCTTCGCTCTACTTTGAGTACCTCCACCTGGGCGGTCAGGTTGTCGTAGCCTTCTTGGCTCAGTTGGGTGCTCTCCTGTGCCGGGTTCGTGCCGCCGACCCGCCGGCTGCCACTGCGCCGTGTCCGAGGAAGCCTCAGATGGGCTGCCAGACTGTTCTGAATCCACTCCTCGTCTTTCCAGTAACTCAAGAATGACTTTACCGGACTGAGCCGCTGCGCGGACTCTATCCCCCCCAGTCCGATGTACTGAGCGTAGTCGGCTACCTCAGAAGGGGTCAGTTCGGCTACGTTTCTGTCCCTTCCACACCAGGCGACAAACCGGCCTAGTTCCTGGTGGTTCAGCGGCGCCTTCTTGCCGTTCTTCTTGGCGGCGACAAAACGGGTTAAGGCTTCAGAGAGGGAAGGACCAGAAAAAGTTGCCACCTGCAACACCTCCGGGGATCAACCTGAATCCCGACCACGCTAAACCATCGGCGAGGGTTGCCAATCATCAGGGCATAGCTATGGCGAGCCCCTGGTACGGTTCAGTGTCCGCTGCGTGAGGCAAAGGCGGCTTCCTGTTCCGGCCTTCAGACAACCAACCCTATTATAATCATAGCAGTTTCTGCCCGCCATGGCAACGCGGGGACCTGCCACCGGCGGCTCGCGAGGTGCTTGCGAGCACGCCTGGCCAGGCCCCTATTGAGGACATGATGCATCGCCAATTGATTTCTGATGCAATCGGGGCCGCCCAAGGTTCCAGCGCCGGTGGCGGGGGAATTTGATCCGCCAAACTGCTATGATATCAAGGCGGTCGGGGCCAAGATTCCCTGGAGTGGGCCGCCGTCGCCCTTGGGCATCATCCTATGACCGTGCTCTAGGCTTAACAGGATTCGGGACGACATCCGGGTAATTCTGGTCAGGAGACGCCGCGGGAACTGACATAACAGGAGGAACGCCGGCTTGAAAGCGGTCGTCTTCGATTGGGACCTCACCTTGTGGAACAGCTGGGACTTGCATGTTTGGATCATGCAGCACACCGCCGACACCCTGGGTTTGCCCCGGCCGGAGCTGGACGCAATCGCCCAACAGTTCTCCAGACCGTTCCGCGAGCACCTGGTCTGGTTTTTCGGTAAGGACGAGAAAGAGCTGGTGGACACCTACGTGGGTTTCTACCGGGATACCGTATCTCAAATGGCCGATTTGTATCCGGAGATAGAGGAAACGCTCCGTTCCCTCAAAGCCCACGGATACCGGCTTGCGGTCTTCTCTGACAAGCGCGCCTTCTTCGGCATATCGGAGTTGGAAGGGACGGGCATCGGTAAATTGCTGGATTATACCCTGTTCCTGGCGGAAGGCCGGCCCTACAAACCGGACCCCCTTGGCCTGCGGGAGGTTATGGCTGCCCTGGACGTAACCGGCGAGGAGACCCTTTACGTCGGGGACGGCCGGCAGGACGTGGAGTGCGCCTACCGAGCCGGCGCTAAAAGTGGCGCGGCGCTTTGGGGGACGGTGGACCGAGAGAAAGTGCTGGCGTGTCAGCCCGATTATTCCTGGGAACGGGCCTCTCAGATTCTCGGCACCCTCGGAGTACCGGCTCATTGATTTTGGCGGGCCTGCAAGTGGTTTGCGTAGGCAGCGAGGGGAGTTGAGGGTATTCCTTAGAATCCCACTGTTCCTGGTTGCAGGGACCGGCCCCGGAGGACGCCAGGTCCGCAGAGACCGGGCCCTGACCGCGGCCGTGGTGATGCTGGCGCTGGTGGGCGTGCTATTGATCGTCTTGGACTGGCAGGAGGTCCGGGACGTCTTGACTCGAGGGCACTGGAAGTGGGTGCCCCTCGCCCTTTCGATAACCGGTTTCTCGTATCTGTTCCAGAGTTGCAGCTTCAGTCTTATCAACCGCTCCTTCGGCATCGGACTGGGCTGGCGGGACCTTCTTGGGATCGGGTTCCTGTCCGCAGCAATGATCGCCGCAGTCGGGGGGCTGGCGGGCCACTCCCTGCGGTTGCTGCTGATGGCGCGCCGAGGGCTGCCGGCGGGCGATGTCCTGGCGCCCTCTCTGTTCCACGCCTACGTTGAGAGCCTGCTGTTTTTCGCGCTGATCCCATCCGGTCTGATCTATCTGTTGCTGACCCACCCCCTATCCTCCGGCGTGGCCACGGGGCTGAGCATCGGGACCGGGGTCCTGGGGGCAGCCTTCGCTCTGGCGGCGGTGGTGTTCTTTTACGAGCGGGCACGGTCGGCGTCCTTGCAGCTGGTTCGTGTCCTCTGCCGTTGGACCACCCGGCGCAACATCGGGCCGTCGCTGGACCGCTTCGACTCCACCCTTGAATGGGGCCTGGCCGCCGTACAGCGGCGTCCCCTCGTACTGGCGCTGCCCGTGAGCCTGGTCATGGCAGACCGGATCGCCAGAGTGGCGGTGGTCTGGATTTGTTTCCAGGCCCTCGGCAGCGACGTTGGGCTGGGCGTGGCCGTGACGGGGTTCGCGGCCGGGGTGGCCTTGGGTGTCATGTCCATGGTGCCAGGAGGCCTGGGTGTACAGGAAGGTTCGATGGCCGGGACCTACCATCTGTTGGGGGCGCCCCTGGAAGAGGCGGTCCTGGTTTCCGTGCTCTTCCGCGTGGTCTACTACATGGCTCCCTTCGGCGTTAGCCTGGCCTTTTATCGGGACCTGCTACGGGGAACACGCATGGACCAGCCCCACGATAAGACAATGCTGGCACCATCTGGAGAAACGGTGGATTAGGGCTGCCGGCCGGGCGCCCTTGTGAACTCGCCGAGTGACCCCGGCGCCGCTCCGAAGGTTGACTCGGTTGGACTGGCATCCGCCCAGTCGAGTTATTTGACCATGGCCCTGACCAGCCTGCGCCTAAACTTCTCGTTTAGCATCAACACGGTAATCAGGCATTGCCTGAGTTCGGCG
>CAYOAF010000139.1:0-7590 GCA_964401855.1 uncultured Dehalococcoidia bacterium
GCCGGGATCTGCTGGCTCAGGTAGTAGGTGTAGCCTAGCCCCAGGCGCGGGGTTTGCAGATGATCTCCCTGACTTTCGTTTCGAAAAACGTGTGGATATTCGAGGGCTGCACCACTATCGCCGTATCAGCTCCCCCACCCCCGCCGCCAACGGCGATGATATCTTTGTCGGTTCTCACCAACCCAGCGTCAACCGCCATGACTGAAATCTCAATTGCTACCTTCAGACCGGCTCCGAAAACCCTCAGTGTTTCGGCGACAATCTCATCCACCTGATAGGTGTTAAATCGTTTCCTGATACCTCGTCCGAAACCACCGAACGCATGGGCTGCCGTAACCACCTTCGCTCCAAGCTGAAGGATGCTTTCCCGGACATCATCAGGCATCTCCTGGACGTTGGGGTCTTTGAAGCCGGTAACATGTCTCACTATGATTACGTTCTTCCCTTGGAGATACTTGGCAGCCTGTAGGCCTACCACGCCTCTACTTGTAGCAATTACAAAGGTGTCGATGCCAAGCTCATCCCCACGGATCTTCGCTTTCTCTAGGGCCCTATCCGTGTTCGTGGAACCACCAACGTCAGAGTACTCCACCAATACATCACTCACTGTAATCCTCCACTAAACGAACCGAAATTCGAGATCAAGGCACGGTCTTGCCCGATTCAATGCAAATTCCAACCCCGCACGGCCCACACCCCAGTTGGACGTGTTTAAGGCGGACCCAGAAAATCAGGCAGGATTGGGGCGATATCAAGCGAGGGTCCTGCTGTCCCACTATAGTTCACCACTACTCTTGTGAGTGACCGCTCCGTCTCCATGGTTGTCTCGGTGATTTCATCGAATCCAGGTTCGTATCCCTTTGCCTTGACGGGAAATGCACCGAAGCAAGAAACACCTACGTGGAAAAGCTGGCCCCCATTTCAAATCACATTCATGGGGCATTATTACGAACCGCATATTCCAGCCGAACAGGCGGGATTACGGTTGACCTGCCCCCAGTATTTGTACCACTCCCTACGTTAGTCAGACAAGGGCTGGGATTGTGTCAGCAGCCAGGACTGCCTATGGCGCCGGCGGTTTGTAGCCCAGCAAACTGCTCTGGTGTATGCTTCTTCCTTGGCATTCCCCCCCCTTTCTCCGACCCAAGTTACTAACGTTACACCTGGACCAGTTTTCAGGGGCAGGTCAGTCGATATGGTTCGATTCTGCTCCCTCTCCCCATCTGTAGATTATTGAGAATGCCCTCAACACCCGACCTTGCTCTGTCATCCACTCGTCGGCCTATGACTGCGAAATTTATAGGGATATCCCTTCATTGTTGGGCTACCGAGAGATTCCTCTCTTCAGATCCAGCAGCGCGTCCACAATCTCGTTCCACTGCACAGCATAAAACGTCCCTACAACGCGTTGGCCGAAGCCAGTGTCAGCCTGTGCAGCCCGAGTCATTCCCACGACTTCGCCTTTGATATCCAATACCGGTCCGCCTGAATCGCCTGGGTCTACCGGTGCGTCAATTACTAAGTTGTCCACGTCAAAAAAAGTAAAATTGACAATCCCCGACAATACTCCAATATTTGCGGTAGCCGGCCCAATCGTCCCGTCGTTACTAGCGGTGAGCCCACCAGAATAACCCATGGCCATCACCGAGGAAGCGATGTCTGAGGTATAAACAGCCCCGATGGGTAGCGGCTTAGCTCTGGGGTCGAGGGGGGGTTGATTAACATCGAACGACAAAAGCGCGATGTCGCGGGGCTGGTCAACAGCCCGCACTCTCGCAGTGAAAAGACTTCGCTCGTTTTGACGTACGGATACGATTGTGGATTCTTGCACAACGTGCTGATTGGTTAAAATCAAGCCTGGTTCTATCAGCCACCCTGTTCCCGTCCCATCGGATGTCTCAATCCTGAATACGCTAAATTTGGAATCATTAAAGACGTCATTGAAAGTCTTCTCCGGCGGCCGGGGTGTCACGGTCGGTTGAGGCGTCGCCGTAGGTGGCAGTCGAAATCGTGTTGGTGAAGGTTGAGGGGTCGGTGGGGGTTGAAGGGTCGGTGGAGGTTGAGGGGTTGGTGTTGGCTGAGGAGTAGGGGTTAGTATTGGAGTAGTGGTTGGTGCCGGCGTCGATGTATTCGGAAACGTCACTGGGGTGGCGGTGGCCACCAAGGGTGCCGGTGTAACCGTAGAAATTCCAGCGATAGCCGTCGCCACGCGTTCATTTACAATCTGCTCGACTTCAGCCTCAGATGGCCCGAAAGAGCAGGTTACTGCGGCAGCCGAAACGAAAACCACCAGAAGCAACCAGCGAAAGCGCATCAGTCCACTGTGAGATAGTTCGGTTCGATTGACCTGCCCCAGTGTTTGTACCACTCCCTATGTTGGTCCGACAAGGGTCCGATGTTCACTATTTGCAAACACCGTTGGTTCTCCGGCTGCCTGGCGGGTGTTGAAGGCATACTCAATAATCTAGCAGACGGGGAGAGGGAGCAGAGTCGAACTACACCGAGAACGCGGGCTTGCTGTGTTGGTAGCAGCATAGCTTCACAAGGGTAACTGACAGTTGAGCAACCTTATGCTATCTGCTCACCAGTTTCCCATTATCGCTGAACGTCTACAACTATTCGGCAGGGGACGGTTCAATCTTACGGGTACGTACCTTGAATCCGCCCAGATCGGTGATGGCGCTGTTGCGCCCTCCGGCGCCGCCGCCCATGATCAGCAGAATATTCTCCGGGTCCGTCGCGCAGCGCATAACAAGTTGGTCGTCACCCGGCTGCCCCGGCCCCTGGATAGAACCAAAGCGAATCAACTCGCCCCGGGAGCGGCTGGCGTGCTGCATCATGTATTCCTGGATGTCCCGGCGGGACCACCGGTCCTCCTCGAGTGTCAGGGCGTGCTCCGGACCGAACACCATGACCCACTGGCCGGGAAAGCGGCAGGCCAGGGAGGTAGACCTCAGGGTGTCGGCCAGAGACGCCAGGATCCCTTCTCCGGTACGGCTGAACCCGTTGTTCACGGTAACAGGGGAGTTGTGTGAGACCGCCACGGTAACGCAGCTATCTTCGGACTGAAAGCCGCGGCTCACATGGAGGGCCTCCCAGGGAGAGTCTTCCTCGTTTTCCGCGATGCAGAAGGTGTACTTGCTGGGATTGCCCAGGGTCCCCCGGTCCAGTATGCCGGGAAGGGCATCGAAGCCGTTCATGAAGCAGAGCCGGATGGCCCGGCCCAGGCAGGCATTGGCCCGGAAGCCGGGGCCGAACAGGCCGTCCCTGAAGTTGACGCCGATCTCGTGCCGGATGGGGCCGTTGACGATCATCAGGATGGCGGGAGAGCTGGTGGAGGCCGAAGCCATGTGGATTTCGTTCTTCTCCTCTTCAAGGGTCCGCAGGGTGGTCACCAGGACGGGGAAATACTCCGGTAGGCACCCGGCCATGACGGCGTTGGCGGCCGCGTTCTCCGAGGTCAGCACCCGCCGCCGCATCTCTACCGACAGCAGCTCTTCCTCGCCGGTCATCCCCACGTAGTCCAGCATCTCCCGGACCTTGTAGTCGGCGGGCGGGACTACCGGCAGCCCGTCGCTCCAACCCAACCGGTAACACTCTTCGATCGCCTCTATGGTGTCGCTGGCCTCCACCAGCTTGGACCTGTCGAACCAGGTGGGCATCTCTTCAAACCTCCATGTATGACCGGAGATCAATGCGCGCGCACAGGGATACTGGACCAAACCGGGGCGGTCTCGATCCCGAAAACCGGTTCGGTGGGAATGTGAGTCTTGGGATGATGAACCAGACCGAGGGAAGGTCACCCCATGAAGAAGCCTCGAATGTCCCAGAACGGATCGCGTCTGCCCATAGGCAGGCGGAGAGCGGCGTCCCGAAGCCCGAGGTCTTCAGGCGGGCCGGGGTGGCTCATGGCGCCGTGGCAGTGGAACCCTCAGGTGTAACGCCGGCGGGGAACCGATCTGTTTAGACGCCTGCCAACTCCGGAACGGGCACCGGCGGTTCACCCTTCACGCTCTCGACCAACTGGTACGCGCGGGTTACCGTACTCTCCGAACCTTCCAGGGCAAGGACAACGCAACCTTCGCTTCCCCCTACTCCTCCTGAACTGACGTGGGTGGCACTGACGCCGGTCAGGACCGCCAACGCCTCGATCTCCGTCACCACCAGTGAGGTCACCACCGGAAGTAGGCCGACCGTCTTCCCCATTACTTTGTCGAAGAGCATGTTGCCGCACTTGAAATAGGCATCGGTGACAGAGGGAATCAGCCGTTCCAAGCTCACCGGCTGGATGAGATGTGACCCTCGGGAACTCACGAGCGGCCAGGAGAAGCCGATGGTCCCACCAGAGCCTCCTGCCACCAAAATGCCCGTATTGCCCATCGGGTCAAGGGCGTTTGCCCCTTTGATAGAGACGTCGGTGGCCGAGAACTTCTCGAGCGCTGCTTCCGCGGTTTCCTCCACCACCTTGCCGTCCTGGAACACCCATGGTCCCAAACGCTGCCCCGGGATAGTGACGGCCATCTTCGCGTCGGTGACTATGCCCGCGGTACAGATCTCCTTGGGCAGAGTGTCGCCCAGCAGTTCCTCTACAATGTATGCCGGGGTCACGCCGCGGGACACCACGAGCGAGCCTTTTTGAAGGACTTTTCGCACTTCCGGTAGCTCCAGCACCCCTTTCGCAATCAGCCGCTTGGACTCGGAGGGAGTGAGTACAACGAGGGCATGAGAGCGCTCGTCCCTGGTCTGTTCCAGCTTTTCCAAGAACATGGTGGTATCGTAGAACACGTGTGCCTCCTTCGGCTGGTGACTAGGTTCAGTTGGCTGTTGGTTCGGCTCACATTGTACCAGGGATGTCACGTCGCTACAGGGAATTGCGTCACCAAGCCAAGCAATCGGCGACAACCAGCCTGATTGGGACTGGGATAATACGCCTGGGGTTACCTTGGTACTCAAGCACCTCAGCACTGACAGGATGTCGTTTTGAGCCCTTCGTCATCGCTCAGGATAGATTCCGCGAAGAATCTCATCGTTACCCTGAGATTCTTCCTCGCTCAGTTCCTCAGAATGACATCCCCTTTGCCCACGCCCCAGTCCCCATTATAATGACACCTGTGCTCCCATCTAGATAGCGCCGCCGATATCCCGTTGCAGGCTCGATCCGAGGCCGCCAGCGATTGCGGTCTGGGACAGCGGGGCCTGTCCCCGGCGGAGGTTCTCCACCTGGAGCCACGAAACAAGGGGGAATCAATGGACAGCAGACGCATTGTTCGCGCCGCCGCCGTGCAGCTCACCCCGGTTCTTTTCGACCGTGATGGGAGTACCCAGAAGGTCTTGGACAGCATCGCGGAGGCTGGACGCCAGGGTGTCCAGCTCCTGGTATTTCCCGAGACCTTCATACCGAATTACCCCTACTTCGCCAGCTGGCAGGCGCCCGCCACCATCACGGAGCAGCATCTGCGCCTATTCGAGCAGTCGGTTGAGATACCGGGGCCGGTGACCCAGGCCGTCGGCGTCGCGACGGCGGCTGCCGGGATCGTGGTGGTCCTGGGGGTGAACGAGCGCGACGGCGGGAGCCTCTACAACACCCAGGTGGTATTCGACGCCGACGGCACGTTACTGGCGAAACGCCGCAAGCTGATGCCCACCTACCAAGAGCGGATTATTTGGGGTTGGGGAGACGGCTCGGACCTGAAGGTGTTGGACACCGCCGTCGGGCGGGTGGGCCCTCTGATCTGCTGGGAGCATTACATGCCCCTGTGCCGGTATACACTCATGCTTCAACGAGAGGAGATCCACTGCTCCCATTTTCCCGGCTATATCGGCCGCTCCGGTTTCGCTGAAGAGGTGGAGGTGACCATTCGCCATCACGCCATGGAGTCAGGGTGCTTCGTGGTCAACGCCACCGGCTGGCTCAATCCGGACCAACTGGTCGAGCTTTGTCCCGACCCAGACTTGAGGGAGCGACTGGCGCCGGACTCCTCTTACACCGCCATCGTCGGACCCGATGGGCGTCATCTGGCCGAGCCAGTAATCGAGGGAGAAGGGATGGTCATCGCCGACCTGGACCTGCAGGCCATCAATCGCCGGAAGCTGAGGATGGACTCGGTGGGCCACTACGCCCGTCCGGATGTGGTGCGTCTGCTTCTGGACCCGCGACCGCAGCACACCCTGGAAGAAGCGGCTTTCGGCCCAAATCTTAACACCGGCCAGCCGGGCCCTCAGCCGGTTGAATCGCCGGACTTGGCCGCGCGGGTAGCAGAGTTGGAAGAGGAACTGCGGAGGCTGAAAGGCGAGTGACGCGGGTGGGCTACCCCCAGGCGGTCCTTGGCAAGGTATGGGATGCTATTTTCAAGGGCCCGGCTACATCTCGACGACATCGCCCGATGTGTCAAATATCCCAACCACCACGCGACCTCGGTATCCCTTTTCAGGTTTGACCTGCTTCGAGGTCAAGGGTTGATCGACTTTCGGATAGACGTTCGGGTAAGAGTAGCGCCCGCTGTGGATGCATCTCCACTCGTCGTTTTCCCTGATCAAGTCGCCGCCACACTTGCCACAACTCTTGACGCTCCACAGCATTGTATCTGTCCCACAGGTTGGGTGCTGGTTGATCCGAGCCCCGGCTCTGATTGTGGCACACCACCGCCGCCTTGGCATCACCAAACCGGGTGATACGCGGGTAAAAAAAGGGTCAGCCACCCTGGAGATGTTTCAAATCCTGAATGTAGGCTCTGTCCCCGGTTCGCCGGCCGATTCAATCAAGAACACAAACCGCGCGAATTTCCCAAGTGGGTACGCCGGCGTATACTAACGGAGAGGTTTGGCGGCCAGGAGCCGGAAATCATCCCGGTACCTCCGGACCTACCGTGAAGAGCATTGCTCTAAAAATGCCCCGGACAACGTCATCCCGAGTGAAATGAGGGGCCTGGTTTGGTGGGTCCAGCCTCGGATGGAGGGCCTCGCACCAGATTCCTCGCTTCACTCGGAATGACAGGTTTGAGGCAAAACCGCCGTGAAGCAGGCAGATCGTCGGCAAGTATGTTGTTACCGGCGCTCAATTAACATAAGCCGATGGATGCCGTTCCGAGCGAAGCGAAGAACCTCATTGTTGAGCTACGCTTCCGTCAATACCAAGTCAACAGAGTACCAGGTGCCCCAAGTACCGATACTCATGAAGGCGTATCAGTCGCGGGCCTTAAAGCGCCGTTTTCTAGCCGCCCTTTTGGAGGAAACAGCATGGCAAGGATGACCGGAAAACGAGCCTTCATGGAGATGCTCCGGGCCGAAGGCGTGAAGTATATCTTCGGCAACCCGGGGACCAGCGAAAGCGCCATAATGGCCACCCTTCCCTCCTACCCCAGCATCGAATACCTGCTGGCCACCCAGGAAGGCGTAGCGATGGGCATGGCCGACGGCTACGCCACCGCCAGCGGCCAGCCCTCCTTTGTCAACCTGCACATCGAGACCGGCCTCGCCAACGGGATCAGCCTGCTGCACCACGCCATGGACGGCGGGACACCCTTGGTCTTGACCTCCGGCAACAAGGACATTCGCAAGCTGACCGAGGGACGCACCGACCTGGTGGAAATG
>CAYOAF010000140.1:0-7432 GCA_964401855.1 uncultured Dehalococcoidia bacterium
CAGGCAGACCTACAAGGGGATCAAACCCCACAGTTCGCTGGGTTACAGACCGCCGGCGCCACAGGCAGTCCTGGCTGCTGACACGGTCCCAGCCCTTGTCGGACTAATATAGGGAGTGGTACAAATACTGGAGGCAGGTCATCCTGAATCTTAGTTTAGGCTCGGACGACACACCGGAACACGGGACGGCCACCCCTGTGCACTTGGGGAGGGAAAATCCTACACGGGGTGTGAATTCTTCCACAAGCAGGTGATGCCACCATACCACCGGGGTGCCCCCCCCGGGGCCGAAGGCTTTGTCCGTGGATTTCCAGAAATCTTTTGTCCAGGCGCGGCTGCTCGCCCGCCGTGCTTTCCTCGATTCATGTTCCCCTGAGGGCCGAGTGGATTCCCGGCGGGAACTGGGCGGTGGTCCGTCCCAGGGTGTGAGCCTTTGGTTCGTACCGAACCTACGGGCGAAGAGGCCGGGCCGGCGCCGAAGGGGAACTGCAATGGTATACTGGGCCAGAATACCTTACCGAGGTCTTCCACCCCTTCCAGCGGTCAGAGGCGGGCAGCCGATGGAGAGCCGGTGAACAGTGGTAAGAGTCTTCGTTTGGCCGGAACTGACGTGCTAACATGATCCAGTACCCCACTGGGAGGGCGGAATCAAACGCCCGGAGCGGATAGTTGTCCACCCACGTGTTCTACGGGGACAGTTTCCTGGTGCCTCGGGAGTTGAAGCGTCTGGAGGCGGACGCCGGAGCTGAGGCGTTGCTGGACGCAAATCGCCACTCCCTGCGGGGGAGCGAGATCAAGCCGGCGGAGCTGACCAGCGTTTGCAACGCCCTCCCTTTCATGGACGACCGGCGGCTGGTGCTGGTGGACGGTCTGCTGGGTACTCTGGAACGGCGCACCGGCCGAGGCCGGAAACGGACCGGGGGCGGCGGCAAATCATCCCTTTCGCTTGGCGGATGGGATGATCTGGCGCGGGCCGTGCCGGCCATGCCGGAGACGACGGTGCTGGTGTTCCTGGACGGGCCTCTATCGAAGAGCAACCCCCTACTGCGTTTGCTGCGCCCGCTGGCCCAGGTCCGGGAGCTGGTGGCGCCCGACAAGGAGGCGTTGGCCCGCTGGATCAAAGAGTTGGTCTGGCAGCGAGGCGGCAGCATCAGCCCGGCAGCCATCCGCTGCCTGATCGACCTGGTGGGAAACGACCTGTGGACCCTGGACCGGGAGATCGAGAAGCTGTCTCTGTACGCGTCGGGGCGGAGCGTCGAGGAGTCGGACGTTTCGGAGCTGGTCTCCGAGGTGCGGGAAGCCAACATCTTCACCGCGGTGGATGCGATGATCGACGGTCGGCCCGGCGCGGCCTTGCGGCTGCTGCACCAGCTCCGTCAGGACGGGCGGGAGGCGTCCAACATCATCTTCATGGTCGAGCGCCAGCTACGCCGCCTGGCCCTGGCCCGTGACGCCATAGACCGGCGGGTTTCCCTGAAGGTCTTGGGTCCGCAGCTGGGAATATTTTCCGAGTTCGCCCTGCAGAAGACCTTCGATCAGGCCCGCCGTCACTCTTGGCGGGACATCACCGCACGTTACCACCGGCTGCTGGAAGCGGACCTGGCCATCAAACAAGGCCGCCTGGACCCCGACCTGGCTATTGAATTGATGGTGGCTGACCAGACAGCCCGGCCAAGGACCTAGCACTCAATCAACCTGGTTTTGAGAGGATGTCAATCTGAGGAATCCTTCCGCGGAAGGACGATGAAGAATCTTACAGAATGGGATTGTAGCAGGCGACCCAGTGGCCGGGGTCTATCTCCTCCAGCCGTGGCTGCCGTTCCGCCCGGCACCGGGCGAGGGCCTTGTGGCACCTGGGCAAGAAGGGACACTCTTCGGGCAGGCCGATCATGTCGGGCGGGGAGCCCGGCAAAGGTTGCAGCCGCTTACCCGGTTCGTCCAGCCGGGGCAGCGCTTGCAACAGTGCCCAGGTGTATGGGTGCCGCGGCCGTTGGAACAGGGGAATGACCTCGGCCGTCTCCACAATGGTGCCGCCGTGGATAACCCCCACCTGATTGGCCATGCTGGCCACCACGCCCATGTCGTGGGTAATAAGCAGGATCGACGCGTTTTGCTCCTGGCAGAGCTTTTTCAGCAGTTCCAGAATCTCCGCCTGCAAGGTTACATCCAGCCCGGAAGTAGGTTCGTCGGCGACCAGCAGGCGCGGCCGCAGCACCAGGCCGATGGCCAGCATGACCCGTTGGCACATCCCACCGCTCAGGCTGAACGGGTATTGGCCCATAATCCGCCTGGGGTCCGGAAGCCCCATCTCCCGCAGCGCCTCCTGGGCCATCCCGTTGGCGGCCCGCCGGCCCACGGCGGTGTGCTCCAGGATGACCTCTTCCAGCTGCTCCCCGACCAGTTGAACCGGGTTCAATGCCGTCTGGGCGTCCTGGAACACCATGGAGATGTCCTTGCCCCTCAAGCGGCGCACATACTCGGGGCCGGCGCGGAGCAAGTCCACACCACCGAAGTGGATACCGCCCCCGCCCACCGTGGCCGTGGAAGGCAGAAGCCCCATTATCGACAGGGCCAGCGTGCTCTTACCGGCCCCACTCTCGCCAACTAAACAGAAGACCTGCCCCTCTTCTTGGACGAGACTGACCCCGTTGAGAGCTTTCACCGCGCCCTGTTTCGTCCCAAAGCGCACGTACAGGTTGTCAACCCTCAGCGCCTCGCCCATTCGTAGCCGTTCCCTCACTAAACAGTGTGGTCAAACAAAGCCCTGGGATGAGGCCCCCACCCGCTGAAACGGCCTTGAGGTCGCGCCGGTCTCCCGGCGCCGGCCGGTGGAACGGAACAGGTCAGTGTCCGTCCCGTAGGTCCACCGCCTGGACCCGGCCGGCTCGCAGCTCGCGTATCAGGTCTTCCAGACCGTTGATAGGGCATTGGAACCGGGTGGCGGCGGTGCCCAGTTGCTCGGGGCGGTGCGCATCGCTGCCGCCGGTCATATTGGCACGCAGCAACTCTCCCAAGTCTTGGGAGAAGCTGTTTTCCAGGTCGGAGCCCCGCCCATTGACCGCCTCGATGGCGTCGCAAATCTGAAAGAGTTTGTCGCTGCCGGCCCGGGCCAGCATCTCGGCCCGGGCATCGGGTTGTTGACCGGGGCCCTCGAGGAACCGGCGGCGATACGGGTGAGCAGCGACGACGGCTGCCCCCTTGCGCTTGACCGCAGAGCGTAGGAAGGTGGGTTTGTGCAGGCCGAACTCGTACTGGTCCAGGCCAAACACCAGGACGTGCCCGGGATCGGTATTTATCTCGCAACCGGGCAACACCAGGAAGTCGTGTTTCCGTGACAGAGCGTTGACTTCATCCACGAACCAAAAGCTGTCGTGCTCGGTCAGGCAGATCCCGTCCAGACCGATGGCCTTGGCCGATTCTATAAGCTCCTCGACGCCCATGAAGCTGTCGTCCGACTTCGGGTAGCTATGCGTGTGGAGGTCAATTAGCACTTTTTCATTACGGTATGTGGCCGGTGCGTGGACTTTTCGGGCGCACGGTCAGGTCCCATGATACCAAAGGAGCAAAAGGAAGGGAAAGACCTGTGAGAGGATGTCCTGGCCGAGGTCGAGCCGCCGCCCCTGGATTCGGGAAGGAGCGGCGGTGGCTACCGGGTCTTCTCCTCGAATCTGCGGGAGGAAACCGGCCTAGCGGGGGGTAAGCAGCCCTTCGTCGTCCAGCACCTCGATAAGCTGGGAGGCTCGCCGTCCACCCACCTTCAACCGCCGCTCCAGAAAAGAGGACGAAAGATGGGGGTTCCGCAGGGCCAGCTCGCGGGCTTCGTCCAGCAACCGTTCCTCCGCCTCGTCCTCGTCCTCGTCCTCGCCACCGATCTCTCCCAGGTTGATCACGGGCAGCGGGGGGCCTTTTTGGCCGGTCCAGTGTTCCACCACCTGGTCGATCTCCTCATCGTACACCAGGGTGCCCTGGACCCGCCGGGGTTTGGGAGACTCGTTGTGCAGGAGCAGCATGTCCCCCTTACCCAGCAGCTTCTCCGCCCCGATGGTGTCCAGTATTACCCTGGAGTCCACCTGGGAGGCGACGGCGAAGGCCACCCGGGCCGGAATGTTGGCCTTGAGCAGGCCGGTCACCACGTTGACAGAGGGCCGCTGAGTGGCCAGCACCAGGTGAATCCCGGTGGCCCGTCCCAGTTGGGCCAGGCGGACCAGGTTCTGCTCCACCTCGAACCCGCCGGCTATCATCAGGTCGGCCAGCTCGTCGACGATGAGCATCAGGTAGGGCATACGCTCTTCGGCCCGGGCGTTGTACCCGGTGATGTTGCGGGTACCGCTCTCTTCCATCCGCTTGTAGCGGCGGAGCATCTCCCGCATCAGACCGCGCAGGGCGATGTTGACTTCGTCCGCATCCACGATCACCGGCGCGATGAGGTGGGGAATGCCATTGAAGGGGGTCAACTCCACCCTCTTGGGGTCCACCATGAGCAATCGAACTTGGTCCGGCGCCTTGGTCAGCAGCAAGCTGGCGACGATGGAGTTGATGCAGACGCTTTTGCCGCTGCCGGTGGCTCCCGCGATCAGGGCATGGGGCAACGCGGTCAAGTCCACGACCACCGGGGAGCCGCCCGTATCCTGTCCCAGGGCGACGGGAAGACCGCCTTTGCCGGCGATCTTGGCGAAGGCGGCGGTCTCCATCACCTCCCTCAAGTGAACCTTGCTCGGCGCGGGAGCCGGCACCTCCAGTCCCACCAACGCCTCTCCGGGCACCGGCGCCTCGATGCGCAGGAAGGGCGTCTTGAGCGCCAGGGCCAGGTCCTTCTCCCGCATCAGGATGCTCTGCACCTTGACCCGGCTCCCCTCAAACTTACCTTCCGGGGGCTCTGTCTTGATGGCTTCGCCCCTCTTGGATACCCAGCCGGGCACCAACCCGAAACGAACGATCCTGGGCCCGGCTTTTATGTCGGTTACCTGAACGGCTACTCCGTGGTCGGCCAGGGTGGTCTCCACGTGCCGCGCCATCTGCTGCAACGGGGCCTCGGAAATATCGCGGGGGTCCGAAGGCGTGAGCAGTTCAGTGGTAGGGAGACGCCACTTGGAACCCCTCCCTTTGACTGCCGCCACCCTCTTCCCGTTCGAGCCGGCGTCCTGGGGATGGCTCCCTTCTTCCCGGGGCGGCCAACTGGGGATCGCTCCGGGCTCTGACTCAGCCCACAGGCCGGGTATTGCTGCCGGGTCTATCGAGGGATCCGCTGAAGGGCCGGCAGCCCCTGGCACCTGGGGGCCATCCGCGAGCTTGGCGGGCAAGTGCCGGGAAATGGGCGCCCACGCCCGGTCCATCCACCGGCGCCGGTACCGGGCATGAAACAAAGCGCGCAGGCCCCGGTCCAGGTAATAGACGCCATGGTACAGGCCTAGATACAGGTAGACCGGCACAAATTGCAAGCCCAACCCCAGGTACCGGAGGACTCTAAGATAGGCGGGTCCCAGCCGGCGCGGGAAAAGCAGCAGGGGCAACAGGAAGGAGATGGCAGCCAGCTTCCCTATCGTCGGCCCCAAAGGCGTCCCACCGACGGCTTCTCCCCAGCGTCCGCTGAGGGTGGTCTCGACAGGGAATGAATCTCCCCTGGTGGACAGGGACATTACGCCGATGGATACTGTCGCCACGCCGGCCGCAACAATCCACCATCGCCAATAGTTCTTCAAAGATCGGGGGTGATACCGGAGGGCGGCGAGCGCCGCGGCAACCCAGAGCCCGACAGGAATCCAGCCGTAGCCCAGGGCATCAAAAGTCCAATGGCGGGCCGCCGGGTACAATCCAAGACCCAGACCCACGCCCAATCCGAGGACCACGAAGATCAGCCCTTCCAGTGCGGGACTGGGCCCAGACCGGATAAGATCCTTTATTGAAGCGGACGGGGCAGCCTGGCGCCGTCGGCGGGCGGACTGTGCCATTGAAACCTCCAGTGGTGAAGGAGGGGGGCCGACATTTGTCAGCCAGGGCAAGGTTACGATTCCAGCACCACTGGAATAATCATAGGGCTTCGGCTCGTGGCCTTAGCTATGAACCTGCGGGCAGTTTGCTGCACTTTTGACTTTGTCAGTTCCGGTTCCTCCCACAGATCACCCTCGCCGTCCAGGAATTGCTCCACCTCGCCGGCCATACCTTCGAACAGTTCATCCGTTTCCGCCGCGTCCATAAACCCGCTGCTTACCACCTTCGCGTGCACCGGCGCCCCTACGGCAGCCCTGTCCACGGAGAGAACTATCACCACGACACCGTCTTTGGCCAATGACCGCCGTTGGCTGAGCACCTGGCTCCGTTGGTCCCTGGTGCTCAAGCCGTCGATGTATATGGGACCCGCCGGCACCTTCTCAACCACCTGCGCCGACTCTTCGGAAACCTCCAAAACATCGCCATCTTCCAGCAGGAAGATGCCAGCCTTGGCAATCCCCATGTCCCAGGCCAGCCGGGCATGGGCCACCAGATGGCGATACTCTCCGTGAACCGGCACGAAATAGCGGGGGCGGACCAGGTTCAAGACCATTTTCAGTTCTTCCTGGCTGGCATGGCCGTGGACGTGGACCAGGGCAATCCGGTCGTAGAGGACCCTGGCCCCCTGACGGAACAGGTTGTCGATAGTCCGGCTGATGCGAAGCTCGTTACCTGGGATCGGGCTTGCGGAGATGACCACTGTATCTCCAGGCAACACCCGAACGTCCCGGTGGTCGCCATTGGCGATCCGCACGAGGGCCGACATCGGCTCCCCCTGGCTGCCCGTGGTCACCAGCACCACTTGCTCCGGGGGCAGATGCCGGGCGTCACTCAGGGGACGCAGGATCCCATCGGGAATGTTCAGATACCCCGTCTCTCCCGCCACGTTCACGTTGTCCACCATACTGCGGCCGACGATGATTACCTTCCGGCCGTAGCGTTCGGCGGCGTCCATCACCTGCTGGACGCGCGAGATGAGGGAAGCGAAGGCGGCCACAAAGTCACCCAGATAGGAGTCTTCTTCTTCCCCTATGGGTGTTTCCAGAGAAACGGGGTCCTGGGAGATCTCCAGTATCTCTCCGCCTCGGGTTCCCAGTCCGGCTCCTCGCTGTCCACCTCTCCGGCCCAGAACCAGCCCAACCAGCCCTGGTGCCATGGGGCGTCAGAGTCCTGGTTCTCTTCCACTGAGTGGCTAGCCCTGAGAAGAGTCCCCAGGTCTTCGGTCTCAACTGGCGGTTTCACCGCCATGCTTTCGTCTTCGGTCCCCTTCACACCCCGGATGATCTCCATGAGTTGGTTGCCGTCCTCGGCATCCTCCCTTTTGTCTATAAAGCGGTATTCACCACGTGGGCTTGTCACGGCCCGGCTGAGTGTTCTTCAGGACAGGCACACCACTAGGCGCCCGGCAGGCCGCGCTTTATGTTGACTGCCTTGGGGGAGTATG
>CAYOAF010000141.1:0-33921 GCA_964401855.1 uncultured Dehalococcoidia bacterium
CGGCGTAGACGTGCCGGACCGCAAGAAAGCCCACGTTGCCCTTCGTCGTATTTACGGCATCGGCCCCGCTCTGGCCGCGGAAATACTGACCAAGGCTGATATCGACCCTGTGCTTCCACCCCGGATGAACGAGCTTTCCGATGCTCAGGTGGACCGGATCCGTGAGTTGGTGGACCGGGAGTATATCGCGGAGGGCGACCTGCGCCGGGAAGTCAACCAGAATATCCGGCGATTGATAGAAATCGGCTCATACAGGGGCCTGCGCCACCGCCGGGGCCTCCCCGCTCACGGCCAACGCACCAGGACCAACGCCCGCACCCGGAAGGGCCCGCGCCGCACTGTTGCCGGCCGCGGCCGCCGTACCGGGGGTAAGAAGTAGGTAGAGAAATCTCATGCCAAGACCAAGAACTCGACGCCGGGAACGCCGTAACGTCCCTCTAGGACGGGCGTACATCTACTCGACATTCAACAACACCATGGTCAGCATCACCGACCCTCAGGGCAACGTGATCGCCTGCGCGAGCGCGGGCACGGTGGGATTCAAAGGCTCTCGCAAGGGAACTGCCTTCGCCGCCCAACGGGCCGCCGAGCAGGCCGCCCGCCGAGGGATGGACCAGGGCTTGCGGCAGGTGGATGTCATGATCAAGGGCCCAGGGGCCGGCCGGGAGGCCGCTATTCGTTCCCTGCAAGGGACCGGACTCTCGGTACGCAGTATCAGAGACGTAACGCCGATACCCCACAACGGGTGTAGGCCACCGAAACGAAGGAGGGTGTAGGCTAAAAACGTATGGGTAGATACACAGGACCCAACTGCCGGCTGTGCCGACGAGCCGGTGAAAAGCTATTTCTCAAGGGGGACCGTTGCTTCACCCCCCATTGCGCGTTCGAACGCCGCCGTACCCCTCCGGGAGACCAGAGCCGCCGGCGCCGGCGGCCCTCCGATTATGGTGTCCACCTGCGGGAGAAGCAGAAAGCCAAGCAGATATATGGCGTGCTTGAGTCCCAGTTCCGCCGATATATGTCCCAGGCCTTCGCCACACCGGGGATCACCGGTTTCAACCTACTCCGGTCCTTGGAACGCCGCCTGGACAATGTAATCTTCTTGCTGTGCTTTGCCGACTCTCGCAAACAGGCCCGCCAGCTTGTGACGCACGGCCACTTCCAGATTAACGGGACGAAAACCGACATTCCTTCCTACCAGGTGAAGATCGGCGATGTTATCTCCTGGAAAGAGTCGGTCAAAACCACAGATTTCTTCAAAGACCGGATCGACGGCCTTCCCAAGCGCCCGGTGCCGGCCTGGATTGAATTGAATCCGTCGGAGATAACCGGCCGGATCATGTCCGTGCCGGCCGATGAAGACCTCCTGCAAACAATCGACTCCCGGCTGATCGTGGAGTTTTACTCGAGGTAACGAGCCTGATGCTAGAAACCTTTCTCCTTCCTCCAGCCGAATCCGAGGGAGGACCAGGAACCCTCAAACCCGACGTCCGCGTCTTGGAGTCGGAGGACACCTACGGAAAAGTGGCAGTGGAACCGCTACAAAGAGGTTTCGGCCTGACTATTGGCAACCCCTTGCGCCGGATACTGCTAAGCTCCACAAATGGGAGCGCAATCACCTGGGTCAAGATCGACGACGTGGCCCACGAGTACGGCCCCATCACCGGAGTCAAAGAAGAGGTGATGGAGCTACTCTTCAATATCAAGCGGATTCGCGTCCGGGCCCAATCGGAACGGGCCGGAAAGATGCGGCTAGACGTGGCCGGTGAAGGGCGCGTCTGTGCGGGGGATATCTCCACTTCCAGCGATTTCGAGATCGTGAACCCTGAGCTTCACCTGGCAACCCTGGACTCCGACAACGCCCAGCTCTCCATCGAGTTCAACGTGGAGCAAGGTGTGGGCTATCAGCCCGCGGTCCAGAGCGACGGGCCCTCCGCTCCTCCCGTCGGCGTACTGCCGGTGGATGCCGTCTTCAGCCCGGTGCGAAAGGTGAATTACAGCGTGGAGCGCACGCGGGTCGGCCAGGTTACCGACTACGAGCGGTTGGTCCTGGAAGTATGGACCGACGGCACCATCAAACCGGTAGAAGCGGTACGTGAAGCGGCCGACAACCTGGTCAGTCACTTCTTCCTGTTCGCCAACCTGGACCGGGCGACGGAGGCCGGGGTGGAACGGCCCTCCCTGACCGTCTCTCCGGAGATTTACCAGACCCCCATCGAAAGGTTGGAACTCTCGCCCAGAACCCTCAATTGCCTCAAGCGGGGCCACATCACCAGGGTCGGCGAGATTTTGGAGATGTGCGACGAGGAGCTTCTCAAGATACGTAACTTTGGTGAAAAATCCCTGTCCGAGTTGCGGGACAAGCTTATCGAGCGTGGCATCGCACCCGAACGCACCGCCCAACCAGAAACGGAGGCCGGCGCCGGCGCCGAACTGCAGGAAGCGGTCTCCAGCCTGTCAAACGAGGACATCCAAAAGCTTATCGGCATTGGCGACGCTCCACTGATGGCCCAGGACCTGGACACGCAAGGCACCGCCGGGCCGGAAGACGATAAGGAAGAGGAGGCAGGGGAGCTGGCGGAATCCGAGGACGAGGAGTACTCCAACTAGCCATGGCATCTCACCGAATAGCCGGCAGGAAATTGAGCCGCCGCCGCGACCAGCGCATCGCCTTGCTCAGAGGGCTCGTGGCCGAGTTGATCCAACATGAGCGCATCACCACCACTCTGGCCAAGGCAAAAGAGACCCGGGTGGTCGCTGAGAAACTCATTACCCATGGCAAGAAGGGAACGCTGCACCACCGGCGGCTGGCCCTGGCCCGGCTGCCGAATAACAAGGTCGTGAAAAAGGTATTCGATGACGTGGCCCCCAGATACACCGAGCGGCCCGGGGGCTACACTCGAATCACCAAATTGGGACCAAGGCAGGGCGACGCCGCGCTGATGGCCGTAATCGAGTTGGTCTAGCGCTACGGCTTGTCCGAAAATACAACAGGCCCCGCGCCCACTCCTCTCACCGGAGGAGGCGGCGGAGAGGGTAGCTCGGGATTGAGGGAACCAAATCCCTCCTGTTCGCACCATGCAAAGCCAAGATAATCAACAGGCTACACCTGTGGGGGATACCAACCTCCCAGAACCGTTCTATCGCGACGGGACGCCCGGTGGATTACCGCCGACCCCGCCGCGCCGGCTGGCTTTGGTCGTGGAATACGACGGAAGCAATTACGTGGGATTTCAGCTCCAATCCGAACAGCCTACCATCCAGGGTGAAATAGAGCGGGGGCTCGCCAAGTTTACCGGCGAGCCGGTTCGCATTCGGGGCGCCAGCCGGACCGATTCGGGCGCCCACGCACTCGGCCAGGTCGTAGACTTCCCCACTCACAGCACCCACCCGGTGGAAAGCTTTCCCAAGGCGCTGAATTACTACCTGCCCGATGATATCGAGGTCCAGACCGCCTGGGAGGTGTCACTCGAGTTCCATTCTCGAAGGGATGCGGTCAGCCGCACCTACCGGTACCATATCCTCAACCGGCCGTGGCCGTCACCATTGCGCCGCAACACCCACTATTGGGTCAGAAACGAATTGCAGGTTTCCCTAATGGCCTCCGCGGCCCAGGGCCTGGTAGGCGGCCACGACTTCCGGTGGTTCGCCGTGGGGTTTCCCGCAGAAAAGAGCGCCCTCCGGCGGGTGTACCGGTGGGAGGTTTGGCAGGAAGGGGACACGGTTATCATCGAGTGTGAGGCCAACGGGTTCCTGAGGCATCAGATTCGGAGGGCCAATGCCCTGTTGATCGAGATCGGCAGGGGACGGTTCCCCGAGAGCACGTTGAAGGACGCTCTGGAGGGAACGCTACTCCACCCCTTGGATTGCCCGCAGGCACCGGCTCACGGATTGTGTTTGATAAAAGTGACCTACCGGACTCCTTTGCGTCCGGCCGCGGCCGCCGGCCGGTCTTCATCGCCCGTGATGTCCGGAGCAGGGCCCGGATTATGAGCAGACTCGGCGGCAGGCCGGCAAGGTCCAGCCACAAGATTGGGCGCACAGCCAGTTTAAGTTTCCGCCAACCTGGGTTACACTGGGGGCCGGTACCCGGTAAAAGGGCGGAGAAGAGAAGTAACCGATGAAAAGGGCCAGCACCTACTTCCCCAAGACCGGCGAGGTTCCCGCCAACTGGCGGGTGATGGACGCCACCGGCCAGATTCTGGGCCGTTTAGCCCGCGATGTTTCCGTGGCCTTGCAGGGTAAGGACAAGGCCACCTACACCCCCCACGTTCTCACTGGAGACTTCGTGGTGGTTCTCAATGCCTCCAAGATCAGGGTTACCGGCCACAAGATGATGCAAAAAATGTACTACCGGCACAGCGGCTATGTGGGTAACCTCAAGTCATTTCAGTTGCGGGACCTCCTAAAAAACCACCCCGCCAGGGTCATCGAGCTGGCGGTCAAGGGCATGCTTCCCCGCAATCACCAGGGGCGCCAGATGCTCCGGCGCTTGAAGGTATACGCCGGGGCCGAACACCCGCATGAGGCTCAGGCAGCCCCCGGACAAAATCAGGACGAAGGATAGGTGGCCACCTTGGTAAGGGCTTTATCTGGACAGGATTACTACTACGGAACGGGCAAACGGAAGACCTCCATCGCCAAGATACGGCTCTACCCGGAAGAGGGAGGCACCATCCTGGTCAACGGCAAGCCCATGGACGAGTATTTCAACTGGAAGCCATGGCAGGGGATCATCACCGAGCCCTTCCGGATCACCGAGACGGTCAACCGGTTCCAGGTGGCCGTCCGGGTCCAAGGCGGTGGAGTGAACTCCCAGGCGGAGGCCATCCGCCATGGCATTGCCCACGCCCTGGTGGTCTACGACGAGACCCTCAAAGCCGGCCTTCGCCGCGCCGGCTTCATCACCAGGGACGCCCGCATCAAAGAGAGCAAGAAATACGGCCTCAAGCGGGCACGCCGCGCGCCCCAGTACACCAAGCGGTAGGCCGCTCACACTCCCAGGTATTCAGCCGCCGCGTTCAGCAAGGCCTCCACCTTGTCTGGACCGGCGGCTTCGGCGTATATCCGCAGCAAGGGCTCGGTGCCCGAGAACCGGGTTACCAACCAGGCATCGTCGAAAACCAGACGGCGTCCATCGATCTCGTCGGACGACCGCACCGGCATCCCCGCCAACTCCGTCAGGCCCTCGCTCCGCAACTTTTGCTCAATCCGCGCCCGATCCTCGAGATCAAAGGACACGTCCCTCCGGCTGTAGCTATGGCCGCCAACCTGATCGAACAGGTGCTCCACCAGTTCGGCTGGGGTCTTGCCGGTCTGGGCCATGTACTCCAACAGGTACAGGCCGCTGAGCACGCCATCCCGCTCCGGTATGTGGCCCCGGAAGGCAAACCCGCCGCTCTCCTCTCCCCCCATCACCGCGTCCACCTGGGTCATCTTGGGGCCGATGTACTTGAAACCGACCCGCATCTCATGCACGTCCACGCCGAACTTACGGCCCAGCTTGTTGAGCATCATTGACGAAGTGACGCCCTTGACCAGCGGGCCTCGCTGGGCCTTGTGCTCAAGGAGATACAGGGCCAGGAGGGAAAACACCTCCAGGGTGGTGACGAACCGCCCCCCCTCGTCCACCATGCCGATGCGGTCGGCGTCGCCATCCAGCGCCAGCCCCACGGAAGCGCCTTCGGCCTTAATCTTCTCGATGAGGCAGGACAGGTTGTGAGCGATTGGCTCCGGCTGCTCCATTCCCGGAAAGGCCGGGTTCGGGCGCCCGTTCATCTCCTCGACAGTCGTAGTTCCCCCGGATATCAGGGCCGGCAGGTACCCGCCGCCGGCGCCGTACATTGCGTCCACCATCACCTTGAGCCCGGCGTTTCTTATGGCCGGCAAGTCTACCAGTTCACCGATCCTCTTCAAGTAGGGCGGGGCGGGGTCGATGTCGACGACCAGACCCTTCTCTCGCGCCTGATTTAGTGAAACAATCTGAACCTCTTTCGTGGATGCAATGGCGGCCTCAAGCTGGTCCGTTATCTCCTGGGTGGCGCTGCCGGCGTATTCGGGCTTGAACTTGAAGCCGTTCCAGATTGCGGCATTGTGGCTGGCGGTGAGGATTGCCGCGCCGGCCGCCTGGTACTCCAGCACGTTGAAGCTGATCACCGGGGTGGGCGCCAGTTCCCGGGCCAGGTAGACCTTGACGCCATTACCGGCACCCACTCCAGCCACCCTCTCGGCGAATTGGCGCGACAGAAAGCGCGTGTCGTAGCCGACCACCAGGCCTTGCCCGGCCGTACCACGACTCTTCAAATAGTCAACCAGCCCCTGGGCGCAGCGGGCCACATTCGCGAAGGTGAAGTCCTCGGCAATAATAGCCCGCCAGCCGTCGGTCCCGAAACGGATGTCCGTCGTCATGGTAGCCTCCCCTCTGGTCATTCGGTTCCTTTTCGTTGATTATAGAGATTATAGATCAACCTGAGCTTGCTCCACCATTCCCTCCCGCCCAAGAAAA
The DNA here is from genome assembly GCA_964401855.1 of uncultured Dehalococcoidia bacterium. Lineage (GTDB taxonomy): Bacteria > Chloroflexota > Dehalococcoidia > Lucifugimonadales > UBA3495 > CAJWBT01. The sequence continues at coordinate 6,506 of CAYOAF010000141.1, forward strand.
GTCCGCTTGAACACCCGGCCGCCTGTGGTTGACGGGGCGTCTTCTACGAACTCTTGCTGGCCCTTGACCGGAGAGTTGATCTTGATCGAAGGCTTGGTTGATGATCCAAATCCCCCTAAGTCCCCCTTTTATAAAGGGGGACTTAGGGGGATTTACTCGTCGCGTCAACGGCTGCTGGAAAGAGGCGGGCCGTGAAGTGGCTTACAGGCCATCCTTGGGCCCATCATTCAACCGCATCTCGCTGCGAACGCGCTCCTCTGCCTGGCTGATGGGGTTTTCGTCGTCCAGCATCTCGTCCAGCAAAGCCTGGGAGGGGACCCTTGATTCGGTCTCTGCCTGCAGCGTCCCGGCGAAGCCCCTGTCCATGACGTCTCGGAGCACTTCCCGGTATCCAATTTCGCGGGCCTCCCCCAGGTCCATAAAGCGGACCATTCCCCCAAAGGCGGCGGCGAAACCGTGGACCTTCACCTGCTCGAAAACCTCAGATCGGCCATGGCTTGAAAGGTCTTCCCCATCTCCCTGGACATGTACAGCTCCAGCAGCAAGGCCTCCGGCGGCAGGCCGGCCACCACCTCCACCTGGAAGGCGGTCAGAATCGCGCTGCCCAGGTCCGGGCCCACCGTCAGCTCCACGAAAAGGTCGAGGTGGGCTTCCTGGGCCGCGCTGACCTCCATGGCCCCGGTCCGAAGGGAGCCGACGGCCTTGGCCAGGGCACAGAGGACCGGCCACCCCCGGCCGGTGGCATCCTGCTCCACGGACACGAATGCCGGGAATCCCCGCCCCTTCTGATACAGGTCCCGAACGGCGACGCCGATCATGCGAGGGGCAATGAGGAGCACGTCCAGGTCCCCGGCGGGCTGGATTTGACCGAAGGCCAGGTTGAATCCCGAAGCAAACACCAGGGCGCTGCCCGAACGGAGCGCCGGCGCCAACTCCCGCTGGTAGACCTTATGGGCCACCTCGTCGGGCAAGGGCACGAAAACAATGTCGGACTCGGCGACCGCGTTCGGGGCCGGCTTGACGGTGAACCCATCGGCCACGGCCCGTTCCCAAGAAGCGCCCGGTATCTCACCCACGACGACGGGAGCCGCGGCACTGTCTCTCAGATTGAGGGAAATCGACCTGCCCAGGTTACCATAGCCCACAATGGCGATGCGCCGGCCTTCAAGAAACCCCAGGTCCGCATCCGCATCTCGAACGAAACGCGGTTCAGGTGGCCGGTTCATTCACTTCAGTCCATGCCTGCCGGTAGCTGTTCTGGAAGGGCTTGAGGAGGGGGGCGAACTTGCCCAGGTGCTGGGCAGATATACCGCTGATCCGCAGCTTGCCCGTCAGCATCGCGGTGGCAAGATTGGCCTTGCCGAACGCGGCGTTGTGGAGCACGGCCGCGTCTATGGCGACGACGCCGTCCACTTGGCCGGTCCAGCCGGTGGCGGAACTCACGCCGCCGTCGTCGTCCACCAAGAAATACATCTCGACCCCGTTGTCCGGGAACCTCCAGCACAGGGTATGGAACACCTTGGCGACCTCGCGGAGGGAGCTACGGGGAACGGTCTCGCCCACCAACTCCATGGTCCGTTGCATGACCGCGAGAAAACGTTGGGTTTCCGGCAAAGACTCTTCCGTCAACACGGCTGCCCCTGATCTGCGGATGGCCCGGCCTGGCCGATCCGGGCGCTTGGACCGAGCCCGCCTGAGGCGAGCTTGGATTCTGCGAGTTAAAGACACGGTCGAACGGGATTGCATCCGCCCATGATTCGACCAGCTGAGCGCAACCGCAACGCCCGTCTCACCCGGCCATGGCGCCCCGGCGTTGTGGGAAATCTCCGATGACCGGTGACCAGCCGCCAAATGGGCCTTCCGCCATGGCTGGCCTGGGGTCTAGCGGGGTGGCAGCCCCGCTTCCGCCCGCAGGGCGTCGGCCTTGTCGGTGCGTTCCCAGCTCAAGTTCAACTCTTCCCGGCCGAAGTGGCCGTAAGCGGCCACCGGCTGGTAGATGGGCCGGCGGAGGTCCAGGTCCCGGATGATGGCGGCGGGACGCAGGTCGAAGTGCTTTTCCACCAGGTTGTCGATGGTCTCCCTATCCACGTGGCTGGTATCGAAGGTCTCCACCGAAACCGAGATTGGGTGGGCCATGCCGATGGCATAGGACACGATCACCTCAGCCCGGTCGGCCAGCCCGGCGGCCACCAGGTTCTTGGCCACGTACCGGGCGGCGTACGCGCCGGAGCGGTCAACCTTGGTGGGGTCCTTTCCCGAGAACGCGCCGCCGCCATGGCGGGCGATGCCACCGTAGGTGTCAACCAGTATCTTCCGGCCTGTGAGCCCGGTATCCCCCGCGGGGCCGCCGATCTCGAACCGTCCGCTGGGGTTGACGTATATCTTGGTGTCGGCATCCAGCAGACCGGCCGGTATCACGTTGCGGATTACGTGCTCTTCGATGTCCTTCGCCAGCTGCTCGTTGCTGACCTGGGGGCCATGCTGGGCGGCTATCACCACCGTGTTCACCCGGTGGGGGAGGCCGTAGCGATACTCCACCGTCACCTGAGACTTGCCGTCGGGGCGCAGGTAGTCCAGGACCCCTTCCTTGCGGACCAGGCTCAGTTGTGAAACCAGCTTGTGGGACAAGCTCACCGTCAAGGGCATCAGCTCGGGCGTCTCGTTACAGGCAAACCCCACCATCATCCCTTGGTCGCCGGCCCCGGTGGCGTCCAGGTCTTGGTGGTGGCCGTCAGAACGGTCCCGGTCCCTCACTTCGAGGGCGCGGCTCACCCCGGCGCTTATGTCGCTCGACTGCTCCTGAATCGATACAGACACGCCGCAGCTCTTGGCGTCGATACCGTATGCGGCGTCGACATACCCGGCCTTCTGCAGAGTTGCCCGGACGATCCCCGGGACATCCACGTAGGACGAAGTGGTTATCTCACCCATGACCACCACTAGGCCGTTGGTGACACAGGTCTCGCACGCCACCCTACCCATCGGGTCGTTGCGCAACACCGCGTCCAGTACCCCATCGGAAACCTGGTCACACAACTTGTCTGGATGACCCTCAGTGACCGACTCCGAGGTCAGCAGATACTTAGGAGCTTCATTGAACAGTAACGCCATGCCTTTCTCTCCTGAGTGGACTGGGACCTAGGTCCCTTCTTCCCAGCTATCCTGGTATTTCTGTTGCTCCGGGGAAAGGGCGTCTATCTGGACACCCAATGCTTGCAGTTTCAGGCGCCCCACTTCCGCGTCGGTCTCCATAGGGACATCGTACACCTGGGGCGTCAGCTTGCCCTGGTTCTTGACGATATACTCGGCGCAGAGGGCCTGATTGGCGAAGCTCATGTCCATGACGGCCGATGGATGGCCTTCAGCCGCCGATAGGTTGATCAGCCGGCCGTCGGCCAGCAGATGCAGCCTCCGGCCGTCCTGCATCCGGTACTCGTCGACGAACGGCCGCACTTCCCGTTGTGCGGCGGCCATCTCCTGGAGGGCCGGAATGTCGATTTCCACGTTGAAGTGGCCGCTGTTGGCCAGGATCACGCCATCGGCCATGACCTCCAGATGCTCCCGGCCGATGGCGTGAAGACCGCCGGTCACGGTGATGAACACTTCCCCTGTCTTGGCGGCTTCGATGCCCTTCATCACGGTGAAGCCGTCCATCACCGCTTCCAGGGCCCGGACGGGGTTGACCTCGGTAACGATCACGTGGGCGCCCATGCCCCGGGCCCGGGAAGCCACGCCCCGGCCGCACCAGCCGTAACCCACCACTACCACGCGCCGTCCCGCCCAGAGAAGGTTGGTGGCCCGGGTTATCCCGTCCAGGGTGCTCTGGCCGGTGCCGTACCGGTTGTCGAAAAAGTGCTTGGTCTCCGCGTTATTCACCGCGATGACGGGGCACCGGAGCTGATTCGCTTTGGCCATGGCGATAAGGCGGATGACCCCGGTGGTTGTTTCCTCGGTCCCCCCTATCACATCGCCCAGCAACTCGGAGCGCTGGCGGTGCAGGGCGGTCACCAAGTCGGCGCCGTCATCCATGGTGATATGGGGCTTGTGGTCCAGGGCGGAGCCGATGTGCCCGTAATAGGTCTCGTCGTCCTCGCCCTTGATGGAGAATGTGGGGATTCCATGCACCTTCACCAGGGCGGCGGCCACGTCGTCCTGGGTGCTCAAGGGGTTGCTGGCACACAGGACCAGGTCGGCGCCTCCCTCTTTGAGAACCACCGCCAGGTTGGCTGTTTCAGTGGTGACATGCAGACACGCCGCCAACCGGACCCCAGCCAGCGGCTTCTCACGCTTGAAACGCTCGGCGATAATCTGCAGCACCGGCATCTCCCGTCCGGCCCAGTTGATGCGTTTGACCCCGGCGTCGGCCAGAGAGAGGTCTTTCACGTGCCCGATATCTTGTTGCGTGGCCAATGGTCGTCTCCTTCTTCTTTAGCTATCTATCTCAAAACCGGGCGACCCGGAACAGACGGACCTTCGACAGGCTCAGGATGAACGGATAAGGGTCTCCGCCACTGTTCGTGGTGAGCATGCCGGACTGTGTTTTGAGATAGTTCCTTTCGCTTGCCGGCTCAAGGGTATTCGCCGCCTAAGGCTCGTCGCCATAGGACGTCGGATAATTACCCTCGATCCACGCCGGCGTGCCGTCTTCGATGTTGTACAGGTTTTCGGTGTCGTATCCCATGGAAGCAGCCAGCTCGCAGCCGAGGCCGCTGCGCACGCCGACGGCGCAGATGAAAAGCAGCTTCTTGCCTTGGGGCACCTCGTCGATGCGGTCGGTGAGATCGTCAATGGGAACGTGGATGGCTCCGGTCACGTGGCCGGTCACCCACTCGTCATCGCGTCGCACGTCCACCACGACGGTGTTGGCTGGATCTGCGTCCAGCATCACCTTGGCCTCATTGGAATCAATCCGGGAATACGGTTCACCAGGGTCTCGCCTGGCCATTGACTCTCCTCCTCAGCCCTTCAGCTCATATACTTGCCCACGATGGGGGCCAGCTTCCGTTTAACCTCATCCGAGACGCGCTCCGGAGGGGTGATGATGGCGGATTTCAACGCCGACGCACAGGAACAGTCCCGCTCGCCGGCGAGATGCGGCATTACCCTGCGCAGCAGTTCCTTCGAGTTGGCCACGTTCTTGGTCAGGGTCTCTATTATCATTTCCACCGAGACAGCTTCTTCGCTCTGACGCCAGCAGTCGTAGTCGGTGACCCAGGCCATGGTGGCGTAGCAAATCTCCGCCTCCCGGGCCAGTTTGGCCTCGGGGAGCGCCGTCATCCCGATGAGACCGGCGCCCCATGAGCGGTACATGAAAGACTCGCCTCTGGTGGAGAACGCGGGGCCTTCCATCACCACCATCGTGCCGCCCGGGTGGGCCTTGAGCCCCATCCGGGTTGCGCCGTCATGTATCACCCGGCTGGTTGAGGAGCAATAGGGCTCAGCAATGGAGATGTGAACCACCATTCCCTGGTCGAAAAAAGTGTTGTCCCGCAGCCGGGTGCGGTCGATCAACTGGTCGGGCACCACCAGGTCAAGGGGGGCAAATTCTTCCTTGAGGCTACCCACCGCGCTGACTGAGATAATCCGTTCCACGCCCAGGCTCTTCAGGGCGTAGATGTTGGCCCGCACCGGTATCTGGGTAGGATTGAGCCGGTGTCCCCGGCCGTGCCGGGGGAGAAACGCCACCGGCACCTCCTCCAGAGACCCCAATACGATGGCATCGCTGGGCTTCCCGAAGGGCGTATCCACTTCGACGGACTCGACACCGGTCAGCCCCTCCATCTGGTAGAGGCCGCTGCCGCCGATGACACCTAATTTGGCTTCTTTCTCGACCATAACCGCAATTCACCCACTCGATGCTTCGAAACTCCTCAAGCTCTCCAAGAAGGGGGGCCGGGCCACGCCGAACTCGGTAATTATTGCGCTCACGTAGCCATTGGGTGTTACATCGAAAGCGGGGTTGATGACCGCTATCCCCGGAGGAGCGGTAGCCACGCCTTGAAGGTGAGTAACCTCCTCGACTGGCCGTTCTTCAATTTGAATTTCCTTGCCGGTGGCGAGGCTCAGGTCGACGGTGCTCGTAGGGGCTGCCACGTAGAACGGGATGCCGTTTTCCTGGGCCAGCACGGCCAAGGAGTAGGTGCCGATCTTGTTGGCGGTGTCCCCGTTGGCCGCGATTCGGTCGGCGCCGGTGATCACGCAGCCAATCCGGCCCTGATTCATCAACATCCCGGCCGCCGAGTCCACGATCAAGGTTGCTGGGATTCCCAGCTGCTGAAACTCCCAAGCCGTCAGCCGTGCCCCCTGAAGAAAGGGGCGGGTCTCGGTGTTGAATACCTGAAACCGCTTGCCCTCTTCCCAACTGGCTCGGATAACCCCCAGCGCGGTGCCGAACCCCGCGGTAGCCAGAGCGCCAGCGTTGCAATGGGTCAGGACGGAGCCTCCGTCCGGTATCAACTCTTTGCCAAAGTCGCCCATCCGCCGGTTGACGGCCTCATCCTCCTCCTGCATCCGCTTAGCTTCGGCCAGCAGCCGGGCGCTCAGGTTGCCGGAGCCGGCCTCCGCCTCGGCCACTTGCATCATCCGGTGGACCGCCCATTGAAGGTTGACGGCGGTGGGGCGAGCGGAAATAATTTCACCGGCCGCCTCCTGGAGTCTAGCCAGGAAGTCCTGCCGCCCGGCGTCAATCTGGCGAGCGGCCAGAGCGACAGCGTAGGCCGCGGTCACGCCGATGGCCGGCGCGCCCCGCACCTGCATCTGCCTGATGGCCTCGACTGCCTCCTGGTAGCGGCTCACCTCCAAGGTGACCTGTTCCAATGGAAGTTTCGTCTGGTCCAGGAGTGCCAGATTGCCGCCGATCCACTGGATCGGCCTGATTTCCGTCAACGGTCTCTCCCTCAGGCCGGCCCGTTACGCCCACAAAAAAAGCTTCTCAAAGGCGAGAAGCTCAAACATTCCCCAAGCCCCTCATCGTTCGTCCTTCCAGCACTCGCTAGAAAGACGCCGGAACTAGCACCGTGCCCTACCCGCGATCACATCCCAGACTAGGACCGGTTGCCAGGCTTCGTCGGGCCGTGCCCTCCGCCGTTCTGGATAAAGGGTTCTAGTTCACCATTCGATTGTTAACTGGATTTATGGTACTAAGGGCGGGCTTTCATGTCAAGGATTCACTGCCGCGCCGTCCGCCCGTGGGGCATCTCCGGAGATGCCCGGTTCGTGGGCGGCGGACGGGATGTCTTCGTGAATCCGGCGAAGAAGGCGATTGGGTAGTGTATCAATTTCCAGCCCTGGGCAGTGAGAATCTCAACCGGTCACACCGGCGGAAGCCGGTGTCCAGACACGAGGCTGGTGCCAACTTCCATGGATTCCGGGGATTCCAGCCTGCGCCGGAATGACGGGTAGGTGACTGACACGTTACCGGCGATTGCCTACGGTTGACAGGGCTTCATGGGTCACAACATAATAGGCCCTGCCCGCCGTCAAGTCCGTTGAACTAACGCCGCCAACGACGCGCCGTGGGAGGTTCAGAGGTAGCATCTGCCATGCCCGGTTCGATGGCATTTGGCATCCCAGCTGAGCCGCTGGTTAGCTGGTGATGGAGATATCCAAACCGGCCTTTTCAAAGCAAGACCTAGGCCTGTTCACCGACCTGTATGAGTTGACCATGGCCCAGGCCTACTTCAGTCAGGGCATGTTCGCCCCGGCCACTTTCAGCCTGTCCATCCGCAGATACCCTCACAACCGGGCCTACTTCGTTGCCGCGGGCCTAGAGGACGTGCTGGACTACCTGGCCGACCTGCGTTTCAGCGGCGCCGGGCTGGACTATCTTCGCTCCACGGGCATCTTCACGGAGGACTTCCTGGAGTATCTGGGCGGCCTCCGCTTTACCGGCAGCGTCCGGGCCATCCCCGAAGGCCGGATTTTCTTCACCGGCGAGCCGTCCATCGAAGTGACCGCTCCCGTTATTGAAGCCCAGTTGGCCGAGACCTTCATCCTCAATCAGATCAACCTTCAAACGATACTGGCCACCAAGGCCTCCCGTTGCGTCTGGGCAGCCCGGGGTCGCATCCTGACCGATTTTGCCTCACGCCGCGCTCAAGGAGTAGACGCGGCCTTGAAGATGGCGCGCTCCAGCTACATCGCGGGGTTCCAGTCCACCAGCAACGTCCTAGCGGCCCAGCGGTACGGCATACCCCCGGCCGGGACCATGGCGCACTCATTCATATCCTGCTTCACGGCGGAGACCGACGCGTTCCGCGCCTATGCCGCCGCCTTTCCCGACCGCACTGTCTTGCTGTTGGACACCTACGACACCATTGAGGGGGCCCGGAGAGCCGTGGAGGTCGCCAGGGAATTGGAAGCGGCCGGCCACCGGCTTCTGGCAGTCCGGTTGGATTCGGGGGACTTCGAATCGCTGAGCCGGAACGTTCGGAGGATACTGGACGAAGCCGGTCTGAACTACGTCGGAATCCTGGCCAGCGGGGGCCTGGACGAATACCAGGTTGACGCTCTGTTGAGGGCCGGGGCGCCGGTCGACATGTTCGGAGTGGGAACCAAACCGGGCGTTTCGGCGGACGCCCCCTGGTCGGACATGGCCTACAAGCTGGTGTCCTATGACCAACGGCCGGTGATGAAGTTGAGCACGGACAAAATCTCGCTGCCCGGTGCCAAACAGGTCTTCCGTTTCCGGGACAGCGCCGGGCAGTTCTCACATGACACCATCGGGTTGCACGACGAGAGCATGCCCGGCGGGACACCTCTGTTGACTCAAGTGATGGCAGGGGGCCGCCGCACGGGTCCCGACCCGGCGTTGGGGGAGATTCGGCAGCGGTTCGCCGAGGACTTTCGCGGCCTTGACGACCACTTCAAGGAGCTTGACGAGCCACCCCATTACCCCGTGTCCGTCAGCCCCCGGTTGGAGCGGCTCGCCGCTCAGGTGCGGGAGGAGATCCTTGGCGCTCACCCACCGGCGACGTAGGGGCGGGGTTGAAATCCAGCCAGTGCTGGGTTTTTTAGGAGGGGCCTCTGGGGGACCTTGCTCAAAGAACCAAACCTTTGGGAGGTGTTATGTCAATATCCGAAGAGTTGGGGCGCCTGATTGCCGGGGCGGAGTTCAGTTCGCTTCCTCCGGAGGTCGTGGAAGTCGCCAAAACCGTCATCCTAGACGGCCTGGGGGTGACTCTGGCCGGTTCGATGGAGCCGGCGGCCCGCATCGTGGCTGAATACACCCGGGAGATGGGCGGGGCCCCCGACTGCTCGGTCTTCGGTCAGGGCTTCAAGACCTCGCCGGTGATGGCGGCTTTCGCCAACGGCGTGGCGGGGCACGTTCTGGACTATGAAGTCATGTGGTACCCGCCGACCCACGCCACCTCCCCGACTCTCCCCTGCATCCTGGCCCTGGCTGAGAAACACCAGGCATCCGGCTCGGATATCATCATGGCCCTGGTAACCGGGTTCGAGGTGCAAGGGCGCATTCGGGTCGCGTCCGCCGGCGTTTCGCCCCGGGGGTTCCATCCGCCTGGACTGGTGGGGGTAATGGGGAGCGCCGCCGCCGGCTCGGTCATGTTGCACCTATCCCCGGAACAGATCCGGATGGCCCTCGGCCTGGCCGCCTCCCGGGCCGGGACGGTATCCGCCAACACCGGCACCATGACTAAGTCCACCCATTGCGGCAACGCCGGCCGGATGGGACTGGAAGCGGCCCTCCTGGCCGCCAAGGGGTTCACGGCCAACCCGGACGTGTTCGAGCACTCCACCGGCTACGTCGCGGTGCTCTTCGGGGAGGGCTTCGATCTACCGGCGGTGATCCGAGACTTCGGCGATCCCTATCGTATGGTGGACCCTGGAATCGCCATCAAGAAGCACCCCAGCCAGTACGGTACCCACCGGGGCATAGACGCCGCCCTGGAGATCCGCCGGGCCCACGACATTGACCCCGCCAAGATTCGATCGGTGCATATCGAGACCCCCGTGATGCAGTACGTAGACCGGCCATCGCCCAGCACCGGCCTGGATGGCAAGTTCAGCTTCCAGTACACTGTCGCCTCGGCCCTGTGGGACGGCCAGATTACCATGGACACCTTCACCGAGGGAATGCTGCACCGGCCCGGGCTGCAAGCCTTGCTCGCCAAGACCCGTCTTACGATGGACCCGAATATCTCGGCAGACTTTGACCAGATGTGGATTACCGTCACGGTCCGGACCGAGGACGGCACCGAGCACTCCGTGAGATGCGACCGGCCTCGGGGGATCTGGGGCAACCCCCTGACCCGGGAGGAGCGGCTGGCCAAAGTGCGCCAGTGCGCCGCACGTGTTCTCAGCGAAGCCGCGATCGGCGAGATGATAGACACCGTAGAAGAATTGGAACTCGCCACCAGCCGGGATGTTTTGGACCTGGTGGGACTGCTGGCCGGCGCCCCGATCTCCTCGACTTGACACCAGACATCCGGCGAAGCAAAATGGCAGGTGCGGGAGCCACTGCAGTACCGAGGGGCTACCTGGGGTCAAAACATCCGCATTGCCTCCTCCGGCAACTGCCAATAGAAAGGCTCACCAGTAGAGTTCCACCCTCATTCCTACGCTGCGGGCCAAGCCGCTTCACGGGGGAATGCCGTTACGAGGGTGTCGGGTTTGCCGCCAGGCCGGGCCACGTTGCCGCCGGTCCGCGGACAAGTGAAACGGTGAGAGGTATGCTATGGACTTTGGATTCGCACCGGAACAGGAAACCCTTCGCCAGGAAGTGCGCCAGTTCATCGAGGAGAACGTTACTCCAGAGGTGCTGGCGGAAATGGAAGACTCGCTGGAAGGGGGCCGAGGGCCCAACCTCCGGGCGCTGCAGAAAAAGGCCGCGGACAGGGGCTGGATGGGTATCAGTTGGCCCAAGGAGTACGGCGGCCAGGGCGGAAGCCGTTTGGACCAGTACATCGTCGAAGAGGAGTTCGCCCGGGTCGGGGTAACCATGGGCAGCGCCGGCAGCGGCGCCCCGGCGATTCTGGCAGCGGGCACCGAGGAGCAGAAGAGGTACTTCCTTCCCGGCCTCATCAACGGAGAGATCACCTTTGCCCTGGGGTTTACCGAGCCTCAGGCGGGCGCTGACCTGGCGGGCCTTCAATGCCGGGCGGTGAAGGACGGGGACGAGTACGTAATCAACGGCCAGAAGATGTACACATCCTCAGCCCACTACGCCACCCACGTCTACTTGATGTGCCGGACCGACCCGGACGCCCCCAGGCACCGGGGCATCTCCATCTTCCTGGTGCCCATGGATGCCCCAGGCATCACCGTGCGTCCTCTCTGGACCATTCAGAGCGACCCTCGCGCACCAACGGCCACGACCTACGGCAACCCAAGGACCAACGAGACCTTCTACGAAGACGTGCGGGTTCCCGCGTCGGCCATGTTGGGCGAGGAGAATCAGGGATGGTACGTCGGCGCCATGGGCTTGAACTTGGACCGGGTGGGCGCCAACCGCTACCTGATTTCGGTACGCCGGGACGAGGACATCATCAACTGGGTCAAAGAGAACCAGATGGACGGCCACTCGCTGACCGAGGACCCGGCAGTCCGAGACAAGCTGGCTGAGCTGTGGATCGAGGCCCAGGTCTGCCGGCTGATGACCATGCGCAGCATGTCCATAGTGCAGCATGGCGGCCACTTTACCTACGAGGGCTCGGCCGAGAAGGTTTGGGCGCCGGAGCACGGCGTCAGGACCACCGAAGCCATCAGCCAGATTCTCGGGCCCTACGCCCAGCTTTTGAGCAGCTCCGAAGACAACATCGAAGAAGGGCTGTTCGCTCATAACCTCATGGGCGCCTTCGAGTCGGGGATAAACCACGGCAGCGTCCAGGTCATGCGCGACCAGGTGGCCCGCCGTGGCCTCGGCATGCCTCGAGGATAACGAACCGGGGGCAAATCCTTCCCCAACAGAACGCGGCCAATCCCCCTTCGCTTCATTCAGGCAATCGAGGCGAGTGGGACCCCAAGGAGAACGCCATGGACTTGGTGCTAAACGAAGAAGAACAGATGGTGAAAAACCTGGCCCGGGAGTTCCTGGAGGCAGAGTGTTCGCCCAACATGGCCCGGGAGATGGAGAAGGATGACCGGGGCTACCCTCCCGAGTTGTTGAAGAAGATGACCGACCTGGGCTGGTTCGGCATGGCCCTCCCCGAGAAATACGGCGGCCAGGGGCTGCCCCTGACCTACCTGGGCCTCATCCTGGAGGAAGTTGGCCGGTCCATAGTTCCCATCCCCTTGCACAGCACCAGCGTCCCCGCGCTGACCATCGTCAGAAACGGGACCGAAGAGCAGCGGCAGGCGACCCTCCCGGCGGTGTGCCGTGGAGAGTTGCTCATGACCTGGGCGCTCCAGGAGCGGGACCCTCGCTTGACACCCGAGGCGGTAAAAACGGAAGCGGCCGTCGATGGGGACCACTTCGTCGTGAGCGGGATCAAGATGTTCGTAGACAACTTCAACGTCGCCGAGAAGTGCTTGGTGGCCTGCCGTACCGCCGGGGCCGCCTCTGGCAGCAAGGGCATCTCGTTGCTGCTGGTGGATACCAACAGCCCCGGCATATCTCAGACCCTGTTCACCACCCTGGCGAAGGATAAGCAAAGCCGGGTGACCTTTGACCACGTGCGGGTGCCCAAGGCGAACCTGGTGGGCGAGATGAACCAGGGCTGGCCCATCGCGGAGCGCATGCTGGAAGAGGCCACCGTCCTGCTCTGCTGCCAGATTGTGGGCGCCACCAGGAAAGACGCCGAAATGGCCATCGAGTACGCGAAGGGCCGCGTGGCCTTCGGCCGGCCCATCGGCTCCTTCCAGTCCATCCAACACATGTGTGCCGACATGATCATCTGGGTCGATGGAGGCCAGCTACTGACCTACGAGGCCCTCTGGAACATGGACCAGGGGATGCCGGCCGGCGTCGAGGTGTCACAGGCCAAGGCCTTCTGTAACGAAAAGTGCCTGGCCGTGGTGCGGTCGTCCCAGTCGATCCACGGGGGCATAGGGTTCATGCTGGAGTTCGACCTCCACCTGTGGTACCGGCGGGTCACGGCCTGGACCATGCGGCTGGGCACCACTTTCGAGCACCGGGCCAAGGTAGCCCGGGCGCTCTTGGACCAGCCCGGCCGCGTCCGGCTGGGAATACCCGTGGCTCCGGTACTCTGAGAATCTGCCCCCGGGCGAATTTATCAATGGAGAATGATTAATGGCCAAAGATCCAGTTTGCGGGAGAGAAATCGACGAAGCCGAGGCGCGGGCCCAGACGGGCCAGACCCAGTTTGGCGCAGCCGAGGTGGACCCAGGGCAGGGAACTCGAAGGTTCCACGACGGGAAGTGGTACTACTTCTGCGGCCTGGAATGCCGCAGCAAGTTCATGGCCGACCCATCGACCTACCTGGAGTAGTCACCCGAATTGGGGAAACTTCTTCAAGAAAACCCACCTTACCTGGGTTCTTTCTGGAGAGGCTTGGAGGACCTCTTTCTTGCAAGAAAGAGGTCCTCCAAGAATACCGCATACCTAGCCTGTATTATCGCAGCACAAGCTACGGTGTGTCCCCCTTCCTCATCCGCCCCCGAAGCTCTTCAGTAGCTTCTTGGTCCAACTCCAGGGTGTCCGGGCGGACAACCACACCATACTCCCGGCGCACGCAGTCCAGGGTCAGCTTCTCCTGCCGCACATCCTCCAGCACCGCGTCCGCGTCCCGATCCAGCGGATCGCCATATCCTCCAGCCCCAGCCTGGATGAGCTGGTAGACATCCCCTTTTTTCAGAGTCATTAAGTGTTTGCCGGGCAGCTCCCGGTTCTCAGTGTCCGGGTTCAGGTAGTTCTTGGTGGGCGTGCCGGGCTTGCCCCCTTCCGCACCCCAGGGCAGAAAGTCGCTTCGGTCGGACCGGAGCTGAAAGGTCGCTTCCTCGGCCAGGATGCGGAACTGCCGGACAATGCCCAGGCCACCACGGTACTTGCCTGCGCCGCCGGTGTCGGGGACCAGCCCGTACTGTTCCACGAGAAGGGGCTGGTCCGCTTCGATGCTCTCGATGGGGGTATTGGCCATGTTGTGGATCGGCGCCGCCAGTCCGTCGGCGCCGTCGATGTAAGGGCCGCCCCCGCGGGGGCCGTCGTTGTTGAACTCCAGGTACACCCACGCCTTGCGGTTGGGGTGGTAGCCGCCGAAACTGAGGCCGACCTCACCACCGCCCCAGGCGCCGGGGACCTTGCCCGGCAACGCCTGAGCCATGGCGCCGAACAGGGCGTGGCAGATACGGAACCCGGCCAGACCCCTGGCGGCCACCGGCGCCGGGTGCTGGGGGTTGACGAAGCAGCCTGCCGGGGCGGTTATGTTGAAGGGCCGGAAGAAACCGCTGTTGGACTGGATGGCCGGGTCGATCAGGCACTTCATCACGGCGTAGACCTGGGACTTGGTGTAGGCGAAATTGGGGTTGATGGAACCCTTGGCCTGGGGAGAGGTGCCGTCGAAGTCGACGAACACCTCGTCGGCCTCGATCTTTACCTTGGCATGAATGGCAATGGGCTGGGGGTCGATGCCGTCGTTGTCGATGTAGTCGGTGAACTCCCACTCTCCATGTGGCAGGGCGGCGAACTCGGCCCGGGTGAGTTGCTCCGTCGTGTCCAGGATGTCGGCCATGTAGCCCTTCAGCTCCTCCAGGCCGTACTCTTCCACCAGGCGCAGCAGGTCCCGTTCGCCAAACCGGACGGCAGCCAGCAGCGCCTGTACGTCGCCCAGCACCTTTTCCGGCACCCGAACGTTTTTCTCCAGGATTCTCCACACCGCCCGGTTCAAGACCCCACCCTCGTAGAGCTTGATCGGGGGTATCAGCAGCCCTTCCTGATAGATTTCCGTGTTGTCGCAGGCGTTACCTCCGGCGACTCTGCCTCCGATATCCGTCTGGTGTCCGATGCAGCAGCTCCAGCCAACGTGGATACCATGAGCGAATATGGGTTTGAAGAGGAAGATGTCGGGAAGGTGGCTGCCGCCTTCGTAGGGGTCGTTGTTGGCGAACACGTCACCTGGGTGGACATCGTCGCCGAAGGCGTTGCGGACCCCCTCCAGGGCCGGGGCCATGGAGCCAAGGTGAGCCGGGAGGGTCAGCCCCTGGGCGACCTGCTGCCCATCGGCGGTAAAGAGGGCGGTGGAGAAGTCCATGCCGTCCTTGATAACCGCGGACCGGGCGGTGCGCACCACCGTCAAGGCCATGGTATCGGCGGCACCCATGAGGGCGTTCTTGATGATCTCCCTGGTAACGGGGTCCGTGCCCTGCCGCATCGGGGTCTCCTTTCCCACACTGGTTAGAGGCGACTGCCGGTCAGCCCCTCACCCAACCCCGGCTGCACCGGGGCATCCCTCGCCCAGTGGGAGAGGGAACGAGGGTGAGGGCAATCCCTGGCCGGCTACCCCTTCTCGAGGTGGATGTTCTTCCATTGGTCCACCGAAGCCCGCCAGCCGGGGGGCACCACACTGGTGGAATCGTACTCTTCGATGATCAAAGGCCCTTCCCTGCCGGTTCCCTCCAGGTCGCTCCGGTCGATCACCGGGGCGTCGGTCCAGCCGTGGCTGCGCCCAAAGTAGACCCGGCGCCGCGACGCCGCCGGGCGGGCCACCGCGGGCAGCTCCAGCCGCTCCGGCATCCGGGACTCCTGGGACAGGCCTCGGGCGATGACCCTCAAATTCACAAGCTGGTAGGGGGCATCGGCCCGGTAGCCAAAGCTCTTCTCGTGCTCAGCCTCGAAGTCTTGCCCCAACCTGGTCAGGGTTTCCTGGGTAATTTCCCCCGGAGGCATCAACACGGTCAGCTCGGAGACCTGCCCCTGGTACTTCATGTCAACCTGGGTGAGAATCCGGTGGCTGGCATCTTCGAACCCTTCGGAGCGCAGCTCCCGGTGGCCCTGTTCCCATAGCCCTCCCGTAATGGTTCGAAGGGCGGTTATGTCAAGTTCGTCAAAGGTCTTGAAATACGTCTGGACGAAATGGTACTCCACGTCGGCAACCAGCAAGCCGAAGGAACTGAAGACCCCGGGGAAGGGAGGGACGACAATGCGGGTTATGTCCAGCATCTCGGCCAGGCCCGCGGCGTGGACCGGACCGCCGCCGCCGAAGGCAAAGAGGACGAAGCGCCGAGGGTCCCGCCCGCGCTCGCTGGATACCGCCCGGAGCGCCCGGCCCATGTTTGAATTTACCAGGGTATGAATCCCGTGAGCAGCTTCAACCTCGGAGAAACCCAGGGGCTGGGCCACGTTCCGGTCGACGGCCCGGCGGGCCTGCTCGACATCCAAGGAGAAGGCCCCTCCCAGCAGGTAGGCAGGGTTGAGATACCCCAGGAGAACGTCGGCATCGGTGACGGTGGCTTCCTGGCCGCCCTGGCTGTAGCAGGCCGGCCCCGGAACCGCGCCGGAACTCTGGGGACCAACGCGGAGGGAGCCGCTCTTGTCCACGGTGGCGATGCTTCCCCCGCCGGCTCCCACTTCGGCCAGGTCGATGGACGGCACCCGTAGGATATGGCCCGCCCCCCGCAACAGGCGATGGCCGACGTTCACGCCTCCGCCCACTTCATACTCCGGCGCTTGGAGTATCTCGCCGCCCTCGATAATGGATGCCTTGGCGGTGGTCCCGCCCATGTCCAGGGTCATCAGGTTGCCCAGGCCGAGACGACTACCCAGGTGGTAAGCCCCCACCACCCCGGCGGCAGGGCCCGACTCGATGCAGTAAACCGGCCTCTCCTTGGCTATCCCGGAGGTAGCCAAGCCCCCATTGGACTGCATCACCGTAAGGGGCACCTTGATCCCCATGCCATCCAGGCCGCCGGTAAGGCGGGTCAAGTAGCACTCCACCACGGGACGGACATAGCCGTTGATCACCGTGGTGCTGATGCGCTCGTACTCCTTCATCTCGGGCAGGAGTTCGCTGGACAAGGTCAGGATCACGTGAGGCGCCCGGTCCCGCAGCCTCCGGGCGATATGCCGCTCGTGGCCGGGGTTGGCGTAGGAGTGCAGGAGGCAGATGGCCACCGACTCCACGCCTTCCTCTATGATCCGGTCGACGGCCTTTTCCACATCGGCCGCGTCCAGGGGCCGGAGGACCTCGCCGCGGAAGTTCAGGCGTTCCCCCACCTCCAGCCGGAGTTGGCGCTTCACCAGGGGCGGCGGCTTTTCGTAGTACAGGTCGTACAACCGGGGAATACGGTTGCGGCGCAGCTCAAGGATGTCGCGGAAGCCCTCGGTGGTAATCAGGGCCATGTGGGCGCCCTTCTGCTCGATGATGGCGTTGGTGGCGACGGTAAAGCCGTGGCTGACCTCGGAGACCGCGCCGGCGCCGATGGCGAGTTCGGCGATGCCGCCCTTGACCCCATCAAGCACCGCCCTGCTGTAGTCGTCGGGGGTGCTGGCTATTTTCCGGGCCAGCACGGTGCCGTCGTGGCCCAGAAAGACAACGTCGGTAAAGGTACCCCCGATATCCACGCCCACTCGAAAATGAGGCACGTCCCGCCCCCTCGCGGCGGCCGGGCCGCGGTCCCGGCCAGGATGTTTCAGCCATGCCGCCCCTCCTGCGGCCCAGGGCTGGACTCGCGTTCAGGGGCGATAGGGCAACTTAAGGCATGATACTTCCGGCGCGGCGGAGTGGCAAGCCAGGGGAGCGGGGTGCTGCTCTCAGATATCGTATAGGAGCTGCTTCGCCAGCATCACTTGAATGTGAAACTGGGTGGTTGGCATGGCCGATGGGCGTCAGCCTCGACCCGGCCAGCGACGTTGTAGTTGACCACCCTTTCATTTTTAGAGCGGAGAAAGGGAAGGCCACATCCACGTCACCGACGGTAAAGGCGGCCACGCGCTCCTTGGGCGGCAGCCGTCCGTCCAGGTCCCCGCGGAACAGGAAAGGAGGGTTGTCCACGCGGCCGTAGCCGGCGTAGGGGTTCCGACCGTGATTACGCCTGAACCCGGCGTCCCGGGACAGCACTTTTCCATCCGGCTGGGCGGTCCCGCCCCTCCCGGACAGGGCTGCTATTCCAGGGGCTGGTTTGGGCTCTTCGGGCCTCCCGCCTCACCGTGCAGAACCACCCCCTGCTTTACCAGCTCTCCCTTCACCTGTTTCATGTCGACATCGCGCACCGGCACGCCTGAATTCACGGCTACCGCCGCGGCCACGCCGGCGGCTTGCCCCATGGTCCAGCACTGGGGAATCAGCCGCAGGAAGGTGTGGGTCGTGGGGTCGCAGGAGAGGTTCCTCCCGGCGGCCAGTATGTTGTTCAAGCTCGGAGGAACCAGGCACCCCAGAGGTATGGAAACATTGGGATTGCGGGTATTGGGCGGTGGCGAAATGGCGATCTCGTCCTCGTGCAGGGTACCACTGGTCCACATTTCCCGGGTTACCGTCTTCATGCCCTTCAGCCTCCGGCTGTGCCGGGTGCCCATCTGCGGCGCCGTGACCATGATCCAAGCTCCCTCGAAGCCGGGCGCATTATCCCTGTAGAACTCCAGCACCTGCATCATATCCTTGCGTGACTGGACCTCGACCTGAGTCAGGTCTTCCACGTCGATGGCGCTGTACCCCTTCAGCCTTGGCCCCATGAACAGGACCGTGTCGTTGCGCGGCAACGCGTGGGGCGTGGCGTCGGCGGCAATACCGGCCGCCTTCATCTTGGCCATCATCGACTGGAATTCTCCTGGCTGATCACCGCGGAATGCATAGAATTTCTCCATGTCGACTCCGCCCATGTGGAACGCCACGTTGACCGTATGATGGATGTCGTCTTCCTCTATATCCGACTCCCATGGAGATCCGGCCATGTGAAAGATATCGCCATCGCCCGTGGCGTCAACCACCATATCGGCGAGGATGGCCTGGCGTCCCGACTTGCTCTCGAAGATGACTCCCTTGATGTTTTTCCCCTCCTGAATCGGGGCCACCGCCCAGGAGTGAAGCAGCAGCTTGACGCCACCTTCCAGTATCATGTCGTTGGACACGATTTTGAGCATCTCGGGGTCCACGGTGGGCGACCAGGTGATAATGCCGTGTTTGGCGTTATGGCGGTCGCCCCAGTACCGGACCAACTCAGGGTCCCTCGAACCCCAAAGCTCATCGGGCGGCCCCACTATCGCGCTCTTTGGCAGCCGGTCGAATATCTCGTTGGCGAACCCGGCTATCACCTGGCGGCCGGTCCAGTCGGTCATGGGAACGATGTAGTTGACAAAGCCCCCGGTGGACATGCCTCCCAGGTGGCCGTAGCGCTCGACCAGGATCGTGTCGGCGCCGAGTTTTGCCGCGGAAACCGCGGCGGCGCTACCGGCAGGGCCGCCGCCGACCACCAGCACGTTGCAACGGCGAAAAACCGGAATATCCTTGGCCGGTTCCCGGATTGTCTCTCTAGCAGCCATGAACTGACCTCCTGTTTCGAAAGCGTAGATTCATGAGCGGCGGTGCAGGGGTGCTACACCTCCGCCGTTCCGTAGGGGTTGCCAGCCGCGATGTAGCCCAGGTCGATGAGGCGCACGGCGTAGTAGCAGTCGCGCATGCTGATGGGCGCCGACCGGCCCTCGGCCGCGGAGGTGATGGCGTCACGCAACGCAATGGCTGCCGGAGCGTCGGCCATCTCCGACGGTAGGATTTCCTCTCCGTCGCCGGTGTTCAGCTTGAGCACACCGTCTTTGAAGGTGAGGATGGCATCCCGGAACGCCGCTTTCCACTCGCCATCGGTCCCGTCTCTGGGATACCCGTTTCCGGCCTCGATGGTCCCGAGCACTCCGCTCTTGGACCGGATCAAGACCGACGCGTAGTCTTCTACCTTCATCCCCCGGCCGGCCCAACTGAACTGGGCGCCGGTGACTTCAATATCCTCGCCTTCACCGGTGAGGTACACGAAGGCGTCCAGGCCGTGGGCGCCGAGGTTGCGAAGGCACCCGCCGTTGGCGATCTTTGGTTCCAGCATCCACGGCGCACCCCAGGGCGCATACCGTGACGAACTCGGCCGGTTGATCCGCATGTAGAAGTGGGTCAACGGGCCGTAAGTGCCCGCCGCGGTCAACTGCTTGGCCTTCCCGACAAAGGGCTGGTACCGGAAGTTCAGCGGCACCGACGCGAACCCGTTGGCCGCCTCCACCTTCTCCAGCACACCGCGTAGTTGCCGCGCGCTATGGCTCATTGGCTTTTCCATGGTGAACGGGATGCGGCTCTCCAGCAGATGGAGCGCTACCTCGGCCATCATGTCGTGACGGCCCAGAGCCAATACATAATCGGGTTTGGCCTCGGACACCATCTTCCGGTAGTCGGTGTAAGCGGCGATATTGCCGCCAAGCTCCTTCACCCGGTGCTCCACGATCCCCTGGTCATTGTCCTGGAGGGCGACGATCTGAATATCGTCCATCTTGGACAGGTGGACGAGGTAGGAGGCGTCATACAACGAGTGCCAGTGGTTGACGCCGATAGCTGCTAGGCGTGTGGCCATGCTCGGAAACTCCTTTCAGTATTCCCAAATAGGTCTGGTTCGGGAGGCCGACCTCCACCGGTGCATACCGGCGCTGGAGGTCCGCGCCCCGAATCGCGCCTTCCGCTACGCCAGAAGCGGTCCAAGCAGGCCCCTGCAGCGGCCTGCCCGGACCTGCGTCACCAGGGTATCATGTTCCCGCTGCCGCAGCTTTCCTGGTCCGGCACCGGCCCGGCTTGCGAAGTTGGGCCGGCGCTACTCAATTATTCGACCAGGATATTCTCTACCTGCGGGAAGGCCTCCTTGGCCATCCGCAGCGCGTCGTCCATAGAGTCCAGGTTGGTCATCAGGCCGGTGTGGAACTCGACGGTGGCGATGGGGAAATCCGGCGCCCTTTGCGCCCGGGCCATGGCCCGGCCGGTGGTCCTCGCCAGCTTTTCCGTGGCGACACACGCGCTGGGTATCCCGCGCCGCTCGAGGGTGATCGCGTCGAGCACACTGCCCGACGTACAGGACCCTCAATCACCCACCCCGGTGATCGCGACCTCCACCGACTGGGCCATCTCCGTGAATATCTCCTCCGGAGCGGAGACCCAGGCGTGGGGTTTGGTGCGATACACAACCCCTTCGAGATTGTACTTCGATTCCAGCAGGTTCAACAGTTCCTTGAGCACCACCTCTCCCCCGGCCCGCCCGTTGTACAAGATTCCCAGGACCTTCCCGTTGAGGGTCGCTACTCTGGCAGCCTCCTGAAACCCCAGGTCTCCTTCCAAACTCGGGTTCAGAAATCGCACTCCCATCTCACCCTCCTTATAGCTCAAATCTCCTGTCATCCGAACGGACGCGCCGGTGCCAGCTACCAGGTCGCTTACCGCGTCTTAACGGGCCTGGTAATGAACGGCCAATCGTCGGTACCCGGCACCACGTACACCATCAAGCCGGCATCGCCGCCAGCCACGATGGGGATGATGTCCGGCTGGCGTACCGCCACGGCCTCCTGGGGCCCCAAGCCGCCGAGTTGTTGCGCATCCGCACCCTTACCGCTGAACGGATACACCATCTTGTTCTCGTCCCCCGGCTCGACCTCAGGCATGACACCGCTCAGCTTCCCGCTGTTCAAGTCATGGTAGGCCCCGCGGCGCTTGAGTTCCGCCACAGAATGGCCGATGTTCTCGCGGAGGTACCGGCGGACGTCCTCTCGGCTCACCCCGGCCTTCTTGAATACATCGACATATTGGGGAGGAATGAAGAGGAGGTTCTTGCCCCCCACGTGGGGCCAGAAGCCCGCCATGGTCTTCAGCAGCCCTTCGGCTGTCGTGAAGTTGCACCTTATCTGAGTACGGCCCTCCATCACTTCCTTGACGGTCACCGTGCTCGTCACCGAATCATAGCCCTGCATCTCGGCTAGGGTTGGCCCCCACTCCGCATCCTCGTTCTCACCAACGCAGCAGTTGAATCTCCCGGAATACCCCCACACACCTCGTTGTATTCCGCCCATCTTGGCATCGGCGCAGTTGGACAGCAGCAGGCTCACCGCCCTGGAGATGGTGTTGTTGGCCCTGGTCCCCGCTCCAAAGCAGTACATGCCGGCATTCAGGTCGATCTGCTTGACGATGGGGCCGTTGACCACCATCATTATCCACAAGCTGCCGGTGCTGGCGATGTGGTTGATCTTGAACTCGTCGGTCCCCAGGCATTCGACCGCGGCGAGCACCACCGGGAAGTACTCGGGCAGACACCCAGCCATGACGGCGTTGATGGCGACCTTCTCGGCCGTGATGACCCGGTTGCGGTCCGCGATGCGGCACACCACTTCACCGGGTTCGATCCCCGCATAGTCCAGGAACTCCGCCACTCGCACCTCGGTGGGCGGTACCACCGGCAGCCCGTCCGTCCAGCCTTTTTCCCAGAACATGTCCATGGCCCCGGACAAGTCGTCAGCGTCAATCAGTTCGGAACTCCAATTCTTCAACACCATGGCGTCTCTCCTGTCCGCTCTACGCATCCGGACCAACGGGGTGAAAAAACCGGGCCGGCGATTCTTTTTCCTTGCCCGCCTTCAGTCCGGCGGCCGAGGTCACTGCTATCATAGTCGATGCGCCACCGCCAGGCAAGGGACGGCACCCGTCCAACAGATACGGGACAACGATATCAAAGGGCTGCCATCATCACAAGCAAGGATAGCGCACCGTCCCCGTCCTGCTTACCGCAGCGCCCCTGCTGCCGCCGGCCGCCGGCACCGGTAATGGCCGGCGGCTGGCTTGGGCCCACTCTTCCGGAGTCAGGCGCTGGTGCAGATTTCCCTGGTATCGCTGGGCGCTCCAATGTTGCGCACCATATCGCTCTTCCCCGTGGGTCCGCCCACAACCAGGAGGTGGACAAGATGGGGGTGCGGGTACGTCGACACCTGGGTTTCAGGGTCCAGGTGCAGGATCCACTGGTGGTCCCTGGGCAGCGAGTCCAGCGAGGTGCGGCCGGTGGCCAGCACGTACTTCATCGGGCTCTTGGCGTTCCCGGCGATATATTCCCGGATGGACGCCTTGGTGTGGCCGTCCTGGGCCAGGTTCCGGGCGTGGTCCGGGCACATAAGCATGGTGACGTGGTTCTCGTCGCGCTCGACCCGGCTGGGGATAACCGGAGGGTAGGCGCCGGCTGCAGATGCCCGCGCCGCCCAGGCCAGGAGGAGCTGGCTGGTGTCCCGCTGGTAGTTGGCGTTGTGAAGAATATCCAGGGTGCCGAACACGGTTACGGTGCTCTGCTCTTTATTGAAGCCTTGTTCCACGTGGTACGGTTCCCAGGGGCTCTCGTCCTCGTTCTCCGCTAGGCACATGCTGTACTTCAGCGGGCTGCCGATGGTGTCCATGTCCCCACTGCCCGCGTAGCAATGGCCCACGTTCATCAGGATGAGTCGCAGGGCCCTCCCCAAAGCTGTGTTGACTCGGCCGGGCTTGCCCGGACCCAGGGTGCAGCGGCCGTAGTTGATGCCCAGCCGCTGGACGACAGGCCCGTTGACCAGCATCATCATGGCATGAGGACCCGTGGACATGGCGATGGTGCGGGTCGGGAATATGTTCTGGGGCGTCTGGGTGACGGCCTCCACCGCAGCGATCAGGACTGGGAGGTGCTCCGGCTCGCAGCCGGCCATCGCCGCATTGATGGCCACCTTCTCCACGGTGGCGGCGCCTTCGCCGGGCGCCAGATAACCCACGACCTCCAACGGGTCCTGGTCGACGTTCTTCAGGAAGGCCTCCACCAGTCGCGGGGTGGGGGCGACGAGAGGAAACCCGTCGCCGAGGCCCCGGTCAATGAAATCCCGGTTGAACTTCTCCCAGCCCTCCAGGCGGTCGATGCCGCCGAACCGCTCCAGATCGGCGGCCAGCACCGTGGCCTTTTTGGCGGGAGGCGGTTTGGGCGGTTGAGTCACCAGCGCGGTTGCGAGACCCTCGAAAACCGCATCCAGGTCCCCGCCCGTCTCTTCGCGGCTGCGGCTGGTCAGCGTGTAGGGAATGACGACGAAGGGAAGCTGCGGGACTCCGAACACCCGGGCCGAGGTCTGAAAATCCGCCTCGAACCCCCGGGCGGTGATGGAGACCGTGGGAAGGCCGGTCTTTTCCAGTTCTGCCATGTCGTGCGCAAGGTACGACGTGCAGGACCCTCAATCGGCGGTGGCGCCGACTACCACGTCACACTCGGAGCCGATGTCGCGAATCATGTCTTCGGGGATAGGCCTCCGGGCGTTGTAGAAGTGGGTCTCCGTGCCGGGAAATCGTTCCTGGAGCCGCTCCGCCACCCGCTCCAGGGCGTAGTTGCCCCCCGGCTTACGGTTCCAGTACAGGCCCAAGCGTAGCCCTTGCAGGGAGCTCGGCCGCTCCGGCACGGGCGGGGGCACACCAAGCTCCGAGGCCAGTTGCGCCACAGGGTTCAATATTTCCAAATCTGCTGCCATATCAGGCCTCCTCTCCTCTTGTCTGGAAAAGCCCTCCAGGCCCGGCCTCGCAAGTGATCGAGCTACCGAACAGTTACCTGGAGCCTATCCAACAAACAACCGCAGTGGTTCGACAGGCTCACCACGAACGGGAGGAATCCGTTCGTCCTTGTCGAAGGACCAAGAGTGCTCTCCTTTCGATTTGTCGGACAGGCTCTCAGCTACCGTGGGACGGCGCCAGGTTCAGCCGCCCAAAGATCAGGTGGTGCTGCATATCTCCTTGGTAACCGTGGGCGCCCCAATGTTCCGCACCAGGTCACTCTTCCCGGTCGGTCCGCCGACCACCACCAGGTCGACCGTGTCCGGGTCCGGCGCGGTGGAGACCAAGGTGTCGGGGTCGAGTTGCAGGATCCACTGAAGGTCCGGCGGCAGCGAGTCCAGCGACACCAGGGTGCTGGCCAGCACGTACTTGAGCGGGCTCTTGGCGTTCTGAGAGATGTACTCCCGGATGGAAGCCTTGGTGTGGCCGTCCTGGGCCAGGATACGGGCGTGGTCGGGGCACATCAGCATGGTGAAATGAGAATCGTCGAACTCCGACCGGCTTGGGATCAGCGGAGGGTAGCCTCCGGACGAGGAGATCCGGGCCGCCCAGGCCGTGAGGAGTTCGGCGGATTCCCACTTGTAGTTGGAGTTGTGGATGACGTCGATGGTGCCGAAGACGGTGACGGTGCTCTGCCCTTTCTGAAAACCTTTCTCCACGTGGAACGGGTCCCAGGGGTTCTGATCCTCGTTCTCCGCCACGCACATGCTGTACTTCAGCGGGCTGCCGATGGTATCCATGTCTCCGCTGCCCGGATAGCAGTGACCCACGTTCATCAGGATTAGCCGCAGCGCCCTTCCCAGGGCGGTGTTGACTTGGCCGGGCTTGCCCGGACCCAGGGTGCAACGGCCGGAGTTGATGCCCAGCTGCTGGATCACCGGCCCGTTGATCAGCATCATCATGGCGTGGGGGCCCGTGGAGATGGCGATGGTGCGGGATGGGAAGATGTTCTGGGGCGTCGCGGTGATGGCCTCGACGGCGGCGATCAGGACGGGGAGGTGCTCGGGTTTGCATCCGGCCATCGCGGCGTTGATAGCTACCTTTTCCACAGTGGCGGCGCCGTCGCCGGGCGCCAGGTGTCCCAACACCTCCAGCGGGTCTCTGGCGACGAGCTTAAGGAAGGCGTCCACCAACCCCGGGGTAGGAGCGATGAGGGGAAAGCCGTCGCCCAGCTCCCGGTCCAAAAAGTCGGCGTTGAACTTCTCCCACCCTTCATGGCGGTCGACGCCGCTAAACCGTTCCAGCGCCGCCAGGAGCACCTTGCCCTTCTTGGTGCGTGCCGGAGGGGGAGGCTCGGTGACCAGGGTCTTGGCTAGGTCGTCGAAAACTCCGTCCAGGTCCAGAGCCGCCTCATCGCGGCTGCGGCTGGTCATGGTGTAGGGAATCACCACGAAGGGGAGTTGGGGAAACCCGAATACGCGGGCCGAGGTCTGGAAGTCAGATTCGAAGCCCCGGGCGGTGACGGCCACGGTGGGGAGGCCGGCCTGCTCCATCTCGATCATGTCGTGCACAAGGTACGACGTGCAGGAGCCTCAATCCGCGGTGGCGCCCACCACCACGTCGCAGGAGTCCTTGATCTCGTTCATGAGGTCCGCGGATATGGGCCTCCGGCCGTGAAAGAAGCTGGTCACCATGCCGGGGAAGCGCTCCTTGAGCCGCTGCTCCACTCGCTCCAGGGCGTAGTTGCCTCCCGGTTTGCGGTTCCAGTACAGGCCCACCCGGGCGCCCTGGAGGCTGCGTGGCCGCTGCGGCGCGGCCGGCGGCACCCCCAGCTCGGAGGCTAGCTGGGCCACCGGATTCAAGACTTCCAACTCTCCGGACATATCGGGTCTCCTTTGTTGATGGATGCCGAGCAGGCTGCGGGCGGCGATGCCTGGCGTGGCTAGATTACTGCCGGTTTTATCCGAGTGTCAAGATCAAGCCTTCAGAGGCCGGGGCTTACCAAAACCCGGCCGGCACTTCGGCAAGACTGTCCCGGTCTTCCAAGCCGTGACGAGGGGCCGCCCGCAATAAAGGGAACGGTGGTGCGGCAATCAAACCCACCCTCGACCGCTTGCCCTTGTGGCGGCCAAGAAGCTGCCAGATAATGGGGACAGTTTGGGACGGCCGGTCCCCCGGCCTACCCGCTGTAGGTCAGGAGGTCACAATGAAGGTAGGATTCATTGGTTTGGGCATCATGGGCGGCAGCATGGCCTGCAACGCCCTCCAGGGCGGAAACGAGTTGGTGGTCCACGAAATCCGGCGGGAGCTGGCAACGCGCCACCTGGAGGCGGGCGCCGCTTGGGCCGACACGCTCCGGCAGGTGGCTGAGGCCAGCGACATCGTGTTCACGTCTCTTCCGGGCCCTGCCGAGGTGGAAGCGGTGGCCCTGGGCGACGGCGGCCTGCTCGAGGGGCTGAGCCGGGGAAAGGTGTATTTCGACCTGAGCACCAGCACACCGGGCCCGATCCGCCGGATCCACCAGGCATTCGCCGCCGAGGGCATCCACGCGCTGGACGCGCCGGTGAGCGGAGGCCCCATCGGCGCCCGCACCCGCAACCTGGCCATCTGGGTCGGCGGCAACCGGGAGGTGTTTGAGCGTTGCAAGCCGGTGCTGGACACCATCGGCGACAAAGCCTACTACGTGGGGCCCATCGGTTGCGGCGCTATCGCCAAGCTGGTGCACAATTGCACCGGCTTCATCATGCAGTGCGCCCTGGCCGAGGTGTTCACCATGGGGGTGAAGGCCGGAGTGGAGCCGATGGCCCTCTGGCAGGCGGTGCGCCGGGGCGTCGTGGGGCGGCGGGGCGCCTTCGAGGTCCTTTCGGACCATCTGCTTCCCGGAAAATTCGACCAACCGGACTTCGCCCTCCAGCTGGCCCGCAAGGACGTGGCCCTGGCCGTGGAGGTGGGGAGAGAGTTCGACGTGCCCATGCCCCTGGGCGACCTGGCCCTCACGGAGTTCACTGAGGCCCTGGA